>NZ_JBXVVK010000014.1:0-49127 GCF_057219715.1 Staphylococcus sp. 510 | reverse complement strand
TAATGATAAAAGCACTCGTACTTCAATTGGTACGAGTGCTTTATGATGTTTACTATTTAATAATATCAATCAATTCTTTTTTAGAAGCTGCTCTAGCTGGGATCCAACCGAAGACGATACCAATTAATGTGGATACGCCCACTGCTAAGATGACTGACCCGAGACTGACGGAACTCTTAACCATATCTGGTGTTGCTAAGTCGACAAGTGTGGCAATAATAATACCGAGTATCAGTCCGATAATACCACCGAGTAAACACAACACAACACTTTCTACTAAGAACTGGATTTCGATATCTCGACCTTTGGCACCAAAGGCACGTCGTATCGCAATTTCTTCTGTCCGTTCAGTTACAGAAATATACATCACATTCATAACACCGATTCCGGCTATAAATAATGAAATACCTGCCACAGCTGCGACGAAGTAGGTAATCATATCTAATACTTTGCCGATACCTTTCATCATCTCTTCATTATCCGCAAAGCTATATTGGCCATCAGATACGCCCGTACCTTTTTTATTCAGCTCTTTTTCAACTTTCTTACCAACATCTTTCTTATTTTCACCATCGTTAACAGTTACTAATAGTTGTGGCGTCCCTTGAGATAAGTTGCTCATGTAGTGATCCGCTGTTTTAGTTGGCATTTGAACGACCGATTCAAGTGGCATACCATTCGCATCTTGACCACTTGCATCGCCAACACCAACCACTTTAAATCCTTCACCATTAATATAAATGGATTTGCCAACAGCTGCTTTCGCATTGTGGAATACCTTTTTCGCCACTTTACTATCAATCACGACGACTTTCTCCTGTGTATCGTTATCATCTTTCGTAAAACCATGGCCTTCATCGACCCCTGACACATGAGAAGCCTTTTTTAAACTGATTTCACCACTGCCATGTGTATTCGTTACTTTGGCAGAGTATGTACTATCTTCGCTTTCTTTAATTTTTGCACTTTTGACACCATTAATTTGTTCTACAACACTAATATCTTCTTGTTTAAATGGATTGTCTTTCGGTGCGCTCATGTCTTGTGTCATATATGATATCGATGCCTGATTTTTACCTGCACCAGCGTCGTCAAACTGTTCTGTCGTTGATTTTTTAAAGCCATTACCTAAAGCCATAATTGTAATCACGGCCGCTATACCGATAATAATACCAATCATCGTAAAGATATTACGACGCTTATTTTTTAAAATAGAGCGAAAGGCGACGGATAAAATATTAGAAAAGTTATTCATGCGTCAACACCTCTTCCTCTTTCACACGACCATCTAAAATATGAATAATACGATCAGCTTTATTCGCTACCTCACGATCGTGGGTTACCATAATCATGGTTGTTCCTTTTTCTTTGTTTAACGACACAAACAAATCCATAATATCTTTTGATGTTTTTGAATCTAATGCCCCTGTTGGCTCATCGGCAATGATAAATTTAGGTTCATTAATAATCGCTCTCGCAATCGCTACACGTTGTTGTTGTCCACCTGATAATTTATTAGGAAGTAAGTCTTCCTTCTGATGTAGACCAACATCTTCCAATCCTTTTAACACTTTGGCTTTACGGTCTTTACTACTCATTCCATTATATATGAGTGGAATACTGACATTTTCAAGAATGGTATTATTTTGAATTAATTTAAAGTTTTGAAACACAAATCCTACTGTATGATTTCGTATCGTTGCGAGACGATTATCTGATGCTTTTTTATAATTGTCACCGTTAAAAAGGTAATTGCCTTCATAACCACGGTCAATAAATCCTAGAATATTAATTAATGTACTTTTACCTGACCCTGATGGCCCCATAATGGCGATAAATTCACCTTCATCAATATGAATATCAATATCTTTTAAAATATGATTCGTTTCGTCTCCATTTTTGAAATGTCGATTGATTTTTTTCAATTCAATCATGATGACACCTCAACTTTTTCTCCATCATTTAAATTACCTTTAGGATTTTTGATGACTTTATCACCAGCTTTAAGTCCTTTTTTCACAATAATTTGGCCATTGTTGCGGTCGATTTTAATATCACGTTTGTGAACTTTATTTTTTTTATCTAATACAAAGACATCGTTATCTTTTGTTAAAACATCGTTAGGTAGTTTTAAAGATTTTAATGGAATTTTCGCGTCCATTGAGAACCCTGAACGTACTGGAATATCTAAATCACCAATAATGACATTGTATTTAGATGTATCACCTTCTTTGCCACCAGATGGATTATTTACCGTTGGATTTGAAGCTTGTGCGGCACTACCACCCTCTTGACCTTCGTCACCTTGGCTACCTGCACCTGCTTGTGCGCCACTTGCTTCACCACTAGCGCTGTCATCATAACTCGTTGGTAATTCATCTATTTTAAGAATCTTACCTTTACCTTTTTTACCATTACTATTAACTGTGACATCGACTTTGTCACCTTCTTTGATTTTCTCAACATCAAACTCCGTGACAGTTGATTTAATTTGTGGATTGTCTGAAATAAGTTGTAAGACAGGTTGTCCGTCACCAGCATCTTCCCCATTTTTAATATTGACCTTACCATCAAATGCAGCATAAATACTATCGTTCATTTGTTTATCATGTTGTGCCAGTTGTTGTTGTGCTTCGTTAAGTGAACTTTGATCTTGTGTCAGTTTAGATTGTAGTTGATTATTGTTAGGACTTTGATTGATTTTTTGATAATCATCATTCACTTGTTGTTGTGCTTGATCCACTTTGTTTGCGAGTTGTTGACGCTTACTATTGTTCGTATCATAACTTAGGAGACGATCCCCTTGTTTGACCTTTTGACCGTCATCAACGGCTGGACTCTGGAATGTGCCAATTTGACTATTGTTGTTATATGTTTTGACCGATTTCGGAGATGCCTTACCCTCTAGACTAATCGGTGTTTCTTTCTTAACTGTATATGTATCGTAACCTTTACTATCTTTATTACCAGAGCCAGTTGTCTGTTTCACGATGAACGCTGCAATAACTAGAAGTAGAATGATTGCCACGCCGATAATACTCCATAATATGTTTTTCTTCATGTCCTATGCTCCTTAAAATGTATTATATTTTGCATGATAACATACTTTAATTATTATATATATTTAATTTAAGGAGATTTAAGCTTATTTTAAGTTTAATAATAATGAAAAAGTTTTTGTATTTCTTTTACTTACTCTATTTTTTATACTTATTTAAAATAAAAATTGATATTTTAAAAATTATTTAACAATGTTATTCTGTTATTAAAATAACAATAAGGGGAGATACATATATGGAACAAACGAATACAACACAACCTGAAGCATCACAATCTAACTTACCTTTTTTAGACCATTTTAGAAAGATACGACAAAATCCAAAATGGCTTGTAAAGTTAATCATATTTATTGTTTTAACTTTTGTATCTATGGCATTAGCATTAAATATTACAGATAATACCAAAGCCTTGAAGCAAGCAGGTTTAAGTCAATCTGAAATTGATAAGCAAAACCAATTTAATGTAGCAACTTTTATCGGGCAATCTATTGGAGCAATTATTTTTGGATTACTAATAACTTTCGTTATCTTCTTAGTTATTACAAAAATTATGAAATCTGATGCAAGTGCTATTCAGATTTTTTCCGCTACAATTTCATATTCAATAATTACAGTAGTTTTTACAATTATCGTATACGGTATTCAAGCCTTGTTTGGTTTAACTATTCCAGAAACACAATTAGATAGTCTCAATGTATTTGATAAAGGAAATAATTACTTAGTACCATTCAGTTTATCTAATTTATTATCAGCTTATTTAATATTTGCAGTTTATTTTGGTACTAGTAAATTATCTAAAAAAGCATCTATTATTTGGGCAGTAGTTGCCTTAGTATTAACTATTGGCTCTGGCTTAATTGGTGCAGGTATGCAGGATTCTATGCAAAGTTTATCTGGTATGTAATCAATATTAAAAATTCCCAGAACCGCTTCGGAACTGGGAATTTTTTATTGATTATATTCAATTACTTTTCAAATGCTTTTGTTTCAATATCTTTATCTTTTAAGAAGTTCTCTACTTTCTTCTGTTGTTTACCGTTTACTTTATCTTTATATTTTGAATTTAATTTATCGATTTCTTTTGTATCTTTTTTATCTAACTTTTGTAATTTTGAAGTTAATTGATTTAAATAGTCATTGGTTTCTTTAGTATATTTTCCTGTTAATTCAGTACCTTCTTTATATCCTTTAGGTAATTCATTTTTTCTAATATAATCTTCAAAGTTTTGATCATTTTCTTTAGACATATGTTGCAATTTGTTTAGTTTCTTTTGATCTTTTTTATTGAGTTTAGTTTCTGAGCCTAAATCAGTGATATTGTCTGCTAAATCCTTATTCGTATTTAAGTATGTCTTAATACTTTTCTTTAATTCCTTTTCAGATAATTGCTTATTTGATTTTTGATCTACAAACACTTTCTTAGGAATAGGTGGTAACTTTTCATCGTCATTTTTATTTATCTTTTCATGATCATCATGTCCAGAACATGCTCCTAATATCAAAGATGACGTAAGTAATACCGAAGTTAGCCTTTTATAACGCATGCAACCATCCTTTAAATTATATTTATTATTAAAATATATGCTATCAAAGGACTTTTAAAATGTAAAAATATTTTCTATTTCACTTACAAAAATTTAAAAGCTAAATAAATACTTAGCCCTCCTATTGCTCCATAGCCACCACTTACTAGAATAAAGATGATAATATCCGTTAAGACTGCTCTTCGTTTACTAACATTTACTTCATTAGGATCTTTTCCATTCATAAAAGCAACAATTCTATCGTAATTATCCATGCCATTTTTATATTTAATTTTATCAACATTTCCACCTGCATATATCCCGACCAAATACAATAATAAAAATATAGCAAAGCCCCACCAACTTAAATACACAATTAAGGGCCCTAATAATATCAGTGAACCTATCAGAAGTATTAACATTATATACGTCCAAAAATCAAACTTCTTTTTTACTAATTCTCTTTGCTCCATATGAATTTCTCCTTGAACTAGATCATCCAAGGACACATTGAATAACTCACACATCATTATTAAGTTATGTACATCTGGATAACTACGCTCATTTTCCCAATTCGAAATAGTTTGTCTAGATACATATAGTTTCTCAGCTAAATATTCTTGAGAATATCCTTTATTTTCCCTGCATAATTTAATTTGATGGCTTATATTCATGCTTCTGTCTCCTTAATTTTCTAGTTAAAAAGTATTTCACTTTTCTTCAAAGTGATACTCATATAGAAACGTTTTCTTTAAAATAAAACTACCAAATTTGATTTACAATTTCATTAATTGTTCTGTCAAAATGTTTTTACACCATGTCATAACAAGATTTCAAAGACTTACCTTAGACTACCCTTTATATATTATTTCAAAATAAAAACGCTCCTTAGTCAGGAACGCTATCGAACTATAACTATACGTCATATGCTTTTAAAATCATTTTTAACATTTTCTCAATATATGCTTCTGTCAGAGACTGCGGTTTGATTAATATATTGAAATAGATAGGAGAGAATATGATATCGATGAATAAATCTTGATTGTCTTCTTCGATATGTTGACTAATGATGGATTTTAAAATCGTTCTATTATGTTCAAAGTAATCTCTCATAAATTTTTCTCGTGCTTCTGTCTGTTGATTACTTATCAATATTTCAATAACAGCACTTCCTAATGGTGTCTTATAGATTTTCATAACTTTAATTAGGAAATCATATAGATTATCAAACAGATTATCATATTCTGGTTCAATGATTCGTGATTGATCTACAAACATATCTACAATCATAGACTCTTTGTCTTTCCAACGACGATATATCGTTGCCTTAGAAACACTTGTATTCTCAGCAATTTGATCTATCGTCATATTTTTAAAATGTGTTGTTTCTAATAAACGATTAATTTCTTCATAAATTTTTTTATTTACTGTTGGGTCTTTCGGTCTTCCAGCCATATTTTCCCCTTCTTTTACGTGCTACGTACTCCACGATTTCAAATATTATAAATGCACTTACAAACCATACTATAAATCCAACAATAATGCTAAGCAACCACATATGTGTTACGTTGAGCATTGCCCATGTTGCTAATATACTAAACAGAACGCCAGTCATACCAAAGACTGCTCCTCGACTCACATGCATTGCCACTTTGTTACCATATTGCATTCCAGAAATGCACATAGATACTAAAAATACTGCCGGGAAAGTAGCAAATATTCCTCCAAATTCTTTCCAAGGAAGTACCACTGAGACGATATAACTAATTAATACTGCTAATCCACCAACTAAAAATTTAATAATTGTTAATTTCATTAAAATGTACCTCCTTTTATATATGTCTTACTACAAAAATCGCCACAGAAATCACAAGCCAACACAATATGGCAAATACTGTACCACTTTTATAGTCTTTCTTATAAATAAAAATTGAGGTAAAAAATACAGTTAAAATACACGATATAATGCCTACTATCGCACCTGTACTTAAATGCATAGACATTTTAATGAGTTCATCGCCCTCATGATCTATGGTTAATGCTATCACTGCTGCTAAGTAGACTGCGGGCATTGTAGCTATAATACCACCTAGTTTACCGCCAACTTTCTCTGCCATAATTGATGCTAAAGCAACCGCAAATCCACCGATTACAAAATGAAGTATCGCACTTGATATAGATATTCCGAACACAATAATCCTTCTTTGCTAATTATTAAACGAAACGTTTCGTTTACTTTTAGTGTAAAACGCACTTTATCAATTGTAAACAATAAAATCAATAGACCTAATTTTCTAATTATTACTTAGCTAGTTTGAACTCTCTATAAATATAAAATCATAATAAAAACTCCTTTCATCTCAATGACAAAAGGAGTTCTACTTACTTCTTATAAATTCTGATTTTAATTTCATAATAATCATCGTGATCTCTATCTTTTTGCTCAACGTGTAAGCCCGATTGTTGAATTGCTTCGATACTTTTACCTACTTCATCTCTTGCTTGCGTTACATCTTGTGAGAATTGGAATGACTGTGCTTTAATCTTTTCAGGTCCTGTCTTTTGACGTACTTTATCTTCTGTTTGCTTCACATTAAGCTTTTGAGCTATGACCTGTTCAATTAATGCTTCTTGATCTTCTTCGGATAATACGAGTACAGCACGTGCATGTCGTTCAGTTATTTTACCTTCTCTTAATCTTGTAATGACTTTAGGTGCTAATTTTAGTAAGCGTAGCTTATTAGCAATGAAGCTTTGGCTTTTACCTAAACTTTTCGCTAATTCACTCTGTGTCACATCACCAAGTTCAAGTAGCTTTTTATATGCTTCCGCTTCTTCGACTACGGATAAGTTTTCACGTTGAATATTTTCAATTAATGCAACCACTGCAGTTTCTTCATCATCCATATCTCGGATAATGACATCTGCTTGAGACATATTTAAAGATTGCATTGCTCTAAATCTGCGTTCACCTGCAATAATTTCGAACATATCTTCTTCAATAGGTCTAACTACAATCGGTTGTAATAATCCATGTTCTTTAATTGATTCTGCAAGTTCATGTATTTTACTTGGTTCAAATACTTGTCTAGGTTGATAACGATTAGGTACGATACGTTCAATATGAATGGACTCAACATTATTATTTCGGTCTTCTTCAATAGAACCCATGATGTCATCTTTGTTTTTTAAACCAAATAATTTTGAAAAAGGTTTCTTCATAATCCATTCGCTCCCTCTCATTCATTTCTATATCATCATATCTTACTTTTCAAGTAAAGGAGATTTATTGGGTGTACCTGGTTTTCTTGGGTATTTCTTAGATGTTTGGCGTCGTTTATCAATGACAATCATTTGTCTTTCTCCCGCTTCTTCTGGCAATTCAAAGTTAAAGGTTTCTTTAACATTGCCACCTAATACATTAATTGCAAATTGAGCTTCGTCTAATTCTTCTTCACCTTTAGATGATTTTAAAGCTATGAATTGACCACCTTTTTTAGCTAAAGGTAGACACAATTCACTTAATACAGTTAGACGCGCAACAGCGCGGGCAGTAACGATATCGTAAGACTCCCTGTAGTCTCCCTTACCAAAGGTTTCTGCACGATCATGCACAAAACTCACATCTTGGAGACCTAAAGCGTCTGCTAAATGATTTAAAAATTGGATACGCTTATTTAATGAATCGACTATTGTCACTTTCAACTCAGGGAAGATGATTTTCAATGGAATACTTGGGAAACCTGCACCTGCACCCACATCACATATTGATAATGAACCCTTAAAGTCATAATAGAAACTCGGTGTGATTGAATCATAAAAATGCTTTAAATACACTTCATGTTCATCCGTAATACTTGTCAAATTCATCTTTTCATTCCATTCAACAAGTAGCTGATAGTATGTTTGAAATTGTTCTTTTTGAGTGTTCGATAATTCGATGTTGTGTTCTTTTAATTTCTCAGATAGCCATTCTATACTCATTATTGATTCACCCTTTGAAGTTTTCCTTGTTCTAAATATACAAGTAAAATTGAAATATCAGCTGGGTTAACGCCAGAAATTCTTGAAGCTTGCGCAATATTGAGTGGCTTAACTTCAGCTAGTTTTTCTCTAGCTTCTGAAGCTAAACTATCAACTTTACTATAGTCTAAGTCTTCAGGAATTTTCTTTTGTTCCATACGTTTTACTTTTTCAACTTGTTGTAATGATTTATTGATATAACCTTCATATTTTGTTTGAATTTCAACTTGTTCTTCAACTTCTGAAGGTAATTGATGATCTTCTTCCAAGATTTCTAATATCGTATCATATGTCATTTCAGGTCTACGTAATAAATCGATAGCTAATATACCATCTTTAAGTTTAGAACCACCATTTGCTTCGATCACTGATTGCGTATGGTCATTTGGTTTGATACGGATATCTGTTAATCTTTGAATTTCATCTTTTATTTGTTGACGTTTATGATTAAACTGCGCATAACGTTCATTCGAAATTAAACCTAGCTCATGTCCTAAATCTGTAAGACGTAAGTCAGCATTATCATGACGTAATAATAAACGGTATTCTGCACGTGATGTTAATAAACGATATGGTTCATTTGTACCTTTTGTTACTAAATCATCGATAAGGACGCCAATATACGCATCCGAACGACTTAAGATCTTCTCTTCTTTACCTAATACTTTACCTGCTGCATTAATACCAGCCATAATACCTTGTCCAGCCGCTTCTTCATAACCTGATGTACCGTTAATTTGGCCAGCAGTATATAAATTCTTAATCATTTTTGTTTCTAGTGTCGGCCATAATTGAGTTGGAACAATTGCATCATATTCAATGGCATAACCTGCACGCATCATATCTGCTTTTTCTAACCCAGGTATCGTCTCTAACATTTGTCTTTGAACGTGTTCAGGTAGACTTGTTGATAATCCTTGTACGTATACTTCATTAGTATTACGTCCCTCTGGTTCTAAGAATAATTGATGGCGTGGTTTATCATTGAAACGTACAAATTTGTCTTCGATTGATGGACAATATCTTGGACCTGTACCTTTTATCATTCCAGAGTACATTGCAGATAAATGTAAATTGTCGTCAATCACTTGATGTGTTTTATCATTAGTATAAGTTAACCAACATGGTAACTGCTCTAAAATATATTCTGTCGTTTCATAACTGAAAGCACGTCCTACATCATCACCAGGTTGGATCTCAGTTTTTGAATAATCGATTGTTTTAGAGTTAACACGTGGTGGTGTTCCCGTTTTAAAACGTACAACCTCGAAACCTAATCCTCTTAAATTATCTGCTAATGTGACAGATGGTAATTGGTGATTTGGACCACTTGAGTACTTCATGTTACCTAAGATGATTTCACCACGTAAAAATGTACCAGTCGTAATAACCACTGCTTTAGAGCGATACTCTGTACCGATATTTGTACGTACACCTTTAACTTCGTCATCTTCAATAATTAATTCATCTACCATACCTTGCATGATATCTAAGTTATCTTCATCCTCGATAACATTCTTCATCTCTTGTTGGTATAGCACTTTATCAGCTTGTGCACGTAATGCTCTAACAGCTGGTCCTTTACCTGTATTTAACATACGCATTTGGATATGCGTTTTATCTATTGTCTTAGCCATTTGGCCACCTAATGCATCAATTTCACGTACAACAATCCCTTTAGCCGGACCACCTACTGATGGATTACATGGCATAAAGGCAATATTATCTAAATTGATTGTTAACATTAATGTTTTAGCGCCACGTCTTGCTGATGCTAAACCTGCTTCAATACCAGCATGACCTGCACCAATTACAATTACATCATATTCTTGAACCAATTGTTGAACCTCCTTATTAAACATTTACCTATTTGTCTGAGAAATATACCCCTGCTGGATGAACTTCCCTATTTATATTCGCTATTTACCTAAACAGAATTGACTAAATAACTGATCAATTAATTCATCACTTGCAGATTCGCCAATAATTTCACCTAAAATCTCCCAAGTGCGTGTTAAATCGATTTGTACCATATCCATCGGTATACCTGATTCAGCTGCATCAATCGCATCTTGGATTGATTGTCTTGCTTGTTTAAGTAATGAAATATGGCGTGAGTTAGATACGTATGTCATGTCTTGATTTTGAACATCTCCACCAAAGAATAAGTCTCTGATTTGTATTTCTAATTCATCAATACCTTCTTGTTTTAGCATAGAAGTTTGGATTAATGGTGTGTCACCAATCATTGCTTTGACTTCATTAATATCTAGATGTGTTTCTAAATCTGTTTTATTGATAATTACAATAACATCTTCATTTTTAACAACATCATATAACGTTTGGTCATCTTCCGTTAGTGCTTCATTATTATTCAATACAAATAAGATTAAGTCAGCTTGACTTAGTGCTTTACGTGAACGTTCGACACCAATTTTCTCTACTATGTCTTCAGTATCTCGAATACCTGCTGTATCTACTAAACGAAGTGGTACACCTCTGACATTAACATATTCTTCTAATACATCTCTTGTAGTACCAGCTACTTCCGTCACAATCGCTTTATTATCTTGAATAAGGTTATTTAGCATTGAAGACTTACCTACGTTTGGTCGGCCTACAATAACAGTGGAGAGACCTTCTCTCATTATTTTACCCTGTGCACCTGTTTCTAATAGTTGATTAATTTCTTGTTTAATATTTTTAGATTGTTGTAATAAGAACTCTGTCGTCGCATCCTCTACATCGTCATACTCTGGATAATCGATATTTACCTCAACCTGAGCAAGTATCTCTAATATTGACTGACGTTGACGTTTTATTAAATCACTTAAACGTCCCTCTATTTGATTCATTGCAACTTTTGAAGCACGATCTGTTTTAGAACGAATAAAGTCCATCACTGCTTCTGCTTGAGATAAATCAATTCTTCCATTTAAGAATGCACGTTTTGTATATTCACCTGGTTCAGCCATTCGAGCGCCATGCGTCATTGTTAATTCCAAAATACGATTAATAGTTAAAATACCGCCATGACAATTGATTTCAATGATATCTTCTCTAGTAAATGTTTTAGGTGCTCTTAAGACGGAAATCATGACCTCTTCAACTGTCTCACTTGTTTCTGGGTCAATAATATGACCGTAATTTATTGTATGTGAATCAACTTCTGCTAATGGTTTCTTACCTTTATATAGTTTATCTCCAATTTCAACTGCTTGTGGACCAGAAAGTCTCACAATACCAATCGCACCTTCGCCCATTGGCGTTGAAATACTAGTAATTGTATCAAAGTCCATTGTTAGGCTGGCCTCCTTATTCAAGTAATTTTTCAATACTATATTGTAAATTGTTTCATTTCAAAAATCTATTATATTGTTCGGAATGTTCGGGTTAGACTTCGGGTTGTCTGAGGTTAGACTTACGTTAGTATAAAATCTATCTCCCCTACCCTATTGAATTTTCTTATTAAATACTTTAGCTATTTTAAGTACATGCTCTAAACTACCTTGAATTTCTAAAGTGGACATAGATTTAGCTGGTTGTCTTGCAATAACGATAATATCTTTCGTTATAATATCTTGTTTATGCACTTTAAAGTTTTCTCTTATCGCTCTTTTAATTTTATTTCTAGTAACAGCGTTACCTAATTTTTTCGAAACGCTAATCCCTAAGCGAAAATGTTCTTGTTCTTTATTATCATAGGTATATACTACGAATTGTCTATTTGCGACAGACTTTCCTCTTTTATATATTTTTTGAAAATCTGCATTCTTTTTTATACGGTACGCTTTTTCCACCAAACATCACTCGCTTATCAAATTCTCTTACCTTAGTATTATAAACCATCTAAATTTTAACCAAAAATAAACCAGCATTTATATTGAAAACGCTGATTTCAGTCAAAAGTTCTTATCTATCATCTATCAATTAACCCAATCAACAATACGTTTGATCGTTAATGTTTGAATAAAATTACTGTATTCAAAACGAAAAAAAAGACCACTGATGAGTCAGTGATCTTATGCAGATAAAACTTTACGGCCTTTACGACGACGGCGCGCTAAGACTTTACGGCCATTTTTAGTGCTCATGCGTTTTCTGAAACCATGAACTTTACTATGTTTACGTTTATTTGGTTGATAAGTACGTTTTACCATGTAAAAACACCTCCATCTTTATTAAGTTATCTAACATCTCCAGGATCAAAGCCCTGTTAAATTTATAGATAGATAATTGTTAAAGTGTGTAACTATTAATATAATAGCAACAAACTTATACATAAGAGATTCCTCTTATTAACTGACTGCTATAAGAAATTCTTGGTTTAA
Source organism: Staphylococcus sp. 510 (assembly GCF_057219715.1). Taxonomy (NCBI): domain Bacteria; kingdom Bacillati; phylum Bacillota; class Bacilli; order Caryophanales; family Staphylococcaceae; genus Staphylococcus; species Staphylococcus sp. 510. The sequence continues at coordinate 36,191 of NZ_JBXVVK010000014.1, read as the reverse complement.
TATACTTATTATCTAATCATATTTCAAGCAACTACTACAATATAACAAATTACTACTTATAAAGCAAGCTCATTTTAAATTGATTCTTCCATATTACTATCAAACCAACCATCCCCATTTTACCTATCGTTATATTATATATTCATTTTTCATACAGCTTTATAAATTATTTCCCAAACTGTTATACTCCCCGTTTTTAAACGATTATGAATATTGTGCGAAGTTATCCACTTATCAACAAAGAATCTTATTTAATTTGTGGACAATTACGTTGATATTCACAAGTTTTCACATCTTTTACGAACATATTCACAGTCATTTGACATCTATATTACTGAAAAAGTATAATTGTGTGGATAAGTCGTTTAATCATTGATTTTATAAGGATTTATTTATTAGATTTATATACAAATTGGCTGTGCATAAATCATAGTGTGCTTTAAGTTATCCACTGTCTGTGATTAACTTGTGGATAATTATTAACATGCTGTGATTATTTTTATCCACGGGTGTTATTTTTGTGTATAACTAAAAAAATTTGAGAAAGATGGAGTTATTTATGTCTGAAAAAGAAATTTGGGAAAAAGTATTAGACCTCGCCAAAGAACGAATTTCAAAAATTAGTTTTGATACTTTCGTAAAAGATACGCAACTCTATTCACTCCAAAATGATAAAGCCATCGTATTAGTCAGTGAATCTTTCAATGCGAATTGGCTCAATCAAAAATATATTGAGATTATGCAAAGCATCATATATGAAGTGATTGGTTATGAAGTCAAACCTCGTTTTATAACTGAAGAAGAACTGTCAAAATATATGAAGACCGATCAAAAACAACCTGAAGAACCTGCAACTCCAGAAACGCATCAACATCAGAATGTCGATAATCCAGGTGGTATTGAACAATTTAATACACACAATACATTTGACACATTTGTAATCGGACCAGGCAACCGTTTTCCACATGCTGCGAGTTTAGCAGTAGCAGAAGCACCAGCCGAAGCATACAATCCATTATTTATTTATGGTGGAGTTGGATTAGGAAAAACCCATCTAATGCATGCCATTGGACATCATGTTTTGGATAATAATCCTAATGCTAATGTGATTTATACATCTAGTGAAAAGTTTACAAACGAATTTATTAAGTCAATTCGTGATAACCAAGGTGATGCTTTTAGAGAGAAATACCGTAATATCGACGTTTTACTAATCGATGATATACAGTTCATTCAAAATAAGGAACAAACACAAGAAGAATTCTTCCATACTTTTAATGAACTGCATAACAATAATAAACAAATTGTTATTTCTAGTGACCGTCCACCAAAAGAGATCTCTAAATTGTCAGATCGACTCCGTTCTCGCTTTGAATGGGGCTTAATCGTGGATATTACACCACCAGATTATGAAACAAGAATGGCTATTTTACAGAAAAAGATTGAAGAAGAGAATTTAGATATACCAATGGAATCATTAAACTACATTGCAAATCAAATTCAATCCAATATTCGTGAACTTGAAGGTGCATTAACACGTTTACTGGCTTATTCACAATTACAAGGTAAACCTATCACGACTGAATTAGCTGCGGAAGCTTTAAAAGATATTATACAAGCACCTAAATCTAAAAAGATTACTATTCAAGATATACAAAAAGTGGTTGGACAATACTACAATGTTCGCATAGAGGACTTTAGTGCCAAAAAGCGTACAAAATCTATTGCCTATCCACGACAAATAGCGATGTATCTTTCACGTGAACTTACAGATTTTTCATTACCTAAAATTGGTGAAGAGTTTGGTGGACGTGATCATACAACCGTCATTCATGCTCACGAAAAAATTGTAAATGATATTAAAGCAGATCCTACTTTTAAACAAGAAGTGGAAAATTTAGAAAAAGAAATCAGAAACCAATAGTTGGGAAATAATTTTAAAAATTAAGCTGTTATAGTACAGTTCGAATTGAAGATTAAATTTGATTATAAAAGGGAATAATTACATCGAAAAGCGCATGTCATTTTGTTGTCGTTTTATTATTCTAGAAAAGATAATCAAGTTGTGGATTGTGGACAATGTTGAAAAGGTGTACACAGTATACACACTTTATCCACATGTGCATAACTTTTATATGCCAGACTTATTGTCACTTATCCACTAATTCACAGGCCCTACTACTATTACTATGAATTTAAAACCTATATAATTATATATAAACGACTGGAAGGAGTTTAAATTTTAATGATGGAATTCACTATTAAAAGAGATTATTTTATTAATCAACTAAACGATACATTAAAAGCTATTTCACCTAGAACAACTTTACCAATTCTTACTGGTATTAAAATTGACGCTAAAGAAAATGAAGTCATTTTAACTGGATCAGATTCTGAAATCTCAATTGAAATCTCAATACCAAAACAAATAGATGGTGAAGATATTGTTGATATCTCAGAAACAGGATCAGTTGTACTTCCTGGTCGTTTCTTCGTTGATATTATTAAAAAATTGCCAGGTAAAGATGTTAAATTATCTACTAATGAGCAATTCCAAACACTCATTACATCTGGTCATTCTGAATTCAACTTAAGTGGTTTAGATCCAGATCAATATCCACTATTACCAGAAGTATCAAGAGATGACGCTATTCAATTATCTGTAAAAGTATTAAAAAACATCATTGCACAAACTAATTTTGCAGTGTCCACCTCAGAAACACGCCCAGTATTAACTGGTGTGAATTGGCTTATACAAGATAATGAATTAATATGCACAGCAACTGACTCACACCGCTTGGCTGTAAGAAAGTTAAAATTAGAAGATACATCTGAAAATAAAAATGTCATCATTCCTGGTAAAGCTTTATCTGAATTAAATAAAATTATGAGCGATAGTGATGAAGATATTGATATTTTCTTCGCATCTAACCAAGTATTATTTAGAGTAGGTCATGTTAATTTCATTTCTCGTTTATTAGAAGGTCATTATCCAGATACAACGCGTTTATTCCCTGAGAATTATGAAATCAAATTAGGAATTAACAATGGTGAGTTTTACCATGCGATTGATCGTGCATCATTATTGGCTAGAGAAGGCGGTAATAATGTCATCAAATTAAGCACTGGTAATGAAGTTGTTGAACTATCATCAACATCTCCAGAGATTGGTACTGTAAAAGAAGAAGTAACAGCAACTGATGTAGAAGGCGGCAATCTTAAAATTTCATTCAACTCAAAATATATGATGGATGCATTAAAAGCGATTGATAATGACGAAGTCGAAGTCGAATTCTTTGGTACGATGAAACCGTTCATTTTAAAACCTAAAGACGATGATTCAGTTACTCAATTAATCTTGCCAATCCGTACGTACTAATCATGACTTAAAAAGCGAAAACGAATAATAGCTGAGACAAGATAAAATGTCTCAGCTATTTTTTATTTAAAGTTCATTTTAAAGTGTGTGAGCCTTTGTTTAAGCGTAAGAAATTATTTTTAGGAGGAATTTATCGTTTTATAGAAAAATAAGCTAATATGCCCTTTAAAATTAAAATGACGTTAATACAACTCCAAAAACGTAAGTAAAATAGCATTGAAATTTAAAATAGAGAAATTATCACTATAAGTAAACGTTTACATTCTTTTTTTTACATGAAATTTGAGCGCAAAACAGGTATAATATATTAATGACATAAAAAGAAATGGAGTGATGAATTTGATTCAAGAAGTTGTTGTAGAAGGTGACATTACTTTAGGTCAATTTCTGAAAACAGAAGGTATTATTGAATCAGGTGGCCAAGCGAAATGGTTCCTACAAGATTTCGAGGTTTTAATTAATGGTCAACGTGAAGTTAGACGTGGCAAAAAATTAGAACATCATGATCGTATCGATATACCTGAATTGCCTGAAGATACGGGTGCTTTTTTAATCATTCACCAAGGTGAACAATGAAATTAAATACACTCCAATTGGAAAACTATCGTAACTATGAACAGGTTACAATCGATTGTCATCCTGAAGTGAATATTCTCATAGGTGAGAATGCACAAGGAAAGACGAATCTCCTTGAATCAATTTACACTTTAGCTTTGGCAAAAAGCCACAGAACTTCTAATGATAAGGAACTCATACGTTTTGATTCTGAGTATGCTAAAATAGAAGGTGAGCTAAACTATAGACATGGCACAATGCCACTGACGATGTTCATTACTAAAAGAGGTAAGCAAGTGAAGGTCAATCACCTAGAGCAAAGTAGGCTAACACAATATATCGGACATCTAAACGTGGTTCTTTTTGCGCCGGAAGATTTGAATATCGTGAAAGGATCACCTCTAATACGCCGTCGTTTTATAGACATGGAGTTAGGACAAATATCAGCTGTCTATTTGAACGACCTTTCTCAATATCAACATATTTTAAAACAAAAGAATAACTACCTAAAACAGCTACAAATTGGTAATAAGACTGACACCACTATGCTGGAAGTCTTAAATCAACAATTTGCTGAATATGCGTTAAAGGTGACGTTGCGTCGTGAACATTTTATTAAAGAACTAGAACAATTAGCTCAACCTATTCATGCAGGCATTACGAATGAGCGTGAAGCATTGGCGCTTAAGTATTTACCAAGTTTGAAATTCAGTCATCAAGATCAATCAGAATCAGAAATGTTAGAAGAGATTCTGACATTACTTAATGACAATCTTCAAAGAGAAAAAGACCGTGGTGTGTGTCTCTTTGGACCACATCGTGACGACTTAGGTTTTAACGTTAACGGCATGGATGCGCAAACTTATGGTTCACAAGGTCAACAGAGAACAACCGCATTGTCGATTAAGTTAGCTGAAATTGAACTAATGAATATAGAAGTTGGAGAATATCCAATTTTATTACTAGATGATGTGTTGAGTGAATTAGATGACTCACGTCAAACGCACTTATTGAGTACAATTCAACATAAAGTACAGACATTTGTAACTACGACATCCGTAGACGGTATTGATCATGAAATTATGAATAATGCTAAGTTATACCGTATAAATCAAGGTGAAATTATAAAGTAACAGAAAGTGATGGTGAATACATTGTCAGATGTAAACAACACAGATAATTATGGTGCTGGGCAGATACAAGTATTAGAAGGACTAGAAGCGGTCCGTAAACGACCTGGTATGTATATCGGTTCAACTTCAGAAAGAGGCTTGCACCATTTAGTATGGGAAATTGTTGATAATAGTATTGACGAAGCATTAGCAGGCTATGCTGACGAAATTAACGTAACAATTGAAAAAGATAATTGGATTAAAGTTACTGACAATGGTCGTGGTATCCCAGTAGATATTCAAGAAAAAATGGGACGTCCAGCAGTTGAGGTTATTTTAACTGTACTTCACGCCGGAGGTAAATTCGGTGGCGGCGGATACAAAGTATCAGGTGGTCTACATGGTGTAGGTTCATCTGTTGTTAACGCCCTATCAGAAGATTTAGAAGTATACGTACACCGTAACGATACGATTTATCACCAAGCCTATAAAAAAGGTGTACCTCAATTTGATTTAAAAGAAATTGGTAGCACAGATAAGACGGGTACAGCAATACGTTTTAAAGCAGATAGCAGTATCTTTACCGAAACAACAGTTTACAACTATGAAACATTACAACAACGTATTCGTGAGTTAGCATTCTTGAACAAAGGTATTCAAATCACTTTAACTGATGAGCGAGACGAAGATGATATCAGACAAGATTCTTATCACTATGAGGGTGGGATTAAGTCTTATGTAGAAATGTTGAATGAAAATAAAGAACCTATCCATGGCGAACCTATTTACATTCACCAATCTAAAGATGATATCGAAGTTGAAATTGCGATCCAATATAATAAAGGCTATTCAACGAATTTATTAACATATGCCAACAATATCCACACGTATGAAGGTGGTACGCATGAAGATGGCTTTAAACGTGCGTTAACGCGTGTGTTAAATAGTTATGGTATGAACAGTAAAATAATCAAAGAAGATAAAGATAGACTTTCAGGTGAAGATACACGTGAAGGTTTAACAGCTATTATTTCTATCAAACATGGTGATCCTCAATTCGAAGGTCAAACGAAAACAAAATTAGGAAACTCTGAAGTACGACAAGTTGTAGATAAATTATTCTCTGAACACTTTGAACGTTTCTTATATGAAAACCCTAGTGTTGGTAGAATTATTGTTGAAAAAGGTATTATGGCATCTCGTGCACGTGTTGCTGCAAAGAAAGCACGTGAAGTGACACGTCGTAAATCAGCATTAGAGATTTCAAGTCTACCTGGTAAACTTGCTGACTGCTCTAGTAAAAACCCTGAAGAAAGTGAAATTTTCTTAGTCGAAGGGGACTCTGCCGGTGGGTCTACTAAATCAGGCCGTGACTCAAGCACACAGGCGATTTTACCATTGAGAGGTAAGATTCTTAATGTTGAAAAAGCACGTCTAGATCGTATTTTAAATAACAATGAAATTCGTTCTATGATCACAGCATTTGGTACTGGTATTGGTGGAGAATTTGATATTAGTAAAGCACGATATCATAAAATTGTAATTATGACAGATGCCGATGTTGATGGTGCTCATATTAGAACATTATTATTAACATTCTTCTATCGTTTCATGAGACCGCTAATTGAAGCGGGATATGTATATATTGCTCAACCACCGTTATACAAATTAACGCAAGGTAAACAAAAATACTATGTCTTCAACGATAGAGAATTAGATAAATTAAAAGCAGAATTAAATCCAACACCTAAATGGTCTATTGCCCGTTATAAAGGTCTTGGTGAAATGAATGCCGATCAATTATGGGAAACAACGATGAATCCAGAACACCGTTCAATGTTACAAGTAACATTAGAAGATGCAATTGATGCCGACCAAACATTTGAAATGTTAATGGGTGATGTTGTTGAAAACCGTAGACAATTTATTGAAGATAACGCGGTCTATGCCAACCTAGATTTCTAAGCACTATGAACTGAACTTTTGAAGGAGGATCTCTTGATGGCTGAATTACCTCAATCAAGAATTAATGAACGAAATATAACCAATGAAATGCGCGAATCATTCCTAGACTATGCAATGAGTGTTATCGTTTCTCGTGCATTACCAGACGTCAGAGATGGATTGAAACCAGTACATCGTCGTATACTGTATGGATTAAATGAGCAAGGTATGACTCCAGATAAGCCATATAAAAAATCCGCACGTATCGTTGGGGATGTTATGGGTAAATATCACCCACATGGTGACTCATCTATTTACGAGGCTATGGTAAGAATGGCACAAGAATTCAGTTATCGTTATCCACTTGTGGATGGACAAGGTAACTTTGGTTCCATGGATGGTGATGGCGCAGCTGCCATGCGTTATACCGAAGCACGTATGACTAAAATTACGCTAGAATTACTACGTGATATTAATAAAGATACAATTGATTTTATTGATAACTATGATGGTAACGAAAGAGAGCCGTCAGTCTTACCTGCACGTTTCCCTAACTTATTAGTTAATGGTGCGGCAGGTATCGCCGTAGGTATGGCGACTAATATACCACCTCATAATTTGACAGAGGTGATTGATGGCGTACTTAGTTTAAGTAAGAACCCAGACATCTCAATCAGTGAATTAATGGAAGATATTCAAGGTCCAGATTTTCCAACTGCTGGTCTTATCTTAGGTAAAAGTGGTATTAGACGTGCTTATGAAACAGGTAGAGGTTCTATACAAATGCGCTCACGTGCTGAAATTGAAGAACGTGGTGGCGGACGTCAACGTATTGTTGTTACAGAAATTCCATTCCAAGTTAACAAGGCACGAATGATCGAAAAAATTGCTGAACTTGTACGTGATAAAAAAATTGATGGTATTACTGACTTACGTGATGAAACAAGTTTACGTACAGGTGTAAGAGTTGTCATTGATATTCGTAAGGATGCTAACGCAAGTGTTATCTTAAATAACTTATATAAACAAACACCATTACAAACATCATTTGGTGTAAATATGATTGCCTTAGTTAATGGCAGACCTAAGTTGATTAATCTTAAAGAAGCATTAGTCCATTACTTAGAACATCAAAAAACGGTTGTACGTAGACGTACAGAGTACAATTTAAGAAAAGCAAAAGACCGTGCCCATATCTTAGAAGGTTTAAGAATTGCACTTGATCATATTGATGAAATCATTAGTACCATTCGTGAATCTGAAACAGATAAAGTGGCAATGGAAAGCTTACAAGAACGCTTCAAATTATCTGAAAGACAAGCACAAGCTATCTTAGATATGCGTTTAAGACGTTTAACTGGTTTAGAAAGAGACAAAATTGAATCAGAATATAACGAATTATTAGCTTATATTGATGAATTAGAAGCGATTTTAGCGGATGAAGAAGTATTACTACAATTAGTTCGTGACGAATTAACAGAAATTAAAGAACGTTATGGTGACGAACGTCGTACAGAAATTCAACTTGGCGGATTAGATGATTTAGAAGATGAAGATTTAATCCCAGAAGAACAAATTGTAATTACATTAAGTCATAACAATTATATTAAACGTCTTCCAGTATCTACATATCGTGCACAAAACCGTGGTGGTCGTGGTGTACAAGGTATGAATACATTAGAAGAAGACTTTGTGAGTCAATTAGTTACTTTAAGTACTCATGACAATGTCTTATTCTTTACGAATAAAGGCCGCGTATACAAACTTAAAGGTTACGAAGTACCAGAATTATCTCGTCAATCCAAAGGTATCCCAATTGTTAATGCGATTGAACTTGAAAATGATGAAAGTATCAGTACAATGATTGCTGTTAAAGACCTTGAAAGTGAAGACGATTACCTAGTATTTGCAACACGTAAAGGTATCGTTAAACGATCATCATTAAGTAACTTCTCTCGTATTAATAAGAATGGTAAAATTGCGATTAACTTTAAAGAAGATGATGAGTTAATTGCAGTTAGACTAACCGATGGTGAAGAAGATATCCTTATTGGTACTGCACATGCTTCATTGATTAGATTCTCTGAAAAAGCATTACGTCCACTTGGCCGTACAGCAGCAGGTGTGAAAGGTATCACATTACGTGAAGGTGATGAAGTAGTCGGTTTAGACGTCGCACATGCGAATAGTGAAGATGAAGTATTAGTTGTTACTGAAAATGGATACGGTAAACGTACACCAGTTGCTGATTACCGATTATCAAATCGTGGCGGTAAAGGTATTAAGACGGCAACAATTACAGAACGTAATGGTAACATCGTGTGTATTACAACTGTTACAGGTGAAGAAGACTTAATGGTTGTAACGAATGCAGGTGTGATTATACGTCTAGATGTACATGACATCTCACAAAATGGTCGTTCTGCACAAGGTGTTCGACTTATGCGTCTAGGTGATGACCAATTTGTTTCAACAGTAGCTAAAGTAAAACAAGAAGATGATGCTGATGAAGCAGAATCAGATATTGAAAGTGATAATGCTCAAGGTGAGTCTAATAGCGAAGAAGTTATTGAAGGTGGCGCACCAGGCAAAGCAATTCAAACTGAAGTTACTGATGAAGAACAAGGTTCAGAAGACACTCAAGATGGCGATGAACGAATCGATGTAAGACAAGACTTTATGGATCGTGTAAATGAAGATATCGAAAACGATTCAGAAAATAATGAAGATGAATAAACCATAATATAAAGTGAAAAATAAGACTCCCCTATCATCAGGGGAGTCTTATTTTTTATCTAATAAAAAGGGATATGGCGACTGTTAAATGTGACCATATTCCCTATATAAGCTATTCTTCTAATTGTTTCATTGCGAATGGAATTTCATTGATTAAACGTGATGGAGGTACGACATACATCGTTTCAGAAAGCTTTTCTCCGATATAACTATGTGTATAAGTCGCGCTCATCACCGCTTCTTTAATACTATCGAATTGACCTACGAAGCTAGTAATCATACCTGCTAAAGTATCACCCATACCACCAGTTGCCATAGCTGGGCTACCGATAGATAGTTTATAATCTTCATTTCTAAAGTAAATCTCTGTACCATGTTTTTTAAGAACAACTGTCGCGCCAATACGATCAACCGCTTCACGATTACGCTCATATGTTTGTTCTTCAATTGGGGTACCACTTAAACGTTCCCACTCTTTTTGATGTGGCGTAAAAATTACTCGACATGAAGGTAGTTGAGGTTTAAGTTTACTAAAAATCGTAATAGCATCACCGTCTACTATTAAATTCTGATGAGGTTGGATGTTCTGCAATAAGAAAGTAATCGCATTATTTCCTTTAAAGTCTACGCCAAGTCCTGGACCAATTAAGATACTGTCTGTCATTTCAATCATTTTAGTAAGCATCTTTGTATCGTTAATATCGATAACCATTGCTTCCGGGCATCGAGAATGTAATGCAGCATGATTAGTTGGATGTGTAGCTACAGTAATCAATCCACTACCACTGAATACACATGCACGTGCTGCTAACATGATTGCACCACCTAAATTGGCAGATCCTCCAATTAATAGGATTTTACCGTAATCCCCTTTATGAGACTCTTCTTTTCTTTTAGGAATATTAATAGTATCTAAAGTTTCCATCTACCTAAACCTCCTTTTACCGGATTATTTATTTCTATTATACTGACCGGTCTATGTTCAATGATTCATTTTATATTGAATATAAGTCACAACGATGCGTGTGCTTTTAAATACAATAATGAATACTATACCTGTAATACACTTTCGTCAATAGAAATTTAAGAAATGTAACGATATAGAAACCTAATATAACAGTGACAATATTTTAGCGTATTAAATAATTAAATTGTTAATGTATTATAAAAATTGTAAAAAGTATTGTTTATATAAAAATGAAAACGTATACTTTTTGATAATGGAAGTTTTAATTCTACATAAAGGGGAGCTGTTTCTATGACTTTATTTTTAAATGGAGATGCTTTAACGATTGAGGATATTAAACAATTATTACACCAAGATTTAAAAATTGAAATCACTGAGGAAGCATTAGAAAGAGTTAAAAAAAGTAGAAATGTAGTAGAAAGAATTATTAATGATAAAGAAACCATTTATGGGATCACTACAGGGTTTGGTTTATTTAGTGATGTGCGTATTGATTCGACTCAATATAATGACTTACAAGTTAATTTAATACGTTCACACGCTTGTGGGATGGGCGAACCATTTTCTGAAGAAGTATCACTCGTGATGATGATTTTACGTCTTAATACATTATTAAAAGGAAATTCAGGTGTAACGTTAGAATTGGTCGATCAGCTCAAATATTTCATTAATGAGCGTATTATACCTGTGATTCCTCAACAAGGCTCACTCGGTGCATCAGGGGATTTAGCACCATTATCTCATTTAGCTTTAGCACTTATTGGTGAAGGGCTTGTTTACTTTAAAAACGAAGAAGTTGATAGTCGTTATGTCTTAAATGAATTAGGAAGAGCACCATTACATTTACAAGCTAAAGAAGGATTAGCATTAATTAACGGCACACAGGCTATGACTGCTCAAGGGGTCATTAACTATATTGAAGCGGAAGACCTAGGTTACCAAGCAGAGTGGATTGCGGCGCTCACGCATCAAGCGTTAAATGGTATTGTTGATGCATATGATCATAGAGTGCATGCATTTAGAAACAGTCAAGAACAAGTAGATGTCGCAGCACGTATGCGTGATTGGTTAGAAGATTCAAAGTTAACAACAAGACAAGCTGAGATTCGTGTTCAAGATGCGTATTCTTTACGTTGTATTCCACAAATTCATGGCGCTAGTTATCAAGTGTTTAACTACGTAAAAGAAAAGTTAGAGTTTGAAATGAATGCTTCAAATGATAATCCACTTATCTTTGATGAAGACGGTGAAACAACAGTTATATCTGGTGGTAACTTCCATGGACAACCTATCGCCTTTGCGCTTGATCATTTGAAGTTAGGTGTCAGTGAATTAGCGAATGTTTCAGAACGACGTGTGGAACGACTAGTGAATCCGCAATTGAATAACGGTCTACCTGCATTCTTAAGTCCTGAACCTGGTTTACAAAGTGGCGCGATGATTATGCAATATGCGGCAGCAAGTTTAGTATCAGAGAATAAAACACTAGCACATCCAGCGAGTGTAGATTCTATCCCATCTTCAGCTAACCAAGAAGATCATGTATCTATGGGTACAATTGCTTCAAGACATGGTTATCAAATGATTGAAAATGCACGACGTGTTATTGCGATTGAATGTATTATTGCGTTACAAGCAGTTGAGTTAAAAGGGGTTAATCAACTATCACCTAAAACACGAGACAAATATGACGAATTTAGAAACATTGTGCCATCTATCAAACAAGATAGACAATTCCATAAGGATATAGAAGCCGTAGCACAGTACTTAAAGGATAGTGCGTATCATTAAGACATTCATAAAATGAAAATGATTGAATTTTAAAATAACTTGAAAATTACAAAAAACTTTGCTATATTGTGAGTAAGTTAATAAAACATTGTTCGTAGGCCAAGTAGTATTATTGATGGATTTCAGAGAGCTTGTGGTTAGTGAGAACAAGTAATCCACTTTAATGTGAATCTACCTACATTTAGTGAGCAATCGGCGAATAACCGTTATTTTAGTTAAGTGCAAATGAAGTAACATTTTATTAAGTGTTTGCTTTGTTTGTTAAATAGGGTGGCAACGCGTAGACCACGTCCCTTGTCGGGGCGTGGTCTTTTTGTATGCTTTTATATACATAGTTGGCATGCTAAATATATATTTTTTATGGGAAAGGATGAAGGTTTCATGTTAGATATTAAACTTTTTAGAACAGAGCCAGACAAAGTTAAGAGCAAAATTGAATTAAGAGGAGACGACCCTAAAGTAGTCGATGAGGTATTAGAATTAGATGAAAAGCGTCGTACATTAATAAGCAAGACAGAAGAGATGAAAGCGAAACGTAATAAAGTAAGTGAAGAAATCGCTCAGAAAAAACGTAATAAAGAAAATGCTGATGATGTTATTGCTGAAATGCGTCAATTAGGTGATGACATTAAAGAATATGATACACAATTAAATGAAATTGATAATAAAATGACAGACATTCTATGTCGTATTCCAAACCTTATCAATGACGATGTACCACAAGGTGCTTCAGATGAAGAAAATATCGAAGTAAAAAAATGGGGTACACCACGTGAATTTGATTTCGAAGCGAAAGCACACTGGGATATCGTAGAAGATCTTAAAATGGCTGACTTCGATCGTGCCGCTAAAATTTCTGGTGCACGTTTCGTTTATCTAACAAGAGACGGTGCACAATTAGAACGTGCATTAATGAACTACATGATTACGAAACATACAACACAACATGGTTACACTGAAATGATGGTACCTCAATTAGTTAACGCTGATACAATGTATGGTACTGGTCAATTACCTAAATTCGAAGAAGATTTATTTAAAGTAGAAAAAGAAGGACTATATACAATTCCAACTGCTGAAGTACCTTTAACAAACTTCTATCGTGATGAAATCATCCAACCAGGTGTCTTACCTGAAAAATTCACTGGACAATCTGCATGTTTCCGTAGTGAAGCGGGTTCAGCTGGTAGAGATACAAGAGGTTTAATTCGTTTACACCAATTCGACAAAGTTGAAATGGTACGCTTTGAAAAACCTGAAGATTCTTGGGATGCTTTAGAAGAAATGACTACAAACGCTGAAGCAATCTTAGAAGAATTAGGATTACCATATCGTCGTGTTATCTTATGTACTGGAGACATTGGTTTCAGTGCTAGTAAAACATACGACTTAGAAGTATGGTTACCAAGCTATAACGACTACAAAGAAATCAGTTCATGTTCAAACTGTACTGACTTCCAAGCACGACGTGCCAATATCCGTTTCAAACGTGATAATGCAGCTAAACCTGAATTAGCGCATACGTTAAACGGTAGTGGTTTAGCTGTAGGTCGTACATTCGCAGCAATCGTTGAGAACTACCAAAATGAAGATGGTACAGTAACAATCCCTGAAGCCTTAGTACCATTCATGGGTGGTAAAACTCATATTCAAAAGCCAACTAAATAATTTAGATTGTTAGCGAATAAATAGCTATACAATGCGCGGTAATGAAGAGCCATCATTGCCGCGTATTTTTTATGCGAATAATCAAAAGTAAGAGGGTAGGGGAGGGTCATTAAGTAAAATTTAGATGCAAAAATAGAGGGGACGTCTAATTGTTTACGGAAAATTCTGTCATATTATAAACGCTTTAGTTGCGACGTTTTTAAACCGATGGTTGTCTTACGTCACACATACCGACGTCTAAAGTGATTGCCGTTTTCATCATTGTATATTAGACTTGAGTTTATTATTTAAACGTAAATGCATTTGGTACTAGAAAGGGGAGGCAAGATGACCCATCTCACATTTAGACAAGGTGTTAAAGAATGTATTCCAACATTATTAGGATATGCAGGTGTTGGTATTTCATTCGGTATTGTTGCTGCATCTCAAAAGTTTAGTTTATTAGAAATTATATTACTTTGTTTAATTATTTATGCTGGTGCGGCGCAATTTATTATATGTGCGTTAGTCATAGCTGGAACACCGATAACAGCGATAGTGTTGACAACGTTTATTGTTAATTCACGTATGTTTTTATTAAGTATGACGTTAGCACCTAATTTTAAGTCTTATAGTTTATGGAATCGAATTGGACTTGGTTCTTTAGTGACCGATGAAACATTTGGTGTAGCCATCACACCTTATTTAAAAGGTGAGCCAATTAACGATCGTTGGTTGCATGGTTTAAACATTACAGCATATTTGTTTTGGACCTTTTCTTGTGTAGTTGGTGCTATATTCGGCAAATATATTTCGAATCCAGAGATGTTAGGATTAGATTTTGCGATTACGGCTATGTTTGTATTTTTAGGTATTGCTCAATTTGAATCTGTTAAAAAGTCTAAGATCAACATCTATCTTGTGCTTATTCTATGTGTCATTGTGATGATGTTAACGTTAAGCTTTGTTATGCCTTCATATGTAGCGATTATTATATCTGCGGTTGTCGCTTCTACATTAGGGGTGGTGATGGACAGATGATGACAGATCAACATATGTTAATCATTATTATTCTATGTGGTATTGTTACGATTTTAGTTAGAGTGATTCCATTTATGATGATTTCACGAGTGAATTTACCTGACGTTTTGATTCGATGGTTATCCTTTATTCCAATTACACTTTTTACAGCGCTCGTCTTGGACGGTTTGATTCAACAACATGAGGGTAGTGTAGGCTATACACTCAATGTGCCATTCATTATTGCATTAATACCAACTATATTATTAGCCATCTATACGAGAAGTCTAACCTGGACGATTTTAGGTGGTATTGCATTTATCGCTCTGTTGAGATTCTTTCTATAGAAATCAAGGTCTACATATTGAATTTCGTGATGGAGTTAGTTAAAATTCAAGTAGTTAGAAAATTTAGATAATTAATGTATTTATTCAAAACTTAATCATAAAATCTTATTCAGAGAAGTTGAGGGACTTGGCCCATAGACGCTTCAGCAACCGGCTACAAAGAATACGAGTACGGTGCTAAAACCAACGAGCACTCGAATGATAAGTACTGAACCGCTTCTTACTTTTCATAGAGTAAGAAGCTTTTTTTATTTAAAGGAGGATGGATTCATATATGTCGAATTATACAGTTGATACATTAGAATTAGGCCAATTCACGACAGAGTCTGGAGAAACGATACAAAACTTAAAATTAAAATATGAACATGTAGGTTTTCCTGGACAACCATTAGCATTAGTTTGCCATGCACTAACTGGCAATCATCTTACATATGGTACAGATGAACATCCAGGTTGGTGGCGTGAAATTATTGATGGCGGATATATGCCTATTAATGATTATCAATTTTTAACATTCAACGTGATAGGGAGTCCATTTGGTTCAAGTTCAAAGCATAATGATCCACATTTTCCAGATCATTTAACATTAAGAGATATCGTACGTGCACTTGAGAAGGGGATAGAAGCACTAGGATTTAATAAAATAGATATTTTAATCGGTGGTAGTCTAGGAGGTATGCAAGCACTAGAATTACTTTATAACCGACGATTCCAAGTGGATAAAGCGGTCATACTTGCTGCTACAGATAAAACATCATCGTACAGTTGTGCCTTTAATGAGATTGCTAGACAAGCGATTCATATCGGAGGTAAAGAAGGTTTAAGTATTGCCCGACAATTAGGATTTTTAACTTATCGTTCTTCTAAAAGTTATGAGCAACGCTTCACGCCTGAAGAGGTAGTTAGTTATCAACAACATCAAGGTAATAAGTTCAAAGAATCATTTGATTTATCATGTTATTTAACACTGCTGGACGTCTTAGATAGTCATAATATTGATAGAGGTAGAGATGATGTTGATGAGGTATTTAACTCATTAGACACAAAGGTATTAACGATGGGATTCATAGATGATTTGTTGTATCCAGATGATCAAGTATTAGCGACAGGGCAACGTTTTAAATATCATCGACACTTTTTTGTACCAGATAATGTGGGGCACGATGGTTTCTTACTTAATTTTGAAGATTGGGCACCTAATTTATATCACTTTTTAAATGCGAAACATATTCGACGATAATGACTAAAACCATGTTCTAACGTTAATTTTATAAGGTTGAATATCGATTTTAAAAGTATAGTATATAAAGAGAATACAAATCGAGAAATTAAATAGGTGACTATGAGATGAAACAATTGATAATTATATTAAATGCATTGAATTATATAGTTATAGCATCATTAATAATATTCAACTTCAATAATCTATCTGAAAAGGGATTAGATATATGTAGATATTTCCTATTTATTAGTTGTGTTTTACTTATATTTTCATTAATTATGTATTTATTAACTAAGAAAGAATTTGTTTTAAAAAGTAGTTTTATTAATCTAATTAATTTAATTGCCATATTTCCAATTCTACTTTTAATAATGATTTGATTTTCATATTACTATGCTTGCTTTTAAAAGGTTTATCGTAATGAATTTTAATTAAAAATTTGTAAAAACTATAGATTATTTCACTCTAAAGTACTGCTGGAATTGACCGACATAAATATCAGTAGTACTTTATTGTTTATTTTTTTCAAAGAGGTTAAAATGGTAATTATAGTCAAAAAAAGTATGGGAGTGGCGTGTGTGTTTTCAAAAATACAACCTAAAGCAACTATTATAGGTACATTAGCATTAGTGATAGTCGCTTTAGTAACACATGTATTACCTATTCTCGGCTTAATTTTATGTTTATTTGCAACAATCCCAGGTGTCGTATTATGGAACAAATCTATTCAGTCATTTGGAATTAGTGCCTTAGTAACAGTTATAATTACAACATTATTAGGTAATACATTCGTCTTAAGTATAATGGTTTTAGTGATTTTAACGAGTTTAATCATTGGACAATTACTTAAGGAAAGAGCAACAAAAGAAAGAATTTTATATGTAACAACGGTATCTCTAAGTTTAATGACATTGATAGGATTCATGTTATTACAAGTATTTGATAAAATCCCAAGAGCAGCCGCATTAGTTAACCCTGTTAAAGAAACCGTTCATAACATGTTATTAACAAGTGGAGCAGATGCTGATTACAGACAGATGCTTGAAGAAAGTATCCGCCAAATGACGGTCCAACTCCCTAGTTATCTCATTATTATCGTTTTTCTTTTCGTTTTAATTAATCTGATCATAACATTTCCAATCCTTCGCAAATTCAAAGTAGCTACGCCAATATTCAAACCACTATTCGCTTGGCAGATGAATCGTACGCTATTAACAATCTATATTATTGATTTACTTTGTGTAATGTTTGCGACCCAACCAAGTACGTTCCAGAGTATCGTCTTAAACTTTGAAGTTGTGTTATCATTAGTGATGTACATTCAAGGGATGAGCGTGATACATTTCTTCGGAAAAGCGAAGCGACTACCGAATGTAGTAACTATCATATTAATGGTTATAGGGACATTATTAACGCCAATGACTCACATTGTAGGGTTATTAGGTGTCATCGATTTATGTATCAATTTAAAACAACTAATGAACAATAATAATAAAAAGTGATGAGAGGTGGAAGAATGAACCGTCAATCCACTAAAAAAGCTTTGCTCATACCATTTATTATAATGGTACTGACTGCTATAGCATTAGTCATCGTTTGGTTTATATTTAACCAAATCGTGGCAGGCATAGCTGCAGGAATATTACTAGTAATGATTATTGCTAGTGGATTCTTGCTAAGACAAGCTTTTATGAAAATGGACAGTTATGTGGATGGTTTAAGTGGTCATATTACAACAAGTAGTAATAAGGCGATTAAACACTTACCGATCGGGATGATTGTGTTAGATGAGAACGACCATATTGAATGGGTTAACCAATTTATGTCTGAACATTTAACAACTAATGTTATTTCAGAATCGGTAAACGAAATATTTCCTAATATCTTAAAGCAATTGGAGAAAGTTCAAGAAGTAGAAATTGAACATGAAAATTATCATTATAGAGTACGTTATTCAAGCAATGAACATTGCTTATACTTCTTCGATATTACAGATGAAGTACAAACGAACCAACTATATGAAGATTCAAAACCCATTATTGCAACATTATTCTTAGATAACTACGATGAAATTACGCAAAACATGAATGACACACAACGTTCTGAAATTAACTCAATGGTTACACGTGTAATTAGTCGTTGGGCATCAGAATATAATATTTATTTCAAACGTTATAATTCAGACCAATTCGTAGCCTATTTAAATCAAAAGATTTTAGCAGAAATCGAAGACTCAAATTTCAACATTTTAAGTCAATTACGTGAGAAAAGTGTTGGTTACCGAGCACAATTGACATTAAGTATTGGTGTCGGTGAAGGTACTGAAAATCTTATCGACTTAGGTGAATTATCACAATCAGGTCTAGATTTAGCACTAGGTCGTGGTGGTGACCAAGTCGCTATTAAAAACATGAACGGCAACGTACGTTTCTACGGTGGTAAGACTGACCCTATGGAAAAACGTACACGTGTAAGAGCACGTGTTATCTCACACGCATTAAAAGATATCTTAACCGAAGGCGATAAAGTCATCGTAATGGGACATAAACGACCTGACTTAGATGCCATTGGTGCAGCCATCGGTGTGTCTAGATTCGCTTTAATGAATAATCTAGAAGCATATGTTGTGTTGAATGAATCTGATATCGATCCAACATTACGTCGTGTCATGGATGAAATTGATAAGAAACCAGAACTTAAAGAACGATTTATTACATCTGACGATGCATGGGATATGATGACATCTAAAACAACAGTTGTTGTCGTTGATACGCATA
This sequence comes from Staphylococcus sp. 510, assembly GCF_057219715.1. Lineage (NCBI taxonomy): Bacteria > Bacillati > Bacillota > Bacilli > Caryophanales > Staphylococcaceae > Staphylococcus > Staphylococcus sp. 510. The sequence goes on along the minus strand of NZ_JBXVVK010000014.1, from coordinate 16,694 downwards.
AACCAGAAATGGTTCTAGATGAAAATGTCTTAAACAAAGCAAATCGTAAAGTGGTAATTGACCATCATAGACGTGGTGAAAGCTTTATCTCAAATCCACTACTGGTTTATATGGAACCTTATGCAAGTTCAACAGCCGAACTTGTCACAGAGTTGCTAGAATATCAACCAACTGAACAGCGTTTAACACGTCTTGAATCTACTGTTATGTATGCAGGTATTATTGTTGATACAAGAAACTTCACATTACGTACGGGTTCAAGAACGTTCGATGCCGCAAGTTATTTAAGAGCACATGGTGCAGATACCATTCTGACACAACACTTCTTAAAGGATGATGTGGATACGTACATTAACCGTTCTGAATTAATTAGAACAGTCGAAGTACAAGATAACGGTGTTGCCATTGCACATGGCTCAGATGATAAAATTTATCATCCTGTTACAGTTGCACAAGCAGCCGATGAGTTGTTAAGTTTAGAAGGTATAGAAGCTTCATATGTCGTTGCCAAACGTGAAGATAACCTAGTCGGTATCTCAGCCCGTTCATTAGGGTCAGTTAATGTTCAATTAACAATGGAAGCCCTTGGTGGCGGGGGTCACTTGACGAATGCAGCGACACAATTAAAAGGTGTCTCAGTCGAAGATGCCATTGTACAATTACAACAAGCAATAACAGAACAAATGAGTAGGAGTGAAGACGCATGAAAGTAATTTTCACACAAGATGTTAAAGGTAAAGGTAAAAAAGGCGAAGTTAAAGATGTACCAGTAGGTTATGCAAATAACTTCTTATTAAAAAATAATTACGCCGTTGAAGCTACACCTGGTAACTTAAAACAATTAGAACAACAAAATAAACGTGCTGAAGCAGACAGACAACAAGAAATTGATGATGCTAAAGCATTAAAAGAAAAATTAGCTAACATCGAAGTTGAAGTATCTGCTAAAACAGGTGAAAGCGGTAAATTATTTGGTTCAGTAAGTACGAAACAAATTGCCCAAGCCCTTAAAGATCAACATGACATTAAATTAGATAAACGTAAAATGGATTTACCACAAGGTATCCACACATTAGGTTATACAAACGTACCTGTTAAATTAGATAAAGAAGTTGAAGGTACTATTCGTGTGCATACAGTAGAACAATAAAGATGGATTGAAAATAGAGGTGTAATCAATAATGGATAGTATGTACGAGCAAAATCAAATGCCACATAGCAATGAAGCCGAACAATCTGTCTTAGGTGCCATTATTATTGATCCGGAATTAATTAATACAACTCAGGAAGTGTTACTTCCTGAGTCATTTTATAGAGGCGCCCATCAACATATTTTCCGTGCGATGATGCACTTAAATGAAGATAATAAAGAAATTGATGTAGTGACGTTAATGGATCAATTAACGACTGAAGGAAGTTTGAGTGAAGCGGGTGGCCCGCAATACCTTGCAGAATTATCTACTAATGTTCCTACAACAAGAAATGTTCAATATTATACTGATATCGTATTTAAACATGCACTTAAACGTAAGTTAATACAGACTGCAGATAGTATCGCCAATGACGGATACAATGATGAGTTAGAATTAGATACGATTTTGAGCGATGCAGAGCGACGTATTTTAGAACTATCATCTACACGTGAGAGTGATGGTTTTAAAGATATTCGAGATGTGTTAGGACAAGTGTATGAAACTGCAGAGGAACTCGATCAAAACAGTGGTCAAACACCAGGTATTCCAACAGGTTACAGAGATTTAGACCAAATGACAGCAGGTTTTAACCGAAACGACTTAATCATTTTAGCTGCACGACCATCTGTTGGTAAGACTGCCTTCGCACTTAATATTGCCCAAAAGGTAGCGACACATGAAGATTTATATACAGTAGGTATCTTCTCTCTTGAGATGGGTGCAGACCAATTAGCAACACGTATGATATGTAGTTCAGGTAACGTTGACTCAAACCGATTAAGAACGGGTACAATGACCGAAGAGGATTGGAATCGATTCACGATTGCAGTTGGTAAATTATCTCGAACTAAAATATTTATTGATGATACGCCAGGTATTCGAATCAATGACTTACGATCTAAATGTCGTCGACTTAAACAAGAACACGGTTTAGACATGATTGTGATTGACTATTTACAATTAATTCAAGGTAGTGGTTCACGCTTCTCAGATAACCGTCAACAAGAAGTATCTGAAATTTCACGTACGCTTAAAGCTATTGCACGTGAGCTAGAATGTCCTGTCATCGCACTGAGTCAGTTATCTCGTGGTGTTGAACAACGTCAAGATAAACGTCCGATGATGAGTGACATCCGTGAATCAGGGTCTATCGAGCAAGATGCTGATATTGTTGCCTTCTTATATCGTGATGATTATTATAATCGTGGCGAAGATGAGGATGACGATGATGATTCAAGCTTTGAGCCACAAACTAATGATGATAACGGTGAAATTGAAATCATCATCGCTAAGCAACGTAACGGCCCGACAGGTACCGTGAAATTACACTTTATGAAACAATACAACAAATTTACTGATATAGATTATGCTCATGCAGAAATGTCATAAAATATTTTAAATATAAAAACCGTACAATAAACAACTTTACAGTTTTATTGTACGGTTTTTGTTTTGTATAAAGGTATTTAAAAATTACTAAGTATGTGTCTTGAATTTTTGAATAAACATTTTAAATACCGTCATGAAAGGTTTTATATACATTTTGACTTTCATTATAAAGAAAAACAGATGAATTTGATTATACGAAATCAATGTTCGATTTTTATTTGCATTATAGTATCTATATTGGTAAAATACTTCATGGTTAAATGAGAAAAATTTGGAGGTGCTCTTATGTCATCAATCGTAGTAGTTGGGACACAATGGGGAGACGAAGGTAAAGGTAAAATTACAGATTTCTTAGCAGAACAAGCAGACGTGATTGCACGTTTTTCAGGTGGTAATAATGCAGGACATACCATCCAATTTGGTGGAGAAACATATAAATTACATTTAGTACCATCAGGTATCTTCTATAAAGACAAATTAGCAGTTATTGGTAATGGTGTGGTAGTTGATCCAGTTGCATTACTTAAAGAATTAGACGGTTTAAATGAACGTGGTATTTCAACAGATAACTTACGTATTTCTAACCGTGCTCAAGTGATTTTACCTTATCATATTGCACAAGACGAGTATGAAGAGCGTCTTCGCGGTGATAATAAAATCGGTACAACTAAAAAAGGTATCGGCCCAGCATACGTAGATAAAGCACAACGAATTGGTATCCGTATGGGAGACTTAGTCGAAAAAGAAACATTCGAAAGACTATTAAAACAAAATATTGAACATAAAAATGCATATTTCAAAGGTATGTTTAACGAAACATGCCCAAGCTTCGATGATATATTTGAAGAATATTATGCTGCAGGTCAACGTTTAAGAGAATTTGTTACAGATACACCTAAAATCTTAGACGACGCAATTGTTGCAGATGAAAAAGTACTATTCGAAGGTGCCCAAGGTGTGATGTTAGACATTGATCACGGTACATATCCATTCGTCACTTCAAGTAACCCAGTAGCAGGTAACGTTACTGTAGGTACGGGTGTAGGTCCAACATACGTATCTAAAGTCATTGGTGTATGTAAAGCTTATACATCACGTGTTGGTGATGGTCCATTCCCTACAGAATTATTTGATGAAGATGGTCATCACATTAGAGAAGTTGGTCGTGAATACGGCACAACAACTGGTCGTCCACGTCGTGTAGGTTGGTTCGACTCAGTAGTATTACGTCATTCACGCCGTGTAAGTGGTATTACAGACTTATCAATCAACTCAATTGATGTGTTAACTGGCTTAGATACAGTTAAAATCTGTACAGCATATGAATTAGATGGTAAAGAAATTACTGAATATCCAGCTAACCTAGATCAATTACAACGTTGTAAACCAATCTTCGAAGAGTTACCAGGTTGGACGGAAGATATTACAGGTTGCCGTACTTTAGAAGAACTTCCTGAAAATGCACGCAAATATTTAGAACGTATTTCTGAATTATGTGGCGTACGCATTTCAATCTTCTCAGTAGGTCCAGATCGTGAGCAAACAAACCTATTAGAAAAATTATGGTAATTAATACCGATAGCCGTTAAATGATGTAACAATCATTTAACGGTTTTTTTTATGGGAAAAATGCTTGAATATACTACAAAATAACTAATCAATTGTTCTTTATGATTACTGTCTCAGGCCTAATTAAAAATAATGTTAAAATTATGTAAAAAAATATCTTGTCATTCAAATATTGGCTGTGCTATAATCTATCTTGTGCTTAAGAACGGCTCCTTGGTCAAGCGGTTAAGACACCGCCCTTTCACGGCGGTAACACGGGTTCGAGTCCCGTAGGAGTCACCATTTTTTAGGTCTCGTAGTGTAGCGGTTAACACGCCTGCCTGTCACGCAGGAGATCGCGGGTTCGATTCCCGTCGAGACCGTATTGCCTACCCAAGAGGGTAGGCATTTTTTTATGTCCTTTTATTATCAATGAAAGTAATGCCACTTTATTTAATAATTGTTCCCCATTTTACAAGTCGATGACATTTGGCAATCGAAACTTAACATTTCCCTAATTATCGTTAGAAGCAAATGAAAAACATTGAATTAATCGGTTTTATACTAAATTTTAATATTACAAAATTATGAATTTAATATCTTTTGAATTCTCAGCTTACTGAAAGCATTCAACTTATTTTGTGATATAGAATTTTGGTGGTAAACTTATATATAATATTATTCTATAATTTTTTATACAAAAATAGAATTAACCGTTCATAAATGGTAAATTAGATAGTAGTAACTGTGTTAAAAAAGCACATGCGTTTGAGCCTCGTGAAAGGTCTCAAGCGATACGAATTAAGATAAGTCGAACGGTAGAATTATACTTTGAGAAATGAGGTTTATATATATGGCTAGAAAAGTTGTGGTAGTCGACGATGAAAAACCAATTGCTGATATTTTAGAATTTAATCTTAAAAAAGAAGGATACGATGTATTTTGTGCGTACGATGGTAACGACGCTGTAGATTTAATTTATGAGGAAGAACCAGACATCGTATTATTAGACATTATGTTACCTGGTAGAGACGGCATGGAAGTCTGTCGTGAAGTACGTAAAAAATTCGAAATGCCTATCATCATGTTAACTGCGAAAGATTCTGAAATTGATAAAGTTTTAGGATTAGAATTAGGTGCAGATGACTATGTGACGAAACCATTTAGTACACGCGAATTAATTGCACGTGTAAAAGCAAACTTACGTCGTCATTATTCTCAACCAGCGCAAGAAGTTAATGACGCAACAAATGAAATTTCTATTAAAGATATCGTCATTTATCCAGATGCATATTCAATTAAAAAACGTGGTGATGACATTGAGTTAACACACCGTGAATTTGAATTATTCCATTATCTTTCTAAACATATGGGCCAAGTAATGACACGTGAACATTTACTACAAACTGTGTGGGGCTATGATTATTTTGGAGATGTACGTACTGTAGACGTAACGATTCGCCGTTTGCGTGAAAAAATCGAAGACGATCCATCACACCCAGAATATATCGTGACACGTAGAGGCGTTGGATACTTTCTCCAACAACATGATTAGAGGTTTAGTTGAATGAAGTGGCTAAAACAACTCCAATCCCTTCACACGAAACTGGTCATTGTCTATGTCTTACTGATTATTATTGGTATGCAAATTATTGGTCTCTATTTTACTAATAGTTTGGAAAAGGAATTACTCGATAATTTTAAAAAGAACATTACACAATATGCGAAACAATTAGATGTAAGCATTGAAAAAGTATATAACGAAAAAGGTTCGGTCAACGCTCAAAAGGACATACAAAATCTTTTGAGCGAGTATGCCAACCGTCAAGAAATTGGTGAAATCCGCTTTATAGACAAAGACCAAATTATTATGGCAACAACTAAGCAGTCTAACCGCGATTTAATCAATCAAAAAGCCAACGATAGCTCTGTTCAAAAGGCATTATCACTTGGTCAAAGTAACAACCATATGGTGTTAAAAGACTATGGTAATGGTAAGGAACGGGTTTGGGTTTATAACATACCAGTTAAAGTTGATAAACAAACGATAGGTAATATTTACATAGAATCGAAAATCAATGATGTATATAACCAACTTAACAATATTAACCAAATCTTTATCGTAGGTACCGCTATTTCATTATTCATTACTGTGATACTCGGTTTCTTCATTGCGCGAACCATTACCAAACCTATTACCGACATGCGTAACCAGACGGTCGAGATGTCTAAAGGTAACTATACGCAACGTGTTAAAATCTATGGTAATGACGAAATCGGTGAACTCGCACTTGCATTTAATAATTTATCCAAGAGGGTACAAGAAGCACAAGCAAATACTGAAAGTGAGAAACGTCGTTTAGACTCTGTTATCACACATATGAGTGATGGTATCTTAGCGACAGATAGACGTGGACGTGTCCGTATTGCCAACGATATGGCACTTAAAATGCTAGGCATGGCTAAAGAAGACCTTATCGGTTATTACATGCTAAGTGTATTGAATTTAGAAGAAGAATTTTCATTAGATGAAATTCAAGAAAATAATGACAGCTTTTTATTAGATATTAACGAAGAAGAAGGCATCATTGCGCGTGTTAACTTCAGTACGATTGTTCAAGAAACAGGCTTTGTGACAGGTTACATTGCCGTATTACATGATGTAACAGAACAACAACAAGTAGAACGTGAACGTCGTGAATTCGTAGCTAACGTATCACACGAATTACGTACACCATTAACTTCTATGAACAGTTATATTGAGGCACTTGAAGAAGGTGCTTGGAAAGATGATAACTTAGCACCACAATTCTTATCCGTAACACGTGAAGAAACAGAACGTATGATTCGACTTGTTAACGACTTACTTCAATTATCTAAAATGGATAATGAATCAGATCAAATTACCAAAGAAATCGTCGACTTTAACATGTTTATTAATAAGATTATTAACCGACATGAAATGGCTGCTAAAGATACAACATTTGTCCGTGAAATTCCACAACAAACGATTTTCGCTGAAATAGACCCTGATAAGATGACACAAGTATTTGATAACGTCATTACTAATGCAATGAAGTATTCTCGTGGTGATAAACGCGTCGAGTTCCACGTGAAACAAAATGCACTTTACAATAGAATGACAATTCGTATTAAAGATAATGGTATCGGTATCCCTATTAATAAAGTAGATAAAATTTTCGATAGATTCTACCGTGTCGATAAAGCACGTACACGTATAATGGGTGGTACAGGTCTTGGACTAGCCATCTCAAAAGAAATTGTTGAAGCACATAACGGTCGTATTTGGGCCAATAGTGTGGAAGGCCAAGGTACATCTATCTTCATAACACTACCATGCGAAATCATTGAAGACGGTGATTGGGATGAATAGTAAAGAACACATCAAAACGATTATCCTCGTCTTACTCGTGCTAATGAGTATCGTCTTAACTTATATGGTTTGGAATTTCTCGCCTGATTTATCTAATGCAGATAGTACACCGGAGAATAAGAGGGACAACACTAAACCCATTAGTAAACCGGGAACGGCTAAAATGGATAGTACCATCACACCGTTTCAAATTATTCATTCTAATGGTGAGAAAACAGAAGGTATGCCCGCAACAGGACATGCTATTTCAAAAATAATTAGTCCTTTAAAAGATAAAGATATTGTTTCAGTACAACATTTAAAACGAAATCACAATTTAATTATTCCAGAACTGAGTGATAATTTTATCGTTCTTGATTTTACGTATGATCTACCGTTATCAACATATTTAAGCCAAGTTTTAGATATTGATGCAAAAACACCGCGTCATTTTAACTTTAATCGACTACTAATAGATCAAGACCACGAAGGACGCGTCGTATTATATGCAATTAGTAAAGATAGACATCAAGTCGTTAAAATGAAGACATCCGTTAAAGGTCAAGATGTTAATCAATCATTAACTAATCTGAAACCAGATATGGAGAAATATACTGAAATCATTACTAATAAAGAAACAATTGATAAAGCCACACACATTTTTGCACCTAAAAAGCCAAAAGATATTAAGACATATCGTATGGTATTCAATATTATTAACGTTGAAAAAATGAATTCCGTATTATTCAATGATTCAACGATTGTGAGAAGTGCACAAAGTGGTGTGACAACTTACAACAATAATACAGGTGTAGCCAATTACAATGATAAGAGTGAGAAATACCATTATAGAAACTTATCAGAAGATGAGAAGAGTTCAACTAACATGGAAGATACTATTGGTGGGACATTCGAATTCCTCAATGCTCACGGTGGTTTCTTAGGCGAAGACTACCGTCTGTTTAGTACAGATAATATGAGTGGTGAATTAACATATCAACGCTTCTTAAACGGTTATCCTACGTTTAACAAACAAGATTTAAATGAGATTCAGGTCACTTGGGGTGAAAAAGGCGTCTTTGATTATCGACGTTCATTGCTAAGAACGGATGTAATCTTGAATAGTGGTGATAAAAAGTCACTTGAAAGTGCAGAATCTGTTCGTTCAGGACTTGCTAACAATAGTAATATCGACTTCGAGCGTGTGACTAACATCGCGGTAGGTTATGATATGGATGATCGACCTAACAATGATGATATCGAAGTGCAACGCAATAGTGAGTTTACACCTCGTTGGTATGTCGAATATGACGGTAAGTGGTATGCGTATAAAGATGGGGGGCTAGAATAAATGAACTGGAAATTGACCAAGACCTTATTCATTTTCGTATTTATTCTTGTAAACATCTTCCTCGTCGTGATTTATATTGATAAAGTAAATAAATCACAAATTAATGAAGCGGAAAGCGATAATCGCGTAAACTTCCAACAAGAAGAAATTAAAGTCCCTGAAGACGTCTTGAACAAAGATGTGAAAGATACGCAGATGCAACAAATCACAGCAGAATCTAAAGATTTCTCAAGTTATGCCAAAGAACGTTCAAGCTTAAGCGCATCGGAATCAGGAAAGTTACTTGATGGCGATATCGGTAGTACCGTTAACGTCAGTGATAAAAACCTTAAAGATATTAAGAATTACATGAAAGACAATGTTTATAAAGGTAAATATTATCAATTGAGTAAACTTGGTTCAGATACAATGACCTTTGAGCAAACCTATCAAGGTTACCCAATTATGAATAATAGTAGAGCTAGACTTAGCTTCAATATAGATAATGGCAAAGCAACAAGCTACAAACAGACAATGATGGACAACATTGAAGCGGCTAAAGGATCAAACAGTAGTAAAAACCAAGTCATAGGCCCTAGAAAGGCTATAGAAGCTTTATATTACAACCGTTACCTCAAACGTCATGATGAAGTGATAGACGCACGTCTAGGCTACTATTCAGTCGTTAAAGAAACAAACGTGCAACTACTACAACCTAACTGGGAAATCAAAGTCAAACACAACGGCAAAGACAGCACACAAACCTATTACGTCGAAGCCACAAGCACTAATCCAAAAGTAATAGACAAGTAGGGAGCAAGACTGAATATTAAACTGTCGACAACGTTTTTAACATTGTCGGCAGTTTTTTATGTATATTTTTAAGTTATGAATAAGATTGTGCTTTTTTGAAATATTAAATAGTGAAGATAAAAAATAAAATTATCATTATGCGAGTAGTTTAAAAAACGGAGTATTGGCAGATTAATATAAGAATTGGTATAGTATAATATAAGCTATTTTAAGAACGGGTGGGAGTGGGACAGAAATAACATTTTATTAAAATTGATTTCGTTGTTCCACCACGGCAAGATTGACTAGAATTGAAAAACTTGATTCAAGTGGAATTCAATTCAGTCAGCTACTGCCAATACAAAATGATAGCCTGAAACATTTGTTTATGTCTCCGGCTCAAAAAGTTAATTACTAACTAAAAGAATAATAGAAAAATGATACGGAAGGCACTCTTACGTCACTAAGAGGGATGAGTGCTTCAATTAGAAAGGATGAGCCGCTTGATACGCATGAGTGTATTAGCAAGTGGTAGTACTGGTAATGCCACATTTGTTGAAAATGAAAAAGGAAGTATCCTTGTCGATGTAGGCCTAACGGGTAAGAAGATGGAAGAACTCTTTGGCCAGATCGACCGAAATATTAAAGATTTAAACGGTATATTAGTGACTCATGAGCACATTGATCATATTAAAGGTCTAGGAGTCTTAGCACGTAAATATAACTTGCCTATATATGCGAATGAAAAGACATGGCAAGCAATTGAGAAGAAAGATAGCCGTATTCCAATGGATCAGAAATTTATTTTTAATCCATATGAAACGCAATCAATTGCTGGGTTTGATATTGAGTCATTTAACGTCTCTCATGATGCGATAGATCCACAATTTTATATTTTCCATAATGATCATAAGAAATTTACGATTTTAACTGATACAGGTTATGTTTCAGATAGAATGAAAGGTATGATTCGTGGTAGTGATGCCTTTATCTTTGAGAGTAATCATGATGTGGATATGTTACGTATGTGTCGTTACCCTTGGAAGACGAAACAACGTATTTTAGGAGATATGGGGCACGTATCTAATGAAGATGCAGGTTTAGCAATGACTGATGTGATTACCGGCAATACCAAACGTATATATCTATCACATTTATCTCAAGATAATAACATGAAAGATTTAGCGCGTATGAGTGTAGGACAAGTGTTAAACCAACATGATATAGATACTGAAAAAGAAGTATTGTTATGTGATACGGATAAAGCACAAGCAACACCTATTTATACTTTATAATGACATTTTAGACGGGAGTGAGACGGAAAGTCTCGCTCTTTTTTTTATACTATTTCTGTGGAAAAGTGGTAGAAGTAAGTCTTAAAAGTCATATTTATAGGGGATAACTTGATAAAAATAATTAAGACTATCGGGAAGTTATCCACTGAATTGTTCATAGTTACCCACAACTGTGTACAATACACACAGAAATACCCACATTGTACACATACTTATCCACAAAATAACAGGTTATTCCACAGTTTTTGTGCATAAATCATAAAAATTTATAAAAAATACGAGGGGAAACTGATACAATAAGAGGGAATAGTGTGAACAAGTTGATAACTTGTGGATAACTCTAACAAGTACATCTCGGAGGATATTATGAAAATTACAATTCTGTCAGTTGGAAAACTTAAAGAAAAATACTGGAAACAAGCAATCGCTGAATATGAAAAGCGATTAGGTGCATATACCAAAATTGAAATGATAGAAGTGCCAGATGAAAAGGCACCAGAAAACATGAGTGACAAAGAAATTGAACAAGTCAAAGAAAAAGAAGGCCAACGTCTATTAGCTAAAATCAAACCACAAGCAACTGTGATTACCTTAGAAATTGAAGGTAAAATGTTGTCCTCAGAAGGCCTCGCTAAAGAACTAAACCAACGCATGACACAAGGCCAAAGCGACTTTGTATTTGTGATAGGCGGATCCAACGGCCTACATCAAGACGTCTTACAACGCAGCAATTACGCCTTATCATTTAGTAAAATGACCTTCCCACACCAAATGATGCGCGTCGTGTTGATAGAACAAGTATATCGAGCATTTAAGATAATGAGAGGCGAAGCGTATCATAAATAAAACTAAAAATTAGATTGTGTATAATTTAAAAATTTAATGAGATGTGGAGGAATTACATATATGAAATATTGGAGTATACCTTGCAATATCATACGATGTTTATAGAGTGTTTAATAAACCATTTTTCAACTATTGATGATCTAGAATATATAATAACTGTACAAATTATATTGATTATGGAACTACAATTCAATTAAGAAATTGATGATGAAATTTTAAATTTAAACTAATGGAATCAAGAAAGAATGAAAGGAAATATACAATGCCCACGATTAATAAAAGGAAGTTTATTAGATTTTGTGTTAGAAACAGTAGATGTTTTTGTAAATGGAAGTAAAAATGATTGCGAATTAGTAAATTTTAATTATAAAGAAGGAAAAGTAGTTTCACGTTATAGTACAAAATTTGAAAGCAATCCTAAATTAAGAAAAAAGCAATTGATATCGACGGTAAAAGTTGTAAGGTATGTTATTTTTGATTTTGAGAAAATTTTATGGGGCATAGGGAAAGTTTTATTGAAGTTCATCATATTAAGGCAATGTTTACTATAAGAAAGTTGAAATACACTCAGAAACAGACTGGATTCCCGTTTTTTTCAAATTGGCACAAAATGATACATAGGCCCACCTATATATTGAAGATTTAAGTTAAACGATAAATAATATTTTTCTCTTTTGTATAGAAATTTTTTTGGGAATGATATTAATTAGTATAAAAATGAATATGTCTACAAAGAAGGAGAGATTTTATTGAAACACATTAATCAATTTTCTGAATCGACACTAGCACAACTAGAAAAAGATCAACAACACGTATTTTATGTATACTGTTTGATGGACCCAAGAAATGATGAATGCTTTTATGTTGGTAAAGGTAAGGGGAATAGAATATTTAAACATAAACAAGATGCGCAGAAAAAAGTATTGTACGAAGATATATTTATAGAAGAAAATAAAGATAACTTGAAATTTAATAGAATTAACGAAATTTGTAGCAATGATTTGAATGTTTTAGGATATATAATCAGTTATGGATTAACCGAATCTGAAGCATTTTCTGCAGAAAATGTTCTTATAAACTTTCTTAACCTAACAAATAAAACTACATTAACAAATATGATTAACGGTCATGGATCTAAGGCATACTTAGTTGAAGATTTAGAAAATGAATTTGGCTACGATTCAATTAATCTTGAAAACATAAATACGAATGAATTAATTTTAGCAGTGAAAATCAGAGATGCATTTCTATTAGATAAGGATGAAAGTAAAGAGTATCCTATTAATGAAAGTAAACGTGATAGAAATAACCTTAAATCGCGTACATTAGGTAGTTGGATAATAGGAAAAGATAAAATACATAAAATAAAATATATTATTGGTATCAATACAGGTGCTAATAATGCAGTTGTCTCAGCTTATGAAGTATCATTTGAACAAGCGGAGAGTATCGAAACAAATAATGGTAGAATGAGATATGCGTTTATTGGGCTTTCAGAAAGAGATGCTACTCTAAAAAAATTGAATTTATACAAAAAAGCACTACCAGATTTAAGATTTGGTAGTGGTAGCGCTACAGCATATATAAATAATGGGACAATGAAAGTTGATTAAATGAATAAAAACATCCAATTCCTTAAATTAGCCTTTGAAAATTTTATACTCGTATATATAAGTGAAAAACTTAAAAGAATTAGATGTTAATTAAAGGAGAGAATGCTATGCCATCAGATGATATTGTAAAAAAACTATACTCAAAAGAGGATATTCGATTAGAATTAGGACTTACTCCGCATAAGTTTAATAAAAAAATGGAAACTATTGCTAAGCTTTTTAAAATTGATATGAAAATTTTTCACAATTACAAAGGCCAAGATAAAAATAATCAGTATACATTTAATGGTGTCGCAAAAGAATTAATCAAAGTGTTGCTAAAAAGTGTTGATTATTACCCAGTGGATATCAATTCCAAAAAATTTAAACAAAATGGAAAATCTAAAAAAGAAATGATTGAAAATATAGATAACTCTAGTTACATGAAATATATTTATCAGTTAATGAAATCTATCAATGAAATTCAATACAAAAGGTTAATTGCTGATATACATATGAAAGATGTGTACCAGAATACAAAAGCATGGTTAAATAATGGTGAATCAATTAATAAAAAAGAACAAGAGCTATACCAATATATGACAATTTTACCATTACATAAAAGAGTTGAACTGCAAAATGAGGTATTAAAATCTATAGACGAAACAATTTTTCAATTTCTCGCAAAAGAACATAGAAATAATCAAATTGAAGAAAATAATGAATTAGAAGCATATACAAAAGCAATAAAAGAAGGTAGAAATCCTAAAAATGATTATGAATTAAATCATCTCCTATATAAAAAAAATCAATTACCCTTAGATAGTCTAATAGAAGATATATGGGACTATGAGGAAACAGAGTATACTGAGCTTGATTGGTTAATTGCAGATATGCTAAAACGTTCACAAAGAGCTGATAGTAATTTTATCGAAAGTTTAGAGAAGAAAAACAAATTGAGAAAAAATATTCATAAAGATTCCATTAAAAGTATATCTAAGTTGATTGATCATGAATTAGTTAAAAATAATAGAAAGTGGGACGTAGCAGAATTTTATAAAAATCAACAATTTTGGAATAATAGTACATTAAGACGTAGCTCTCAAAATTTTGGAATTTTATATTACAAAAAGAATAGGTTACATACAATGAATCAAAGTAATATTATTAAGAAAATAAAAATTATCGAAGCTAATATAGAGAGTGCAAATAAACAGCCGAGCTATTTAGATTTCTTTTTACAAGCTAAGTTTGATTTAGAGAGGTTAGAAAGTGAATTAATGAAATATAGCATTAATCCGAAATATTTTAATAAGATAAATAGTGATTACGTAAGATATGCTATTGAAGATGTACATAATGCAATTATTAAAATTGACAGATATATAAGTAACGATAAAGTGAAGTTAAACTATTCAAATGTCCAAATGGTAGTGAGAAACGAAATAACAGAACAAGGAAGCTACTTTGTAACCCAGGCATTGAATACACTGTCAAAGGTAGAAGAGTCTGGCTACAGCTTTGATAATTTCATGGTAGGACCTTTCGTAGAAGACTTTAAAAAAGCAATTAAAAATCGTAGATTTGGTTCTAAAAAAGATTAAGATTGTTTTTTAGAGTTAAACATAAGAATAAATTTAAATAAAAAAATAAACCCAACAAACCTTGTTATATCAATGTTTGTTGGGTTTATTTTTTTTGGTGATTTTTTAATAACTCAATTACATCTTAGGATAATATCGCTAAATTATACATTGTCGAGGCCAAGACAAATAAAAAATTAAAGCAAAAGTTAGCGCGCAACTTTCTGCTATAAAGGAGCAAATTTATATGGAGACAAGAGACAAACTGATGTCATTGACTCAAAGTGACAAAACACAGCAATGGCTAATGGACAAGTCATCTAACCAAGATGACATTCAACAATTGCAGCAACAATTCAGTCAGCAGCTTGATCAACAATATAATGCACTTTTAGCTGATGAAAAAGCTAAGTTAGACCAATACGTGGAAGTACATCAAGGATTGGAATCATTAAAGGAAGAGATTGAATCAGAACCTATTACGCTTAATATCGATAAATTACCCGATATCAAAGCAACAATGCTTGAAAGAGCCAAGAATGATGAACATTCTGATAAAATCGAAAAGCTATTTGATAGGTTAGAACAGGCATTAAATGGTACGAATCGATTATATACGCAATTATCGTTGATTGGTACACGAACACATCGAATTACAACTAAAAATTTTAATCTTCAAGGCTTACCTAAAGCAGTCCAACATACGATTTTACCTTCAAAATTTAAGAAGGTGTATACAGTCGATTTTAAATCGTTTGAACCATCAGTTGCAGCGTACATGACTCAAGATTCAAAACTGATTGACTTGTTAAATCAGAAAGACGGACTGTATGACGCATTGCTAAGTGAATTAGGCTTATCAGATGAGCTACGTGTATTTGTTAAACGTGCATTTATTGGTTCGTTTCTATTTGGAGGTAACTTCAAAAATCCTAAATTCAAGCTGAATCAATATGTAAGTGAAGTACAATGGTTGGATGCGGTCAGCCAATTTACAAAAGTCATTGAACTTAAGAAGCACGTTGAAAAGAGTAATTCCATGCCTATGCCTTATAGTATTGAGCATGATATGAGCGCATTTCAAGGTAGCAGTATTATGGCAATCTACGTACAAACTGTAGCGAGTTATATTTTCAAGCACATTCTGCTAAAAGTGTACAAAGCTCAGTGCGATCAAAAAACGTTCAAGATTATAGTACCTATACACGATGCGATTATGATTGAATGTGAAGATGAAGAAATTGCACAAAATGTGGGTCAGTTAATGAAAGATACGGCTAACCAGTTGTTCAATGGTGAATTTGCACATGTGACAGTGGAAGAAATAGGAGGCGTAGACCATGAATAATGATAGAGGACAAAGCCTACACATCCCAAGTAGTACACCAATCAAAGAAAATAATATATATGTAGCTACGTTACATTCTGTGATCCAAACAGATTTCTCAGGTGAAATAAAGCACCAATTCACGTATGAAATTGAAGTGAACAATCAGATTGTATATGCGAATCGTAATATTCCAACAAAACCGAGCGCTAATCAGTTGTCAATTCATGATTGGCTGAAACGTCATAGCAACTATAGCGTGGGTCATGATACGTATGAACCTTATATTGACCGTAAGCATTTAATCCATATTGGTCAATATAGCGGTAACTATTATGTACAAGATGTAGCATCGTTAGATGCGTTTGGAGGCGTATTATCATGAATCATATATTACAAATGTTATCTAAGCTATTAAGTGTGGCC
>NZ_JBXVVK010000013.1:0-80165 GCF_057219715.1 Staphylococcus sp. 510 | reverse complement strand
CCTGTTCAGTATACATAGGTTTTTTTATGTTTATTTATGATGAATCACATAGGGAACACACCCCACTAGTTAGTAGGGTGTGTTTATTACGTCATGTCATCTCTTAATTATGATCATTGAATATAGTTATAAGATTTAGCTTGGTTTGCTGAAATAGCACGAGTGTCTATTACAAATGATTGTAATAAATGTAGGAGGACGATTTATTATAAAACCACGATAATGAGCCGATATTCTGATTTGAAAAGTAAAAAAGCACTCATCAAAGAGTGCCGTTTGATTTAAAAGAATGTGAGTAGTATGAAGATGATGAAAAAAATGCTAGTGAAAGTAACTTCTTTCCAATTTTTCTCAATGGTATATGCCCCCACGGAGAGTAATAGACCAATAAGGATAAAAATATTATCTACTGATTTTAAGTGGGCTCCTCCATAAATACTATCTAATATAATACGAAGGATAAAAATGAGTACGCCAATTATAATCAGTGTTATACTAACCATTTTTAAGTAACGGGATATTTTTGTACTATTTGTCTTTTTGTCATTTATATTTTTAGAACTCATACCCTCCACCCCCATACAATAAATTTACCACTCTATCATTATTAATATTCACAATAAAATAAATTGAAAATGATGATTGAGTAATAAGATGTTTTAGATAATAGTTAAGTGAAATATATAATTAGAGAATGATTGAGGAGGGCTTTGTACATGTTTAATAATAAAAAATCAGATGATCGCTTTGATGTAGAAAAGGTCTCAAAAGACTCTAATATGCGTTGTTATGTATTGACTGATAAAGAAACAGGCGTTCAATATCTTGCTACTTGGGTGAGTACAGGTGGTGGTATTACACCATTATTAGATGAAAATGGAAATGTAACTAAAGTAGATACTACTTCATTGAAAAATGATTAATTTTTAGAGGGGGCATTACTTTGTTACTTATGGTTATAAGCGGCCTCGTAACCATTTTTATTGTATTCAGTATAAGTAAATATTTTGAAGAAAATGAGTAATAAAAACTGCAACGGCAAGCTTGTAATTCAAAACAAGTCGCAACCGTTGCAGTTATTTATATTTTAGAATGTTTTCGTCTATATTAAGATGAATGAGTCATGTCGTATTTATTTTAATATCAACACTATGCATATGTCCTTTTAATAAATTAAGGTTTAATTGCAAATGCTCGCACTGGGAAACCAGGTGCATCTTTCGGTTTAGGACTTATCGCATAAATAATCGCACCTCGGGTAGGTAATTGATCTAGGTTTGTTAACAGTTCGACTTGGAATGTATCTTGGCCTAAGACATAACGTTCACCAACGATATCACCATTTTTTGCAATGTCTACAGATGCGTCAGTATCAAATGTTTCATGACCGATAGATTTGATATGACGTTCTTCAATTAGAAACTTTAATGCATCTAATCCCCAACCAGGTAGATGTTGTTGACCTTCAACGTCTTTGTTTTCAAATGATTCAATGTCCGGCCAACGTTTTGACCAATCTGTACGTAAAGCTACAAATGTGCCAGGTTCGATCGTTCCATTTTTTGATTCCCATTGTTCTAGGTGCTCACGTGTAACAATAAAGTCTGAGTTTTGAGCAACTTCTTGTGAAAAGTCTAAAACAATCAGTGGTAGCACCAATTCCTTTAAATCTAATTCTTCAAGGTATCTCTGATTTTCAACGAAATGAATAGGGGCATCGATATGCGTACCATATTGTGTGACGATATTCCATCGTTGAACATAAAAACCATGTTCTTGAACTGTGAATAACGTAGATACTTCACCTTTTTCAAAATCACTGAATCTTGGAATATCAGGGTCGAAAGTATGTGTTAAATCGACCCATTTAGATTCTTTTAACTGATTTAATTGATCCCATAAAGGATAGTTTGACATAAGCATCATCCTCAATTTATTTTATGCTGTTGTAGCATTATTTTCTTCGCGTTTCTTTCTAACAGCGTTAACTAATACAGTTAATGCTTCTTTAACTTCATCTTCTTTACGTGTTTTTAATCCACAGTCCGGATTCACCCAGAATAATGAACGATCAATTTGTTGTAAAGAACGATTAATTGCAGTAGTAATTTCATCTTCTGTAGGGATACGAGGGCTATGGATATCATATACCCCTAATCCGATACCTAAGTCATAGTTAATATCTTCAAAGTCTTTAATCAAGTCACCATGGCTACGAGATGTTTCAATTGAAATAACATCTGCATCTAAATCGTGAATCGCATGGATGATTTGACCAAATTGAGAATAACACATATGCGTATGAATTTGTGTTTCATCTTTGACTGATGATGTTGCTAATTTAAATGAATGAACTGCATCTTTTAGATATTGTTCATGGTACTCAGAACGTAGTGGTAATCCTTCACGAAGTGCTGGCTCATCTACTTGAATGACTTTAATACCATTTTCTTCTAATGCTAGCACTTCTGCATTAATTGCTAACGCGATTTGATCTTGTACAGTTGTACGTGGAATATCAACGCGTTCAAATGACCAGTTAAGAATTGTGACTGGACCAGTGAGCATACCTTTAACTGGTTTGTCAGTTAAACTTTGTGCGTAGACAGTTTCCTTAACTGTTAATGGTTCAGTCCATTTAACATCCCCATAAATAACTGGTGGTTTTACTGCACGAGAACCATATGATTGAACCCAACCAAACTTAGTAACTAGGAATCCTTGTAGTTTTTCTCCAAAGAATTCAACCATGTCATTTCGTTCGAATTCACCATGTACGAGCACATCAAGTCCAATCTCTTCTTGAATTTTAATCCAACGCGCAATTTCGTTTTCTAAGAATTCTTTATAAGCTTCATCAGAAATACGTTGGTTCTTCCAATCTGCTCGATATTTTCTAACTTCTCTCGTTTGAGGGAATGAACCAATCGTTGTAGTCGGTAAATCCGGTAAATTTAATCTTTGGTATTGTGCTTGTTTGCGCTCAGAGAATGGTGATTGACGGTGTGTACGGACACTATCAAAATCATAGTCTAAGTTTTTGAATGATTGACTTTGGAATCGTTCATAACGAGATTTTAAGTTGTCATATTTCGTACTATCGTTATTATTGAAAAGACGGCGTAAAGCATCTAATTCGTCTAATTTTTCAGTAGCAAAGCTCAAACCTTCAGCGATAGATTCATCTAATGTTTCGTCATCTAATGATACAGGCACGTGTAGTAAAGATGAAGAAGGCTGGATGACAATATTTTGAGCATATTGTTGTAAAGTTTCAATCAATGACTTTTTAGCTTCAATATCAGCAGCCCAAACATTACGTCCATCGATAATACCTGCGTATAATGTTTTGCTTGAATCAAAATCACCAGCTTTAACTTGCTCTAAGTTGTAGCCATGATCATGAACGAAGTCTAATCCTAAGCCGCCGACTGGTAATGAGCTTAAGAATTTAAGATTTACGCGTTCGAAATAAGTTTGAATCACTAAATGTTTGCCTAATCCAGTATGAGTTAATTCTTCATAAGCTTCTTTAGTAATATTTTCATAATTTTTACTTTCGTCCGTAACTAACACGGGCTCATCAATTTGAATATATTCTGCACCTGCATCAACAAGTGATTGTAATACTTCTTTATATAATGGCAATAATGTTTTTACTTTTTCTTCGAACGATTGGTTACCACCTTTTGATAATTTAACGAAGGTAATAGGGCCTACAATGACTGGATGTGCATTGACATTAATAGATTGTGCATACTTAAAGCGGTCTAATAACACATTACGATTTAATTTAGGTTCTACATTATCCCATTCTGGCACGATATAGTGGTAGTTTGTATTAAACCATTTGATTAATGCACTTGCGACGTGTTGCTTATTACCACGTGCAATATCAAATAACAAGTCATCATTCACTTCTCGTCCTTGGAAACGTTCAGGAATAATATTGAATAGTAGTGATGTATCTAAGATATGGTCGTATAAAGAGAAGTCACCTACTGGAACGCTGTCTAGATTGTAATTCTTTTGTAGTAAAAGGTTTTCTTTGTGTAAGTCAGTAAGTGTTTGATCTAGTTCATTTTTATCAATTTTTTGAGCCCAGTAGCTCTCAATTGCCTTTTTCCATTCTCTTTTTCTACCTAATCTTGGGAATCCTAAGTTTGAAGTTTTAATTGTTGTCATAATATTGCCTCCTTATGAGTGGTAATAGATTTTGAATACGCTGCAAGTTCTAGTGAATAATCGACTTTTTGGAAAGGTGTAATAATGTATAATCCATTAAAGTATTCATGCACCGTATCGATGAGTTCCTTTGAAAGTCTAAGACTAAGTTCTTTAGTTTTTTCTTTATCATCTTTAACTGCTTTGAATTGATTGAGTACCTCTTCCGACATTTTGATGCCAGGTACTTCATTGTGTAAAAATAGTGCATTGTTATAACTTGCGATGGGCATAATACCTATGAAGAAAGGTGTATTTAAGTGTTTTGTTGCTTCATACACCTGTTTAATTTTTTCTTTACTATATACAGGTTGAGTGATGAAATAACTCATGCCACTTGCTACTTTCTTCTCAAGACGTTTGACTGCACCATCGAGTTTTCTTACATTAGGATCAAATGCACCAGCGATGTTAAAGTTCGTATGTTTCTTCAGCGCATCACCGTCTGTGTTGATACCTTGATTAAAGCGAAGTGCAATTTCGGTTAATCCTTTAGAATTAACATCATAAACATTGGTTGCGCCAGGCAAATGACCTACTTTTGATGGGTCACCTGTAATGGCTAAAATTTCATTAACACCAATGAGTGAGAGACCTAATAGGTGAGATTGTAGACCTATGAGATTTCTATCACGACAGGTAATATGAACGAGGGGTTCAATATTAAATCGTTGTTTGATAATACTTGCTGCAGCAATGTTACTTACGCGAACAGTTGCTAAGGAATTATCTGCTAATGTCACTGCATCGATATCTGCACCATCAAGCTTGCCAATATTGTTGAAAAACTGATCAGTATCTAAATGTTTAGGTGTGTCTAATTCTACAATGACAGTAGGGCCTTGTTTGACTTTGGAAGTCAATGATTGTTTGGAATTCAGGTCTTTTTTACGATTGACTTTTTTATTAATTGGTATGACGTTTTTATGGGCAACAGGTCTTAAATTCTTTACAGATGTTTTAATGTATCGAATATGTTCTGGCGTAGTACCACAACAACCACCAATCAATCTCACACCTTCGTTGATTAACTCTTGTGCCACATCACCAAAATATTGTGCGTTATCACTATATTTGAATTCGCTATTTTCAATATCTAACAAACTTGCATTTGGATAACAGGATAGAAATGCTTTATCTGGTAACTCGATATGTGAAAATGAACGTTGCATATGATGTGGGCCATGATGACAATTAAGTCCTACAATATCTGCACCACATTCAACTAATTGCTTTAATGCATCATTGATGGGTGTACCGTCTACAAGATAATTTGTGTTAGAAGCGGTTAATTGAGCGATTATGGGAATGTGATGTTTTCTTTTAGTTGATACAACGATACCTTTTAATTCTTCTAAGTCATAATAGGTTTCAAACAATAAAGCATCTACACCTTCATCAACTAAAGTATCTATTTGATGCTCAGTATGATATTGGATAGTTGAAAGGCTTAGGTCATCTTGTTTAACACCTCTAAAGCCTCCAACCGTTCCTAAAATGAAAGTATCTTCATTGGCAGCTTTTTTAGCAATTTGAACAGCTGCTTTATGAATTTCTTTGACCTTATGTTCTAAACCGAAGGCTTTTAACTTTTCAAAATTGGCGCCGTACGTATTCGTTTGTATAACGTCAGCACCGGCATCAATGTATGATCGATGGATACGTTCGACCTTTTCCGGATGAGTTAAGTTATAAGCTTCTGGGCATGTATCTAGGCCTTCTGAATAAAAAATGGTTCCAATTGCGCCATCAGCTACTAAAACGTTGTTCTGTAATTTGTTCAGGAATTGACTCATTAAATGCCTCCTTTAAAGCATAGTTGATGTCCGCAATAAGTTCGTCAGGATTTTCTAATCCTACACTTAATCGGAATAATCCGAAGGTAATACCACGCGCATTTCTAATATCTTCTGGAATCGCTGCATGTGACATCGTTGCAGGATGAGATAGAATGGTTTCTACACCACCTAAACTTACTGAAACCAATGGAATAGTTAACGCATCTACAAACGCTTGTGCCTTTGTTTCATCTTTTAGTCTGAAACCAATGACAGCACCACCTGTTTTAGCTTGTTTAAGGTGTGTTTTGTTATTTCCTGGGTAATACACTTCTGCGATTTCATCTCTTTGACTTAAGAATGAAACAAGCTTTTCAGCATTTGCTACAGATTGTTTGAATCTAATAGGGAAAGTCTTAAGATGTTTAGCTAATGCCCAACTATCATAAGTAGATAGGGCGTTACCAGTACCGTTTTGAATAAGATATAACGCATCCGCCACATCTTCGCGATTTGTAATGACTGCGCCTGCTAGTAGGTCACTATGTCCACCTAAAAATTTAGTTGCACTGTGAATAACAATGTCTGCACCAAGTGCTAAAGGTGATTGTCCTAATGGCGTCATAAAGGTATTATCTACAGCTAATAACAATTGGTTGGCTTGCGCAATCTCTGCAACTGCTTGAATATCGGTCACTTTAAAACACGGATTAGAAGGTGTCTCTACATATATAAGTTTCGTATTAGTTTGAATTGCATTGTTAATATTTTCTGCTTGAGTCGCGTCTACAGTTGTAAATTCAATATTGAATCTTTTTAAAATATCTTCAGTTAATCGGAATGTACCACCATAAACATCATCAGGTAATATGACATGGTCTCCGGATTTCAATGTAAGTAAAACTGCAGAAATAGCTGCAATGCCTGATGCAAATGCAAACCCATATTTACCTTTCTCTAGATGAGCTAATTTTTCTTCTAAAATCGCTCTGTTTGGATTACCACTACGTGCATAATCGTAAAGTGGACTACCACCAAGTTGGTCTTGATGAAATGTTGATGAATCATAAAAAGGTGGATTGGCTGAGATATAATCCTTTCCTCGACGTTCGTCGAAAATTACTTCAGTATCTATTGATAAATTCATGAAATCACTCCTACTTTTGAATGCGTTAATGCTTGGATAATGTCTGCTTCAATATCAGAATAGTTTTCGATTCCGATTGATAAGCGAATTAAAAACTCATCGATACCTCGTTTGTCTTTCTCTTCATCGGGCATATCCACGTGAGTCTGTGTGTAAGGGAATGTAATAAACGTTTCTGTACCACCTAAACTCTCTGCAAATATACAAGTTTCTAAATTTTCCAAAAATTTAGGAACGCTATATGCCTTGTTGAGTCGTAAACTTAACATGCCAGTTCTACCGCTATATAAGACCTCGTCAATTGCATCTAAATCTTGGCATTTAACTGCTAATTTTTGAGCATTTTCTTGTGAACGATCGATTCGTAAATGCAAAGTTTTTAGACCTCTTTGTAGTAAATAGCTATCCAACGGTGATAGCGTAGCGCCTATCATATTGTGGAATTGTCCCAATTCTTCAGCTAACTTGTCGTCTTTGACTGTAACAACACCTGCTAGCACATCATTATGACCACCGATATATTTTGTAGCCGAATGTAAAACAATGTCGGCACCTTCTTCTAATGGTGTTGAAAGATATGGTGTTAAAAATGTGTTATCAATAATAGTTAATAAATCATGTTTTTTACTGAGCACATAATAAGGTGTAACATCGATATCAATCATTTGTGGATTAGAAATGGGTTCGATGAATAGTGCTTTTGTTTGTGATGTAATTTGATTTTCAACTTCTTCATAGTTTAGGAAATCTACGTACTTAAATGTCACACCGTATTGCTGTTCGTAAAAATCAAATAGTCTAAATGTGCCACCGTATAAATCAAATGCAACTAATACTTCATCACCAGGTTTAAAAAGGTTACATACAAGTTGAATTGCAGCCATGCCACTTGAAGTTGCAAATGATGCTACACCTTTCTCTAGTTTGGCGAATGATTCTTCAAAAGCTGTCCTTGTTGGATTCTTCGTTCGTGTATAGTCATAACCTGTTGACTGACCTAGTTGAGGATGTTGATATGCAGTTGATAAATATATTGGATTGGCAATAGCTCCTGTATGATCTTTAGTCAAAGAAATTTGTGCTAATTCTGTATCCTTCATTACTAGACCCTCCTTAAAATTAAAAAAAGCTTTCGTCCTTTAAACCCGATTCTTTCGGATGTAAAGGACGAAAGCTTTGATTTCGTGGTACCACCTTTGTTTGTTACTTTATTACTAAAGTAACCTCTATCAGTACACCATTTTGGTAATAGGCACTGATAAAAATGAAGAAATCACAAAAATATCGTTCATAAAAAAACTCATCCATTCAGAGATTGAAGAAATGAGTATTAACGATAAAATGTGCGTCTTTAATTCCAGTACGCCATTTAACAAAATGTTAATACTGTATCGCTATAACGGGCGAACCCGTTGACACCTCATATTGGCATCAACACTCCAAGGCCATTTTCAAACTTTCTTACAATATCTTCTCTCAGCTACGAAGATTCTCTGTATAAGCAGTGTAAGTTTTACTTTCCTTTTTATAGTGTGTAAAATGTTTCGTTTTGTAATTGTTAATACATAGCTTACAGATAGAAGAATCATTTGTCAATAACTTTTCTGAAAATTTAGATTAAACTTACAATTCAGATTTGTCGAATCGTTGAAATCATAGCGTTATCTTAAAATAATATTTTTGAAGAAATTGTCGTAACTTGTGATTTCTACTTGTGAAAAAAGGGTCAAATTTTTAAAATAAAATAGAGATACAAATTATATTAATATCACGGTATTAATTTTTAGAGAAAGATGTGAAAAAATGGCTCATCGAGAAGATCAAAGATTGCAATTAAACAAAGATGAACAAGTACATTCCGTTTCGTTAGCCTTAATTAAAGCTAATCCTTATCAACCGAGAAAAACATTTGATGAATATAGACTAAATGATTTGGCACAATCAATTAAACAACACGGCATATTGCAGCCGATTGTAGTAAGAAAAACTGTTCAAGGTTATTATATTGTTGTAGGAGAACGACGTTTTAGAGCCTCCCAAAAAGCAGGTTTAACTGAAATTCCTGCAATCATTAAAGAATTATCTGATGAAGATATGATGGAATTAGCCATTATAGAGAATTTACAACGTGAAGATTTGAATGCTATAGAAGAAGCAGAAAGTTATAAAAAGCTAATGGAAGATTTGAATATAACACAACAAGAAGTTGCTGAAAGACTTTCTAAATCACGTCCTTATATTGCTAATATGTTACGTTTATTAAAATTACCTTCAGACGTTGCTAAAATGGTACGTGATGGTGAGCTTTCAGGTGCACATGGTCGCACATTACTAGGTTTAAAATCTCCACAGAAAATGAAATCAATAGCGAAAAAAGCTGTGAAAGAATCGTGGAGTGTAAGATATTTAGAGAGCTATATCAATGATTATGTAAGCAAAACTTCTCCAAAGACTTCGGTTGATGAACAAACGTTAAATAAACCCAAATTTATTCAAAAGCAAGAAAGACAACTTAAAGAACAATATGGTTCTAAAGTAGATATATCAACACATAAAAATATTGGTAAAATTGCTTTTGAATTCAAATCAGAAGAAGAATTTAAGTCATTAATAAAAAAACTAAATCAAAATTATGAGATATAAGTGTAGAAGTCACATAGAAACATATTAAAAATAAACGCTGCTTACTATAGAAAGCAGTTTTTAAATCTGAAGACTGATTTAATATAAGTGGTTTTAAGATATAATGATTTAATTATGAAAAGTTTAAAGTGAGGAGGTAAATGCATAATGAATCAAGTCAAACATATCCTTTCTTCGTTAATTGAGCCACTTACAAAAGTTGAAACTTATGAAACGTTGGCGATCAAGATTATCATGATTTTGATTTATATTGTTGCAGCGATTATAGTCATAAGCATTTTAAATAAAGTGATTGAACAAGCGTTTAAAATTCAAAATAAGAGTAGAAAAGGGAATAAAAAGCGTTCTAAAACATTAATTTCACTTGTACAAAATGTAGTTAAGTATATTGTCTGGTTTATCGTTATTACGACCATCTTAAGTAAATTTGGAATTAGCGTAGAAGGTATAATAGCGAGTGCTGGTGTAGTTGGTTTAGCCGTAGGTTTCGGTGCACAAACAATTGTTAAAGATATCATTACTGGATTCTTTATCATATTCGAAAATCAATTTGATGTAGGCGACTATGTTAAAATTAATAGCGGTGGTACGACGGTTGCTGAAGGAACTGTTAAATCAATTGGACTGAGATCAACACGTATTAATACTATCTCAGGGGAATTAACGATTCTTCCAAACGGTAGTATGGGTGAAATTACTAACTTCTCAATTACTAATGGAACTTCAATTGTAGCGATACCGGTCTCAATAGAAGAGAATTTAGATCATGTTGAGAAAGAATTGAATAAATTATTCACATCACTTAGAAGTAAATACTACTTATTTGTGAGTGACCCTGTTGTAGAAGGTATTGATTCTATTGATAATAATAAGGTGACTATCAGAATCTCTGCAGAAACAATACCTGGAGAAGGTGCAGCTGGTGGTAGAATTATTAGAAAAGAAGTGCAACGATTATTTGTTAGAGAAAATATTAAAATGCCTAAACCCATTTTTGCTCCATATGAAGAGCAAAAACGTGGCTAATTATCATTGGAGGTAATTTCATGACGTCAAATTACGGAATAAATGATATAGTAGAAATGAAAAAACAACATGCATGTGGGACAAATCGTTTTAAAATCATAAGAATGGGCGCTGACATTAGAATTAAATGTGAAAATTGTCAACGTAGTATTATGATTCCACGTCAGACGTTTAATAAAAAATTAAAGAAAATTTTAGTATCCAATGAAGATACAGAAAGTTAGGAGAATGATTAATGGCTTTAACAGCGGGTATTGTAGGTTTACCAAACGTAGGGAAGTCTACACTTTTTAATGCAATTACTAAAGCGGGGGCTTTAGCAGCTAACTACCCATTCGCAACAATCGATCCAAACGTAGGAATCGTAGAAGTACCGGATTCACGTTTGTTAAAACTAGAAGAAATGGTTCAACCCAAAAAGACGATTCCAACAACATTCGAATTTACTGATATTGCAGGTATTGTTAAAGGTGCATCAAAAGGTGAAGGTTTAGGTAATAAATTCTTATCACATATTCGAGAAGTCGATGCTATTTGCCAAGTTGTTCGTGCATTTGATGACGAAAATGTAACGCATGTGTCTGGTCGAGTTAATCCTCTAGATGATATTGAAGTTATTAATATGGAGTTAGTATTAGCAGATTTAGAATCAGTAGAAAAACGTTTGCCTAAGATTGAAAAAATGGCTCGCCAAAAAGATAAAACTGCTGAAATGGAATTACGTATTTTATCTAAAATTAAAGAAACATTGGAAGAAGGTAAACCCGTACGTAGTATCGAATTTAATGATGAAGATCAAAAATGGGTTAACCAAGCACAATTGTTAACATCTAAAAAAATGTTATATATTGCTAATGTTGGTGAAGACGAAATTGGCGATGAAGAAAACGATAAAGTGAAAGCAATTCGTGACTATGCTGCTCAAGAAGACTCTGAAGTTATTGTCATCAGTGCAAAAATAGAAGAAGAAATTGCAACATTAGACGATGAAGATAAAGAAATGTTCCTAGAAGACTTAGGAATTGAAGAACCAGGTTTAGATCGTTTGATTCGTACAACGTATGATTTATTAGGTTTATCAACATACTTTACTGCTGGTGTACAAGAGGTACGTGCTTGGACATTCGTACAAGGTATGACAGCACCACAATGTGCTGGAATTATCCACACAGACTTTGAACGTGGTTTTATCCGTGCAGAGGTTACAAGTTATAGTGATTATGTTGAACATGGTGGCGAAAATGGTGCTAAAGAAGCAGGTAGACAACGTTTAGAAGGTAAAGACTACATCATGCAAGATGGAGATATTGTTCATTTTAGATTTAATGTTTAATTATAATCAACAGTATCAATCATTAATTAGATTTTAACTACTCTAGATTAACTAGAGTAGTTTTTTTATGGGAGAAATTGCAGATTAAGATAGAAAAAGCAATGTAGTACATGGTCGGAGTTACTAAGTGACAAGACTACATTGCTTAAATACAACATTATTATATTAAAAGAAAGGAATAACCTCACTTGCTTTAAGAATATCTGTAGTTCTAAAAAATTGTTTGCCTTCACCAGTATAAGCAGGTACTAAAATCATATTAGCTTTGGCATTGTATAACCATTCAGGGTGCAAACCACAATTTAAAATATCTTGAAATTCTTGAAAGTCTTTATTCCAATCTAAATTTAAGTTCATGTTAAACACCTCACACCCATTATAGAACAAACGTTCGTACTTGTGAAGTGTTTTTACACATTTATGATGTAAACCAGTTTGTGCTTACATTTGAATCAACATAGTTAGCATCTACATTTTGATTAAGTTCTGATGAATAGAAACTATCTGTATATTGCCATAACACTTTTTCTCGAGTTGGCTCTTGAGCTTGATATGAAGCTAACCAATAACCGTCATATGAACTCACTGCGTTAGCCACATTATTAACCATAAAGTTTTCGTATGAATAGAATAATACTTTCTTATTACCAGCTAGTTTTTTCATTTGATCAGCCCAAGCTACTGTAGCAGTGTTCGCATCGCCAGAAGTAACCGTTTGTTGTTCATAATCGTTGATATAAAATTCTGCTTTTGGCGCACGATTGTATAACATTCTCGCTTCATAACGAGCATCGTCAGCATTTTCGTACATACTATATGAATAAACACCAAATTTCATATTGTTTTTATCTAACAAGGCAGAATTGTGTTCTAAACATTTATCGACATATTCAGAACCATATTGTCCACGAATAATGATAAAATCATAATTTTTCTTAAGTTGTTTTACTTGAGCATCGGTTAAGTTACCTTGCCATTCGGAAATATCAAGTACACGTTCACCACTATTAGTTGTTGCAGCGCGCGATTTAGTTGAAAAAGTAGATCGATTTTGAGTATCGTTTTTAGCTTTTTCAGGATGCTTTTTCATATATTGTTGATAGCCGTAGCCCATTGTACCTTTTTTACTTTGAGTATCGTTTGTATTATTTGAATTTTCATCTGCATATGATAAATTAATGCCTGAAATCGTAGTTAACATTGTTGCAGCAAACATCGAGTAAGATAGTTTCTTTAACATAAAAGTTCTCCTTTATTTATAAAAAATTAAACGCAATTAAATTGAAAACGCAATGATGATGTTATTACAATTAATTTTTATTTACAATGATACGACTTACACAATATAAAGAACGATTTTATTATGTATATTCACATTGATTTTTATAAAAATTGGTTGAAAAAATTATATTAAAATTAGGTGCTCTATCGAGTAAATATCAAAAAGAGGACATAGTGCCTATATGTTTGTCATTTCGTTTATTATAATTTTAAATATGATTGTAAAAAGTAATACTCTGTGCTATAATTCTTGATTGTGAGTAATGAAAATTATTCCTTGCTTATCACAAAATGATGATAAGCCGTATAGACCACAAGGAGGTGCAAATATACAATGAGAACATATGAAATTATGTACATCGTACGCCCAAACATTGAAGAAGATGCGAAAAAAGCAGTTGTTGAACGCTTTAATGGTATCTTAGCTTCAGAAGGATCAGAAGTTTTAGAAGAAAAAGACTGGGGTAAACGTCGCCTAGCTTATGAAATCAATGATTTCAAAGAAGGTTTCTATAACATCGTACGTATTAAATCAGATAACAACAAAGCTACTGACGAATTCCAACGTTTAGCTAAAATCAATGACGATATCATTCGTTACATCGTTATCCGTGAAGACCAAGATAAGTAATAATTTGACGGGGGCGTTTAAATGTTAAATAGAGTTGTATTAGTAGGTCGTTTAACGAAAGATCCAGAATACAGAACCACTCCCTCAGGCGTAAGTGTAGCGACATTTACTCTAGCAGTTAATCGTACTTTCACGAATGCTCAAGGGGAACGCGAAGCAGATTTCATTAACTGTGTTGTTTTTAGAAGACAAGCAGAAAATGTAAATAACTACTTATCTAAAGGTAGTTTAGCTGGCGTTGATGGTCGCATACAGTCACGTAGTTATGAAAATCAAGAAGGTCGTCGTATCTTTGTTACTGAAGTCGTTTGTGACAGTGTTCAATTCCTTGAACCTAAGAATTCACAAAATGGCGGTGGCCAACGTTCACAAAACAACGAATTCCAAGACTATGGTCAAGGATTCGGTGGCCAACAATCAGGACAAAATACTTCGTATAACAACAATTCATCAAGACCTAATTCAAATCAATCAGATAATCCATTTGCGAACGCGAACGGACCTATTGATATTAGTGATGATGATTTACCATTCTAAAAAATAACTAATTAAAATAAAATTAAAAGGAGGCAGTTAATCATGGCAGGTGGACCAAGAAGAGGCGGACGTCGTCGTAAAAAAGTATGCTATTTCACAGCAAATGGTATTACACATATCGATTATAAAGACACTGAATTATTAAAACGTTTTATCTCAGAACGCGGTAAAATTTTACCACGTCGTGTAACTGGTACTTCAGCTAAATATCAACGTATGTTGACAGCTGCTATCAAACGTGCACGTCATATGGCTTTATTACCATATGTTAAAGAAGAACAATAAGATATAGTTCATTGTAAAACCCCGTAAGCATAGGCTTATGGGGTTGTTTTTGTGTTTTTAAATATAGAAAAAGGGCAGAAAAAGGGCATTATATGAAAGTTTTAGAAATTTAGGCATAAAAAATACGCCTATATTAAAGCGTATTTATTTTGATATTTTATTGTTTTTTTACAGGTCTGTATTCGTGACCTTATATCAGATATAATACAGTTCGCTTTATATTCAGTTAACTATAAGTACTAATATGTTCCAATTTATTCATCATATCTTTAGCCATCTGATCAGTAACATGTGTGTATATCTCTAGGGTGGTTTTATAGTCTGAGTGACCTACACGCTCTTGTATAGCTTTTAAGTTAATCCCCAATTGAGCAAGCGTAGATATATGCGTGTGACGTAACGTGTGGGTCGTTACAGACTTATTAATGGAACTGATTTCGGTAGCCTCTTTGATAATGTTGTTTATTTTGTTCAAGTCGATAGGGCTACCAGCTGTATTTGTGAATATGTACCCTCTATCAATAAATTTGTCATTCCACTGGTTTTCTTTCTTGTTTTCTAAAATAAGTGTTTTAAGTAAGTTAATACTTTGGGTAGTGAGTCCGATGGTTCTATAACTTTTACTTGTTTTAGTCGTCTCTTTTACTCCGAATGCTCCCGTTTCTTTATCAGCTACCCAATTAATTGTACCGTCGATATCTAGCGTTTTATCTTCATAGTTTATATTTTCTCTCTTTATTGCAAGTAGCTCACCGATACGCATACCATTAGCAATTTGAAACTGTACTATAGCTTTGACCATTTTATAATTACGCTTTCTTGTTGAATGTTTTTTGTGCTTAATTAGGTAATCAAAGCAACTAAGTAACTCTTTAATTTCACTATCTTCTAAATAGTTATTACGTTTAGCTTGTAGTTCGTCCCTAGTTTTAGCCTTTTTAGGAATATCTATTTTATCTAGTACACTTATATCTTGTAGATCGTAATATTTAAACGCATATTTGAAAACAGAACGAATGATAATAACAAGAGACTGAACATGTCCTTTACTATGTATACTAGCCCAGTTGTTAATTATATCTTGTAGATAATTATGAGTAATATTGTTTATCAGTACTTCTTTATCTATAGCATTTTTAACTGTGTTTGTATTGCTTACCTTTTCTTTGATTGTTGTAGTCTTTGAACCAGAATGATTCTTATAATGTTCTAACCACTCATCACATGCGACATGGAAAGTCAATGACTTTAACGTTGTCGGTGTCTTATCATTTAACTTCGCCTCTATACGCTCATTTAAGCGTCTCTGAGCCTCTTTCTGTGACTGCTTACCATTCTTATTAAGAACTACGCTAACACGTCGCCATTTGTTTGTGAGTGCATCTTTGTACTTCTCATAATAGCGATATTGTACGTCACCATGTTTGTTAGTGAATTTCTCATGCCACATATCATCACTCCCTTTTGCAATAAAAAAAGCCAGATGACGTATCATCTGACTTTTCAGCATAATGCTGAGAATATGTCACCTCTCTAATAGAGGTGATGCCGGAGTGGTTACCGGGAATTTATAATCAAATGATACCATCTTATTAATTCTTTATCAAACGTTTTTATAGAAACTTGAGTTTAATTTCTTTTTGTATTTCATCTATATCACGTTGAGGCAAAGAAATTTTTCCAGTAGGATCGGAATTATTTATTTTGCTTAAACGCTTTTTACTAATAGTAGAAATGGCTGAAACATTAACATAAGTATCTTTGCCTATATGTTTTGAATATACTTTAATAGCAGCATTTAGCTCTGATAACTTATTTGAGATTTTTTTCTTTTGTTTCTCTTCTTCCTCATTAATTTTGTCAGAATCAGTTTCAAAATTTATCTTTAAATCGCTATATTTTTCTATACAACTTGCAAGTTGTTCCAATAAATCTGCTGCAGTTAAATCTAATATAGTGGTTGATAACTTTAGGTAATTAGAGTTCTTTTTAGATGAAAGTGGGACAATTGTAATAGTTTCTTTTCCTCTATTATCATAATTGTCAATAACAACACAAAAGTGGTTGCCAGAAAATTCACTTCCTATATTACTGCCTAGCCGAGCATAAACTATAGTACCTTTACTATATGCTTTATAATATCTTTTACGTGTACTATTAACTTCATTGTGCAATGTATTTGAATAAAATTCTAACCAATGGGGCATATACATCACTTTTAAATTAGCGTTTTTCGCATTTGAATAGCTTTGTTTCAGTTTAATATTAGAATTGTTCAATTTACTATTAGCTAGATTAATATTTTTCGACATTTTTCTCTCTGTCCTTTTCTTTTAAATTTCTCATGCCACATGTGTAAGAGCCTCCTTTGTTTAATTACTCATCATCTTCTAATAAATTTGTTACATTAACCGTTATCTCTTTTGTAGTAGGATTAATGCTTACATCCTCTCCATAGCCTAATGATTTTACTTGAATAGTATCGTTTACTAATTTTAATGCTATTTCAACGTGTTGATAATCTTGCAAAATTAACAAAGTATCTTCATTAGTTACAACATCATGTGAGCCTTTTCCGTTAATAGTAACTTTCCAATCATTGAAGTACATTCTACATTTCTCCTTAAATATTATTCTTCTTTCTCTAATCCTATAATTAGCATTATCACTACTGAAATAAGCATAAATGGTACAAAAATAGAAGTTATTAAAAAGCCACAAATCATTATTAAATAAAATTCATCAATTTTGTATTTACCAAAATTCATAATGTCCTCCTAATTATTTGTATTTTAATATGATGTGTTAAAAGAGTTTATGTTGAATATCGCTATTAATATTAATGAATTCCTAATATTGCATGTGTAAGGGTTTCCTCATTTTTTAGTTTTTATCTTTAAGCGACTGTATATTGTTATGAATAGCAAACATTTTCAATTGTTTTTTATTTAACATAGATTCTTTTCTAAAGTCGTTAAAATCTTTTTGCAGTTGCTCAATATCTTCGCTTAAATCATTCTGTTCTTGTGACAATTTATTAACTAAAAATGAGTTGATAATTTCATCGATCATATTTTTATCATTTTCGCTTAATATTACTCCATTATAGAATTTGTGATTTGAATCGTCTTTAAGGTGAAATGCTAAATCGTTTATAGGTTTTTCTATATTAATTGACTGCAGAGTTTTCTTATCATCTTCATAAGCGAATATATTCTTTTTTCTATTTTTATCATCTTTATTGCCAACTTTTTTATGCAAATCTTCATAGAATGTTTTGAAGTCGTTATATAAATTCTCTAGTTTTTCTGTATCGATATCACTATCTTCAGCAGATATAAATTTATATAAAATATCTTTAATTTCATTATCAACATCTTGTATAGACTTAGATTGGTCATTTAGTTTTGAATTTTTAAAACCAACTAGTAGTAAGAATAAAGTTCTAATAGTAGGGAATTTTCTTTTATTATTTTCAAGCTTGCTTATATAAGCGTTTGATACTCCAGAAAGTTTTGAGAGATTATTTACAGAAATATTTTCTTTTAATCTAATGTTTTTTAATAAGTTTGAGAACTTCATTTTTTCACCTCTAATCTATAATAAAACATATTGTACTTCGATACAAATAAAAAATAGTGATAACAATTCAACAAAAACTGTTGACAGTGATGTTTTAGTAGTGTTAACTTTATATTGTACTTTTAACAGTACATAGTTAATGATAACTAAGGTGGTGGTTACATGGATAACAATTTAAGTATGCTTATGGGTAAAAAAAGAGTTAGTGCTTTGAAACTAAGTAAAGAAACTGGAATTTCGAGAACAGCTATACACGGTTTATATCATGAAAAAACTCAAAGCCCAGATATAAAAACAGTTTTGAGGTTATGTGAATATTTCAACGTAACTCCAAACGAATTTTTTGGAATTGATGAAAAAAAGGGGGTTAAATAAATGCATAGAACAAAGTTGCAAGATTTACCTACTAAAGAAAATGTAATTACAGAACCAAAACAAGTTGTAGTGAATCCACTTTTTGCGAAACCTAATACGTTAGCTAGTATCTTTGGGATTTCCTACAGTTCGGTCAATCGTATTTTAAAAGAGTGGGAAAAAGATTCTATGGGCATTGATGACTTGTATTACTCATTGTCATCAACAATGACGGTCATTAGTATTCCGCGTTTTGAAGAGTACATGAAAAAACGTCATAAAAAATGGATGTAGAAAGGAGTGAGACAAATGAAAAACTATCTAACGTACATTGGTACGATTTCGTTTATAACATTAACAGTAGCATTAGTTGCAAACGTATTTATTGCTTTCGCTTTATATATTTTAGCGTCGGCATATGGAATTAAATTGTTGGAGGTTGAATAAGGTGAAAATTAAACAAAGCTTAAATAAAAATAATAAATTCAGAGAGGAAAATGAACAAATGAATAAATTAACTAGAGAAGATTACAAAAATATTGATGGTAAATTGAATTATGAGCACATAGTGAATAATAAAAAGCAAAATAGAAAAATATCTAAATTATTACGAAAACGTCGTAACAGAGATATTTCAATTATAAAAAATGAATATCCTAATTTAAGTAAAAGTGAAATTACAAAAGTATTAGATGATTACAGAAATTATAAAGAGTTTGTAAAATCTTCAAATATTTTGATCGACTTTCCTATTAATTATGAAGATTCTAATATTCATAAATTCATTACTAAAGATGATGTTGAAGAATTAAAATGGGCAATCGAAGAAATGACAAGTTTTATTGGGAAGTTGGAGGAATACTAGAATGAAAGATTTAAAATTTCATGTATCAGAATTAAAAAATAGTTTTGTAGATGCTGAGTTAAATTCAAAACTTAATACAGTAATTACGCTTATTGGTGAAGAGATGGCTCGTGGCGAAGAATATAAATCATTACTTGATAAACAAAACAAACCAATGGAATCATATATCGTTAATGAACATATCAATCACAATTATGTATTAATGGCAGTATTAAACTCAATATTAAAAGATATTGATGCAATTGAAGAAGAGATTAAGAATGAATTTAGCAGTGCGATGGAACAAATAGAAAAAGCGTCATCAGTGAAGTCGGCAAACGGAACTGATAACGCATAATATACAAGTTAACTAAACAAATAACAGGGCAATTAAGAAATTGCGCATATTTATTATAACATCTTTGTCCTTTTGTTTGTATTAAATGGAGGTCAAAAATTGGATTTTCAAAAAGTTAAGTTAAACAATAATTTTAATATTCATATTGTTCAATATAAAAACTTGTATTCAAATTCGTGTAATGGTTCTGATTTATATAATTGGTCAGATTGGTTGAATAAGCTTCAAATACCAATGATTAATGAAAATAAATATAAACGTGGTCTATGCGTATACGGTGATTTTGAAGATATAGAAAAAGACAATCAAAACATTAGTAAATATCGTAGTGATGCTACTTTAATTAACCGAAGTGCAATCACATTAGATTATGATGAAATCAAAGATTTTAGAGGTCTATATGAAGTGCTGAAAGCTAAATTGGAACATGTATCTTGGGCATTTCATACAACGTATTCATATACTGCTGAAAAGCCTCGCATTCGTCTTATAGTACCTTTAAATGAGCCAGTGAGTGCATCAGACTATCGGAAGTATTCAAATGGATTAGCACGTTATATTGGTTATCCAGTAGATGAAGCTAGTTTTGTACCATCACAAGCTATGGCCTTACCAGTTAAAAAATCAAAGGATTCAATTTACATTTTTAAATATAATGACGCACCAGCAATTACCACTGAAGAATTAAACAAGATGGTTGTTAAAAATGCGCCAATAACTGTGGATTATTCAAATCATTTTCATAAACACAATAGTTCATATTGGCGCGAAATTGCATTTGGTGTAGGTGAAGGTGAACGCAACCAAACATTGGCTTCTTTAACAGGGTACCTATTACGTCGTTATGTGGACGCTAATCTTGTTTACGGATTGGTAAGTGCATGGGCGATGACCTGTAGGCCACCAATTGAACAAAAGGAAGTTAATCGTACATTCAAAAGCATTTTGAAGAAAGATAGTAAGAATAAGTAAGGAGGTTTTTATTTGGAGGATGTAACCAAAGAAGAAGTATTTGAGTTGATTGATGAAAATAATTATTTGGCCAATAGTGATGATTGGCGCAGTAAATTAAGACGATCAGCTACTACACAAGCCCTTAAAAAGACCACTGCAAACGCAGAATTAATAATGGAAAATGATGAAAGTTTAAAAGGGTTAGTACAATACGATTCCTTTGAAAAAATTACTAAACTGAAGCGTTTACCATATTGGCGTACCAAAGATGACAATAATTATTATTGGGCTGATATTGATACAACTCATGTCATTTCTCATATAGATAGATATTATAATGTGCAATTTAGTCGTGACATTATGGATAGTGTCATTGAAAAAGAAGCTTATCATAATAAATTCCATCCTATTAAGTCGATGATTGAATCTAAATCATGGGACGGCATTGAAAGAATTGAAACATTATTTATTGACTATTTAGGTGCTGAAGATAATCACTATAACCGTGAGGTGACTAAAAAATGGATGATGGGTGCAGTTGCCAGAATTTATCATCCTGGTATCAAATACGATTCCATGATTATTTTATATGGTGGGCAAGGTGACGGTAAATCAACGACAGTAAGTAAATTAGGTGGGCATTGGTATAACCAAAGTTTAAAAACGTTTAAAGGTGATGAGTCTTATAAAAAAATTCAAGGTTCCTGGTTGTGTGAGATAGAAGAGCTCGCAGCATTTCAAAAATCTACTATTGAAGATATTAAAAGTTTCATTAGTGCGATTGTTGATATTTATAGGGCTTCATATGGTAAACGTATTGAGCGACATCCACGCCAATGTGTTTTTATAGGTACGACAAATAATTACGAATTTTTAAAAGACCAAACAGGTAACCGTCGTTTCTTTCCTATTACGACAGATAAAAATAAAGCAACTAAAAGTCCGTTTGACGATTTAACACAAGACATTGTTCAACAAATGTTTGCTGAAGCTAAAGTTTATTTTGATAATGATCCAACGGATAAAGCATTGTTGTTAGATAAAGAAGCTAGTGAAACAGCATTGAAAGTCCAAGAAGAGCATTCTGAAAAAGATGCTTTAGTCGGTGAAATTGAAGAATTTCTTGAGCGTCCTATTCCATCTGACTATTGGTATAGAACATTAGAAGAAAAAAGAATATCTGCTCACGATGTTATAGACCAAGATTACATTAAATTATATGGTGACGGTAAATTGATTGAATTACCAAACACAAAACCAGGTGCTTATGTATGGCGTGACAAAGTATGTAGTATGGAAATTTGGAAAGTGATGATGAAACGAGATGACCAACCACAACAACATCATTTAAGAAAAGTTGATAAAGCATTAAGAAATACACGATATTGTAGCACAGTGAAAAAGCAAACACGATATGGTGAAGGCATAGGCAAGCAGTATGGTTTTAGCATAGATTTATCTTCTTACTATAAGGAACTTAAAGTCGAATCGTCATAAATTTT
The DNA here is from genome assembly GCF_057219715.1 of Staphylococcus sp. 510. Lineage (NCBI taxonomy): Bacteria > Bacillati > Bacillota > Bacilli > Caryophanales > Staphylococcaceae > Staphylococcus > Staphylococcus sp. 510. The sequence goes on along the minus strand of NZ_JBXVVK010000013.1, from coordinate 57,686 downwards.
AGGACAGTAAGACACTTATAAGACAGGGTTAAGACACCTTTAATCCCTTGTGGCAGTAATACCATGCTATAAGTGTCTTGGTGTCTTGATAGTTTTTAGTTAAAAGTTTTACAGAATATATATAGACAAAGTACGAAATATAGATATATAGGTAGTAAGTAGGGAGACAGTAAGACAGATTAATCAAACCCCTTGAGGGAGTGAGGATTGAAGGGTGTCTTTGCGTGTCCTAAAAAACAATGCAAATAAGACAGTGGGACACCTATACAATTTTAGGAGGAAGAAAATGAATAAAAATCAATTAAAATCAGAAATTTTAGAATATATAGAATCACACGATGGAACTACTTTTGTAGAAATAGAAAATGTATTCGAAGAAAATAACTTTAATTATAAAGGTGATGGAGCATATACAAGTGGCCAACATCCAAATGTGGTGTTTTGGATTGGATGGAACCAAGAAGCATTTAATATAATTGCTGAACTTAAACGAGCTGGATTAATTGAGATGGATATTTGTCCACCAATTATTTATCTAGTTGATGGTAAAGGGTTGGACTTACCGATAGTGAAGTCTAAATATATTAAAACAGATCATTGGTTGCCTGTTGCATTTAATATTTGTAAGAAAGAAATGGAGTGCGTCTAATATGAAAATAGAAATAATCGCAAATCAATTTGAAACAAGAGCAGGCACGTTATTAAGATATTACACAGGTTTATTAGAAAGTAGCAAAAAGACACCGTTTGGATTCAAAATATATAACGATCCGTTTGATATGGTGTATGTGATCATGGAAGGTAATTTGTACGGTCACATTTACATTCAAGACTGCAATGTGAGAAAAGCGTTTGAATTAGCGTCTCCTAAGCACACTGAGGGGCTTATAAGAAATATTGAGGGTCATTATGCTGGTTATGAAATAGAAGATGATGAGCATATGTCTATTAGCGATATGATGGCAGATAATCTATTTAACGATGAGTATTTTATGTATGGACTTGAGACATTCGCAGAAAGCAATAATACTGATATCTTCACTTACATTGAGGGTAGCTTAAACGTTGATGAGCTTGAGGGCATTCAGTCTAGTAATGCTGATGTGATAGGTAACATTGAATTAATGTACCAGTTAGCAACAGGGATTAATGAACCAGCACCAGAGTTAGTTGAGGGATTGAAGTTGATAACTGAATTTGTGCAAGACGAGAATGCTACACAAGAGGATTACAAAGCGTTAGAGCGTAAGTTAAGTGAATTGAAAGCATCTTTTTACAGTTTGAATAAGTAAGGTTAAAAGGGGTCACATGTAGTGTGTGGCTCCTATAAATAGCTAATAAATGTTAATTGTTGTAGAAATACACTAGGGTACGAATTTTTTGAAATACGAACATTAGTTCTTTAGGTGATATACTACATTTTACTACTTAAATACTTTTAAAAGCTTATTTAACAGTAAAATAATGTATGTTAAGAAAAAGTAACAATGGCATAAATAACGAACGTTAGTTTGTGTTTTTCGTGTAAATTTAGTATAATTAAGGTATAAAGTAATTGAATAAGTGAGGTGAAACAGATGCAAAAAATGATAGAAAAAGAAAAGACGTACAACTTACCCGATGAACACCGCCAAGTACTCAATGTGATAAGAAATACGTCTAAGAAATATATTACTAAAACCAATATTTTAAATCAATTGGGAATATCAGTTAATCGAACTAATGAAAGATGGTTACGTTTAACTATCAATAGCTTAATACTTCAATACCATTATCCAATTGGTTACAACTACAGTAAGACACACAGAGGCTATTACATGATTGAGAATGAGCTTGATAGACGTAATGCTATCACTAGTATTCAACGTCAGATAGAGGGCAGCCAAGCACGTATTGATGCTATAGAAGAAATGGAAATCTAAAAGGTTGTAGTGATTTGGAATTAGTACAAAAATTTGCAGTTAAGCACCTAAAGACAAAATATAATGCTGCATACCTAAAGCAAGCATTTGATGAATGGGAACAACGAATAGAAGATATGTACGCACTGCATTATCCGAGAATGTTTATTGATCCATACACTATGCAGTTGTCCTATGAGTCGAATCACATAGAAGATTTAGCATTATCTATTATTGAAGAACGAGATAAGCTACACAAATATAAACGTCACTCAAAGAATGATTTAAAACAATTTCATAAATTATTATCTCAATATTCTGATGATGAACAACGACAAATTAAAAGGTATCAAAAAGATAGTATTTTGATTGATGATGAATTATTAAATCGAATTAGTGATGACATTTTGCAATTAGTGAATTCTACTAAAGATAACAAACGTCAATCCATGCAAGAAGAAATCAAAGTAGAAAAAGAAAAGCGTAAGATAGACGGTAAAGCTCGTAAGCAACGTATTAAAGAACGTTTGAAACAAGATAGGCAACAAAAACAAATGCAGTTAGTATAAGGAGAAGTGAAAATGAAAACAGAATCATATTTTGAAGAGTACAATCAGTTTGTAACTGATCAACGCAATGCAATTAGTGAATTAGAACAACAACGTAATGACTTACAAGCTAAAATCAAAGCAGATAAAAAGGAATATAAACAGTTAGTAGCGAATGGTGAAGATGATAAGGCAGATGAACTATATCAAACAACTGATAAAGAGGAAAAGCAATTAAAGGCTATCAACAAACGTCTTACTACTAAACAAGAAGTATTTGATGAAACTAGAAAAGAAAAAGCTATTGAATTGATTAAACATCAATCTGAATTACCCAAGTTATATGAGGATGAAAAACAAGAACTAATAGCTAAATTTCAACCAATCATTGAACAATACAACGGTATTATCGATGAAATTAATGATTTAAATGAACGATACACAGAGGAGTTTGAACGTTACGCAATTCCTTATAGACGTGAGAATTTCGACGAAGATGCTCAAATAAGAAGTGATTTAAGACCTCATTTTAGAGAATATGCACCACAGTATTATGTTTCTAAGAGTGAATTGCCGATTATAGGTACAAATCAAAAATTGAAGTTTGTAAAGGAGCGACAACATGGATAGAAAAGATGAATTATATAAAAAGGTAATAGCCAATTTAATTGCTGGTACTGATGAAGATGGCAATGTAATTATAACTGATGAAGATTGGGAAAATGTTGACCGTATTGGAGAAGAAATTAATGCTCAAGTCGAAAAAGAGAATAGAAAAGAGAAATTGAGAGACACTCAATCTATTCAAGAATATGCACGCTTGAATCGTGTAACTAATTCTGAAAGATCTAAGAATATTCATCAGCAAAATATTGATGGTATGAGCTTACGGGAAATAGCTCGAAAGAATAGAGTTGTTAACTAAACTAAACGCCTATCCTCACGGGTAGGCAATCTTTATATTAAGGAGTGAGTATATGGACAAATTAACGCCGAAACAAGAGCGCTTTGTGAATGAGTATATTAGAACATTAAATGTTACGCAGAGCGCTATAACGGCTGGTTATTCGCCTAAAACGGCACATGTATCTGGGTGTCGCTTGTTAAAGAAGAAACATATTAATGATTATATCCAAGAGCAAAAGAAAAAAGTTATAGATGAAAGTGTATTAAGCGCTAATGAGCTATTGCATCTATTAACTAATTCAGCAGTTGGTGATGAGACTGAAACAAAGGAAGTTGTAGTTAAACGTGGTGAATATAAAGAGAATCCACAGAATGGTAAGGTTCAGTTAGTTTATAATGAATATGTTGAGCTAATAGAAGTACCTATTAAGCCTAGCGATCGCTTACGTGCTCGTGATATGTTGGGTAAATATCATAAATTATTTACAGATAAACAAGAAATTACAAATCGTAATTTTGAAATTAACATAGGCGAATGGGATGAAGAAGTGGAATAAATACCGAATATATATAGATATAGTAGATATGAATGTGGCGACACCAGTATTTATTGATAGTATTGGTCAAGAGGATGAAAAGAATGAGCGAGATTTAATAGAATTGGAGAATAATATCTAAATAGTGAGATTTAAGAAGGAATATATCTACTTATCTATGTTTAATACTTAAAAAAATGGCTATATTAATGTAAGAGTTATGCATTTGTATAACTTGAAACACTCAAAAAACTATAGTTTTTACTACACTTATTTAAGATATGGTATTTATCTTCTATTTATTAAATAATTATTTTCCTTTAGATTTTCACCCAATCTCTTGTTATTAGAAAAGCTTTCGTTAACCATATCTTAATAAGGTAGTTTTTTATTTTTGTAAAATGCTTCATTTGGGGTTATATTTATAAGAAGTTAATGTTAGATTAATATTAGTGAGATATTAATTACGTTCTCACGAGGCATTCTATCATCATTATTAGTTTTCTTTCGAAAGATAGTCCTAGTGGCTATCTTTTTGTATTGTGAAAGTCTTTGTAAGTGTGTTATAATCTATGTCTAAAACCAAAACTTTTTACATCTAAAGTTACGTAAATAAAATAGTAAATTTTTGCATTTTAGAGTTCAATATTACATTATATATATTAGTAATTGATAACCTCATATATTCGTTACTATTTAAGAACAGTTTATTTAACTGTTCTTATTTTTATGGTATTATATACAATACATGCAACCCTTTGTAGAAAGCTATAAAAAATCCCTGACTAATTTACTTATGCATGTCACTGGGTAAATTCGACATACTTTTTAACTCAGAGTCATTGGCCGTATCAGTTATGATACGGTTTTTTTATGAAAGGATTGTCAAAAAATTGTAAATTAATGTGATTTCATCATTAGTAAAATAATGATACATTAAAATAGGAATATAAACGCTACAAAATAATTGTAGTGATTTTGCTTTGAAATATTCCCTCTTGTTTCTATTTGTGTAAAAAGCAGTCATAGTGACTGCTTTTTTATTGAATGACATATTAAATCTTGTTTTTATGTACGATGGTATGTTATAACATAAATATCACATGAAGTGAGAACTCATAAAATATCTTTTACTTTCTGCAAAACCACGTTCATTGTGATCGTGGTTTTTAATTTGTAAAAATGTTATGATTAGTTACGGAGTTCCCCAACTCCATTATTGCTTACGCATTTAAATATCTTTTCGCCACACTCAAATAAGAGTGTGGTTTTCTGTATTGAATAAGAATTGTAATGATCGAATCAACTGAATTTAAATAATAGTATAATAATAACCGTCGTACATATTGCATATAAAATAGTCCATAATGTGTAAATTATCTTATGATGGTGGTCTATTAAATTAAATAACATGTATAGATAATAAGAGAACAGCAAAAGACAAATAACACAGAGTATATATAGGCATACTATGACAAAGGTCAATGCACCATCACCTCACTAAAAATTCATATATTTTTAGTTTAACAGATATTTTAATTTATTTAGTGAATACTATGTTTAAAATATAAGAAATCGGTTAGACAATGGTAGAGTCAATGGAGCCAGTTGGATCTACCCCTTTGTATAATATTCATGAAAACCCCAACACCACTTTAATTAGTGGTGTTTTTTATGTTTAAATTATTAGAAACCGGTTATACGTATAATAGATTTTAAGCAAATCTATTTTCATTCAAATCTCCATTGTTTTACTTAGCTTAACTAAGTTATGCCACATCTTTTTTAAGGTGTGGTATTTTTATGTTTAAATTATTAGAAATCGGTTATAATATCTGTAGAGCTGGTCACTCGTTTTTAAGATCTTCAATATTTTTTCAATCTTTAAAGAATACCATATCTATTTAAATAGGTATGGTATTTTTTTATGTTCTGAGAAACGTCCTGTGTTACAGTGGCAAATATTATTTCGTAACTATACTATGTGTGTTAATGGTAAATGAATTTGGCGTCATGAAATGCAAGATCAGTATAATTAGTAAATCTAATTATGAAATAGCAGAAGATTAAAGCAAGTTAAAGAAAATGATCTTGGCATAGTGAGTGATCAAATTGATTAAAGTCAGTAAATTAAAACAGAACTCAAGTAACTAAATTTATAAAAGTTAGTGAAGAACTTTCTGATGATTCCACGTGGAATCAAACAATTTTAAGGGCAAAAAAAGGGCATAATTTTGAAACAAAGAGCAAGAGTATGAACTTTAATTTAATGATGGCATAGCTATATATACTGATTTATAGGCGTTTTGATTGTTGATGGAATGTTATAAAATATGTCTATATAAAAGAAGAACAATAATATATAGTTTATTGTCGGAACCTTGTAGGCTTAGCCTATGAGGTTCTTTTTTGTTTTCAAAAACTTCATGAGGGATATTCAATATGTAAATAATGTGAATCTGAAGACTTTGAATTTTTCCATGTGTGGAGTTGCTTAGTTATTTTTGTTAAGCTTAAAGTATACATAATGATTTATTGATTTTTACGGGGTGATGGGTAATCAATTCTAAAGTGAATGAAGTAATTAAAGGTGTATGTATTAATTTAATGATTACATTTGCAATTGGTATAGTAATTACGTATTTTAACTTTGATTACGGTATTGATAATGCCTTTTTTCATTTTTTAGAAAAAATTAGCGTTGTAAAGTTCTTTGACAATCATTCTGCGAATACTGCAGTGACGCTAGGACTATTGTTAACAGCTTATGAAGTCATTGATACATTATTTTTAGAGGATGATGAAGAGGATGAAACTGAGCGCTCTATACACGAAAAATAAATCACGAATAAAGAAAAGCTATGGCTGAAACTGATTTGATGTCAGTGCCATAGCTTTTCTTAATGGTTGTTATTAAAACGACCTAATAAAAATGAAGTTAAACTACTTAAAATAATTAATATAATAAGAAAAGAAAGTAGATAAATTTGATTGCTTTCAACATGAAAACCCATCTCAAATTGACCATGTAAATGACCATTAATATAAAAATTGAGTGTAATAATGATCAGAATTAAAATAATAGATATCGCACTTAATAAATCGAAGCCTATTTTAAAAATGAAAAATTTATTTTTATTTGCGTTCAAGATGATACAACCTTTCATATTCTTAGAAAATAATAAGTCGGTACCATCCCATTTGTTTATTGTGCATTCGTTATTGAATGAATTGCAATTAGAAATTTTAAATGAATGGTTAATAATTATCAATATATAAATATCTATTTTTTTACTAGTTTTAATAAATTTTTAACTAAAATTGTTTCGGGATGTGATTATGGGGTATACACCATAGGTAGACATAATGATAATTATGTATTGAAAGGAGTGAAGACACATGTTCGGATTAATAGGAATGATCATCGTAGGTGGTCTTATCGGTTGGATTGCAGGTGCAATTCTTGGTAAAGATATCCCAGGCGGTATTTTAGGTAATATTATTGCTGGTATCGTAGGTGCATGGGTTGGTTCAATGATCTTTGGACATTGGGGACCAGAACTAGGTAAAATTTATATCTTCCCAGCATTATTAGGTTCAATTATTTTAATTTTCGTGGTATCACTTATTTTAAAAGCTTTACGAAAAAAATAATTGTAACATAGCAATAGAGATGACCTTAATTGATAAGGACATCTCTATTTTTTTATTATTTAATAGTAGCCCAATTACTCTACGTAAATACTAGCTAAAATGGTCATTAGAAGTGTTAGTAAACATGCTAAAAGGATGATATTTTGTACTTTAATTGAATTACTTTTATAACCATTTTGTCTGTAAATATAAAATAAAAACAACCATGACAAAATGACGAGTATACCTAAAATAATAATCATTATTTTCATAACATATATACCTCCTCATTGGTTACGTACCCTAATCGATTGATCATAATTGAAGAGTTATATTGAGGAAAGTGATTATAAAAATATATATCATTTAAATTTAGACAAAAAAAGAGGATGACGCTGGGTAACGCCATCCAGGAGTATTATGTTCATGAATATAAAAGACTTTGTAGTTACTTATTAACTACATGTATATAATATCATGAATTATATTATATTACCAATTAAAACAACTTAATTCTAAAATAAATTTTTCGTTGTGTACATTTAATTATAAATATGCAATCATATCATTCATTTTTTAATTTTATTTATCATATATGCATGAATAGTTAGTCAATTCTTAATATTTTTCGAAGTGTTGTATGTTTATGCATGGATTGATACGATAGCTTTATGGAGGGATTCATTTTGGAAGGTATATTAACATTTATATTGATTTCACTCTTAATCATCATTGTACCTGGACCTGATTTTCTAATTGTAATGAAAAATACGGTCCATTCAGGGAAAAGAAACGGTATGATGTCCGCATTAGGTATTACCACGGGTCATATTGTTTACGCTAGTTTAGCTATTTTTGGAATTATATACATATTAACAAGTTTATATTATGTCTTTGTTTTGATTAAAGTACTTGGTGCATGTTATTTAATCTATTTAGGCGTACGCTCTATCTTATCAGCACGTCAATCGATGTCATTTAATGATAAAAAACAAGACTTAAATCAAGTGTCATATCTATCATCATATAGACAAGGTTTCTTAAGTACGATATTAAATCCTAAAGCATTACTTTATTACATGAGTATATTACCTCAATTCTTATCACAAGGAAATATACATATGACCTCTCAAGTTGCAGTTTTAGCATTATCGGTAGTGCTTGTAACATGTTGTTGGTTCCTATTCTGCGTCTTTATATTTCAATATATTAAATTACTGTTCAGTAATCCTAAAATTAAAGCTATTTTTGATTATGCGGTAGGAATTATTTTAATTGGATTATCAATTAATTTATTATTAAGTAAAACAAGTTAATATGAGTGAGGAGATTCAAAATGAAAATATATTTAGTAAGACATGGTGAATCTAAATCCAATTATGATAATAAGTATGGAGAGCCTTATTTTTGTGGTCAACTTAATGTGCCATTAACGGAGCAAGGTACGGAGAGTGCACAAGCATTGGTAAATTATTTTACGAATAAAAACATTGATCATGTATACGTTTCAAGCTTATTAAGAACACAACAAACGTATGAAGCAATATTTCCTTATAATATACCGACAACATTTACTGATTTATTAAAAGAAAGATCGCTAGGTGTCTTTGAAGGGAAATATAAAAAAGAAGTGTCACAGGATGAAACCTTTTATAAATATTTTAATGATGATAACTTCAAAGATTTCCGTCATAGCTTTACTCAAAAAGCACCAGAAGGAGAAAGTTATCAAGACGTATTTAATAGAGTAGCAACTTTTTTCAATTCTATTGTTGATCCTAATGCAGATCAAATTGTCATAGTTGCTCATCAGGTTGTCATTAGATGTATCTTTGTGTATTTAGAACAAATAACGAAAGATGAAGCGTTAACTGCTAAAATTGAGAACTGTAAACCTTATCTTATTGAAATGTAAAAAAGAGTGAAATGCCCCTAAATGAAAGGTGCATTTCACTTTTTTAAATTTAAGACGTCCAGTAGTCTAAATAGATACATTTTAATTTGTTGACCTTTTCTTTTGTTTCGATGAGTCCACTATGAGCGTTACAAAAACACTTATTATAATTAAAATTGAAGATATAGTAGCGGTAACGCCAATCCAATAGTTTTCCATAAAGAATGCGATAAGTGCCAATAATGCCCATACTGGAACCGCAATAATTTGAAGAATACTTGAAATAATTCTGGTTGTCATATAGTTGAAAAAACATAATATGAGTGCAGGTAATGCTATTGCTACCATAGTACCTATTGCAGACCAAAGTTCTACAGGCTTATCCAAACTGATTGTATTAGGCCCAGTGGGATATTTAGCACACATTAAAATAGTTAACACTGTTGATAAAATCGCGAGCACTACAAAAGATACACGTAACTTCATCTTGTCACTCTCCAAAATATTTTTTAAATGAGTAAATAAAAGTTTAACTATCTATAGTGTGACTTAGACGTCGCGTGATGTCAATTTGGCTTAAGATATAAATAAAAGCTTCTAATCCGCAAATTTTATAACGGTTAGAAGCTTTTTAGTTTATTTATCAAATACATCAGTTTTGATATTTTTCTTGTCTAAGAAAGATTTGATTTTATCTTGTTGCTTTTTGTTTACATCGCCTGCATAGTTGGTTGGTACGTCTACGACATTGATTGAATTTTGTGGTTGATAATTCAATTGCTCAATGTCTTCATCAACATTAGCGATTGTACTATTAAGTGCTTTAAAATATTTGATAATACGATTAGTTGGATCTTTATATTCACTTGGAATCTTGTTATTATTCACAAACTTTTTAAAGTGTAAGTCGTTTTTTACTGCAAGATTAGACAATTCACTTAATTGTTTGGATTGCTTTTTAGTAATCTTAGTGCTGCTATCACTCTGTCTGTCTAATTTATGTTGCATCACGTACTTATTATCTAAAATATCACTGTTAACTTGTAGATATTTTTTTAATGCTTTATTCATTTCGTCTTCACTGATAGTAGCATTGTTTTTATTAGATGTGAAAATATCTTTTTCCTTTAATTGCTTAGCATTTTTAGGTGCATGGGCACTACTATGTGAATCATGATCATTATCATCTTCACTTTTATTTGCACAAGCTGATAAGATAAGTGCAAAAGATAAAATTAACGTGAGTAGAACTCTTTTTTTCATCAGGTTTGGAACTCCTTTTATTCATACAATATTCATTATTTTAAATTCTTACATATTATAGCGTATCACTTATCAAAAATGATTTGAATGTTTAAGCACTTAGTTATTTATGAACTATGAACATTTTGTGTATAAATAATTAAAGTGATTTTGTTTCATTAACAGTATAACCGCGCAAACTCCATAAACGTAGGTGTGTCCATCCTTTTTCAATTTGTTTAGATAACTTTTTATCTGGTATTGGTAAAAGTTTATTTTGTTTAATCAAGTTATTCATCATCTCGACTGCATGAGCTTCATCTGGTGCTATTCTTAGGTGGAATAAGATATATCTTACGGTTTTTTCCTTTTTAATATCATCATCTTCTTTTATGTTATTTCTAAGAAACTTGATGAATTGTTTCAATTTGGTATTACGTGTATAAAATTCATTATTTGCATATATTAATAATTCATCGAGATGGCTAGGTTCATAAAATCCTTTTAGTGGATCGTCTATCTCATCACTATTTGCGAGCATAGGAATTACTGGGTGTAATAACATCTCATTTTGGACGATGACTAATTGGTTGATATCCATAGCTTCTATTTCATCTTTAATGTCCTTTTCTGTCATATCTCTGTTGTATAAGTGTTTCATTAAATGAACCACACGTTCTAATGATGCATAGCCATATAAATTCGTTATCGCAAAATAGATATTGAAGGGTGTTATATACTGTTGCATGTTCTTATCATTTTTAAATTGAATTAATTGTTCTTCGGCTAAATTTTGGCGGATTTCGGGATCCATGTAGATTTCAAGTTCAGGTACTTCAGTTTCTTGATCTTTAATGTCTTCTTTAACAGTAGTACTAGAGACATCGTCATCATTGATCGCAGTATCTTTACTATATAAACGTAGAGTCTCGAGTACTTGATTATCCTCAGAAGCGATATGTTGCTCTTGTTGACTAAGGAAAGTCTCAATACCACCCTTATTATTAATGTAATTTTGAATAAAATCTAAAGCGTCATAGGGAATAGATATGATATTATGGCGCTCATTATAATTAAATATAAATAAGTGATCTAAAACGTCTGACACAGTATGTAAATTTGTCTGTTCAGCGACTGTAGCTGCTAAATCAATGTTGTTGTTGTAATTGGTATGGCCTTTAATGATTTGATGTAACATGAACAAAGATGACGGTTTAAAATGATTAAAGACATTTTCTAATAATGTATCATCTTTGAAAAAGGTATCATGAATTAAATTGACGGCGTCTGATTTTTTAATTTTTGACGGACTTTTAATTTGGTAAAATTTCAAAATGTCTTGTAAGCTTTTCGATTTCAAAGTTGATAAATAATCTTTCAAAGATGTATGTTGAATGGCATTGAAAAGTTCTTTATCTAATTGATCTAACTGTTGAATAAGTAGCTGTCCATCTTCGTCTTGGACTTTATTTTGGTAATGATTAGCGAAAACATGTGTATTGATTTGATTTAAATAGTGAGTATCTACCATAAATGTATTTGTTGAAGTTCTAAAAATAAAACCTAAGCGTTCTGATAAATTACATTTATGTTTAATATCTTCATTGATTAAGACTGGATTATCGTAGCTGTCTAGCATAGATTTAATACAGTCTTGTTCGGTTTTATCCATTTGGTTATAAATGAAGTTAATGTGATGTGATTTAAAAGCAATATGTAATGTCTCAAGTGGTGAAAGTTTTCTAGGGATGTCTAAAAAAGATTGAATTTCATAGATTTTTGCTTTGGTAATATGATTTAAGGTATTCATAATAGCTCCTTTAAAATTTATGATATGAGATGGATTTAGACTAGAAAACAGTTTCTTGATATTGTAAAAACCCAACGATGTTAAAGATTAAAACTTTTCATTAATTCCATCATAACATGTTTAAAGAATTAAATAATAAAAAAACAGAATTCCATAGGGGAATTCTGTTTTGAAGATATATATTAATGAAATGCTGAATCCATTTAATTAGTTTCTAATAATATAATCGAAAGCATTCAATGCGGCATTAGCACCAGCACCCATTGAGATGATGATTTGTTTGTTTTTCTGATCAGTTACATCACCAGCAGCGAAGATACCTGGAACATTAGTGCTATTATTGCGATCAATAACAACTTCGCCACGTCCGTTAAGTTCAACTGCATCAGAAATCCATGATGTGTTAGGTACTAAACCGATTTGTACAAAGATACCGTCTAAATTAACGACTTGTTCTTCACCAGTGTTCATATCCTCGTATTTAATACCAGTGACATGATCTTCACCGATGACTTCAGTAGTTCTGGCTTTAGTTTTAATGTCGACATTTGATAATGAACGTAAACGATCTTGTAGAACACTGTCTGCTTTCAACTCATCTGAGTATTCAAATACAGTAACATGTTTAACAATTCCTGCTAAATCGATTGCAGCTTCAACACCTGAGTTACCGCCACCGATGACTGCAACATCTTTATTTTCGAATAAAGGGCCGTCACAGTGTGGGCAGAAAGCAACACCTTTGTTGATTAAACGATCTTCGCCAGGAATATTAAGTTTACGCCAACTTGCACCTGTTGAAATGATGGCTGTTTTAGTTTCCAATACAGCGTCATTTTCTAAAGTAACGCGAATAGCGCTATCTGTTTTTTCAATATTTGTTGCACGAATACCAGTCATTGTATCGATATCATATTGAGCGATATGATCTGCTAAATTAGAAGAAAACTCAGTACCTGTCGTTTCTTTAACAGTGATGAAGTTTTCAATTCCAGCAGTATCATTAACTTGACCACCGATACGGTCTGCAACAATACCAGTACGTAACCCTTTACGTGCAGTGTAAATCGCAGCACTACCACTTGCAGGGCCACCACCGATAACTAATACATCGTAAGGGTCTTTGCCTTCAAATTCAGATGCATCTGCAGTGCTTCCTAATTGGTTAAGAATATCTTGAATTGTCATACGACCATTACCAAATTCTTCTCCATCTAGGAAAACAGCTGGTACAGCCATGATGTTTTCAGATTCTTCACGGAAGACAGCACCGTCAATCATTGTATGTGTAATGTTAGGGTTAATTACACTCATTAAGTTCAATGCTTGAACGACATCTGGACATTTTTGACAAGTTAAACTTACGTAAGTTTCGAAATTGAAAGAACCTTCTAATCCTTTAATTTGATCAATCACAGATTGTTGTTCCTTAGGTGCACGTCCACTAACTTGTAAAATAGCTAATACAAGAGAGTTGAACTCATGGCCTAATGGAATGCCTGCGAAAGTAATACCTGTTTCTTCGCCAGGGCGATTAACTGAGAAACTAGGTGTACGTTTTAAAGATTTTTCAGTAACTGAAATGTGCGCAGACATTTCAGCTACTTCATCTAATAACTCTTTTAATTCTTTTGATTTATCGTCAGAGCCAAGGCTAGCGACGAATTCAACGTCGCCTTCCATAAGCTCAAGTAATTGTTTTAATTGTTGTTTTAAATCAGCATTAAGCATTTTCTAATAATGCCTCCTTAAATTTTACCTACTAAGTCTAATCCTGGTTGTAAAGTTTCAGAACCTTCTTCCCATTTTGCAGGGCAAACTTCACCTGGATGTTGACGTACATATTGAGCAGCTTTGATTTTGTGAACTAATGTGCTTGCGTCACGGCCGATACCGTCAGCATTGATTTCAGCTGCTTGAACAACGCCATCAGGGTCGATAATGAAAGTACCACGTTGAGCTAAACCAAGTTCTTCATCTAATACGTCGAAGTTACGAGTAATAGTTTGAGAAGGGTCACCAATCATATTGTATTGGATTTTGCTAATAGCATCTGAATGATCATGCCAAGCTTTGTGTACGAAATGAGTATCAGTTGAAACTGAGAATACATTTACGCCTAATTCTTGTAATTTATCATATTGGTTTTGTAAATCTTCTAATTCAGTTGGACAAACGAATGAGAAGTCAGCTGGGTAGAAGCAAACTACACTCCAAGAACCTTTTAAATCTTCTTGAGATACTTCTTTGAATTCATCTTTCTTTGGATCATAAGCTTGTGCTGTGAATGGTAAGATTTCTTTATTAATTAAAGACATAGGTAAATTCCTCCTGATATTTGAAATGTTTTATTAGAATTAGATAACAATCATTGTTTGTTTATAATAATTCTAATCTCTTACTAATTATTATTACATTTAGGATTTAAATAGTCAACTTCATCAACTTATATATTTAATGACTCGTTGAGAAATTGATAATACAAGTATTATAAGCCTATTAATGAAATTGATAGTTTAAGTGAAATGAATGATATTAATGAAATGATTCACTGTTATTACACTTAAAATAGTCATTAACATTCTCAACTAAACACTTGTTATTGATAATATAGTGTAATTTTATTACATTACACTATACTCTGATAGTAACATGTTGTTTCAAAACTTTCATAAAAGAAGGTTTGTTATAGTGTTAACATTATTAGACTTTAATTAAATGGTGATATTAAAACACGTCCAGGCTAACTAATGAAACTATTAGGTAGCCTGGACGTGTTTTTGAAGATAGAACAAATTAAATTTGGAAGGTCTAAATTACTGTAATTTTGAACGTTTTCTATATGTCATGATTGTTAAAATTACAATACTTATTACCCAAATGGATAAATAAATTAAGTTATTAGCTTCCTCTTCTAATAATAAAGTGAATACTAAATTAGATGGGACGAAAGATAAAATTTTATCGATGATTTCATTTGTATCTAAGAACATTTTCATTTGTGCCATACCAAATAGGAATATAATAATGAAATTATAAAATTGAGATTTTCCTATAGTGTTTGATAGTAAGCCAGCTAAAATGCCTAGACATGTATAGAATATAAGTAACAATAATAGCGAAACAAAACCACTCCAATTAATTGAAAAACTTTGTCCCAATAATAAGAGACTAATTACGGAAATGATTACAGATAATATTATACCTAAAAGTGCTTTTGATAATAGGATTTCTAACATTGTAGTTGGTGTTTGGATTAATCCTATCAATGTCTTTTTATCATTTTCTTCTGCGATACTTTGTAAAGTAATTGCTGTATTGCACATTATAAATGAAAAATTAATAATTAATACTATGAAGAATATTTTTTGTTCTTTATTAGTCTCCATTTCATTAAGCATAAAATGATATAAAAGTGTAAGGCCAATGACGAGTAAAGGCATTAAATAAACAGAAGGGTTTCGCCATGTTTCTTTTAATTCTTTTTCGAAAAGGGCAGTTAATCTATTCATTTTCATTATCATTTAACTCCTCTCCGGTTACTTTTAAGAACACTTCACCAAGCGTAGGTAGGTCTGTAGATAGATATTTAATTTCATCTTTTAGCATCAAATCATGTATATAGTCTGCTGTTTGTTTGTTAATCTTCATTGTTTTCATTATGTCTTCATGATTAATTACTGTTAGAGAGTGATTTGAAAATGAATATCTTAAATTTTGAGGTGTATCAATTAATTTCACTTTACCATGGTTTATAAATGCGACTCTATCACATAATTTATTAGCTTCTTCCATATCATGAGTTGTAAGGAAGACAGTTGTGCCTTTTTCATTTAAGGCTTTCAATCCTCTGTGGATGTGGTTTCTAGTTGTTGGGTCTAGTGATGAGGTTGGTTCATCTAGAAATAGAATGTCGGGTGAATGGATTAATGATTTTGCTAGAAGAACTCTTTGCTTCATTCCAGCTGATAGATTTTTACATACTTTATTTTTAGCATACTTTAAATTAACTAGTTCTAAAGTTTCTTCTACTTTTGATAAAGGAACGTCATATAATTGGGCAACAAGTTTCAAATTGTCATATATAGTTAATCTTTCGTATGTATTACTTATGTCGGTTAGTATACCAATTGTCGCCATGAATTTACTAGAACCTATATTAGTATTATTAAATCCATTGACTGTTAGACTTCCCTTTGACGGACGTGAGGCTCCAATAAGCATACTTATCGTAGTAGTTTTGCCTGCACCACTCGGTCCTAAAAAACCAAATATTTCTCCTTTTTTCACTTCAATGCACATATCATCAATTACGACTTCGCTATTAAATTTTTTAGTTACGTCACTCATTTCTATGATATTTTCCATAGTCATCCTCCTTTGTAATCTAATTTAAGAATAGGAGGAACAGCTAGTTACATCATTAAAAATAGGATGAAATGTAAACTGGATGAGTTGAAATGTATCTATTTAATTCTAAAATGTTCTTCGATTTCGTTTATTTTATTTCTTGAGATAGGAATTAAAGAATCTTTCGAATAATTTAGTCTTATAGAATATGAATTTTTGGACCAAGAAATAATTTCTTTAACTTTTTGAAGATTGATGATATAAGAACGATGACATCTGTAGAATCCGTATGGAAGTATTAAGGCTTCCATGGATTGTAAAGTAGCATCATGTTCGTAAGTTTCATTATTTACATGAATCTGAACTTTTCCATCTCTACTTTCGATATAATCAATATCGCTAGGATCTAGAAACATTGTTTTGTCATTTAATTTAACAGTTAACCTAGGGATTTGCTTTACTTCGAGATTTTTTGTACTATCTTCTTTTGATTCTGTTGAAATTTCAACAGGTTTAAGGACATCTTTTGAAATTCTGAAAGAGTTATTAGTCATGAGTAGGGCTTCTTCTGTATGGTTAGTAAGACAGATAATATTTTTTGTGTGCTTTTGATTGTTTAATAACGTAATGATGATATCTTTTGTTTCTAGATCGGTACTTTGAATAGGTTCTTTGAGTAAAATGTTTTTGGAAGGGTGTAGTAGAGCTCCAGTTATTTTAAGGAGTTTGCTTTCTGAAATAGTTAAGTTTTTTACAAATTTATTGTCAAATTTAGATAAATAAAAAGTATAAAGAATATCATCAATAGTTGTATCAATACTGTACCACTTGATCCAAAATTTTATTATTTCTTTTACTTTCATTCTTTCTGGAAAAACATTATCTAATAAGAAGCAATAAATTAAGTCATTAGAATGATTTGCCTCAACTATCTCTTTTTGAATTTCTTCTTCTGCGATAATTGAAATTAAAGAAGTTTTTATATCTTGCTTCTTTCGAGCATTTTTATTTAAGTAAATCATCATTAATACCCCTTACAAGTCTTATTTATCTATAGTATAACTAAAAAACGCTATTTTTATAACTTTAAACTTTTACCTTATTAATAAAAAAATTATGTGTTGAAGATTAAGATACAATAGTCGCTATAAATCCAATTAATTTAATTTCCAGTCGAAAAGGGTATACAATATTTAAAGATTATAAACGAAAATATTATTTTTTCGAGAGTAGGAGTGGAAATAGTGTCAGATTATGTATATGAATTAATGAAAAAACATCACTCGGTGCGCCGTTTTAAATCAACACCTTTAAGTGAAGATACAGTTGAAAAATTAGTGGAAGCAGGTCAAAGTGCTTCTACATCTAGTTATTTACAAACTTATTCAATCATTGGTATTGATGACCCTGAAATTAAAGAGGATTTAAAGGAAGTATCAGGTCAACCATATGTTGTTGAGAATGGCTACTTATTTGTTTTTGTTCTAGATTATTATCGTCATAATTTAATTAATGAGAATGTGGAATCAAATATGGAAGTTTCTTTTGAATCGGCTGAAGGTCTGTTAGTGGGATCGATTGATGTAGCTCTTGTTGCTGAAAATATGGCTGTTGCAGCTGAGGATATGGGTTACGGAATTGTTTACTTAGGATCATTACGTAATGATGTTGGTCGTGTACGCGAGATTTTAGACTTACCTGAGTATACTTTCCCATTATTTGGTATGGCTATTGGTGAACCAGCAGAAAATGAAAATGGTTCTGCAAAACCTCGTTTGCCATTAGAACATGTTTTCCATAGAAACCAATATAATTCAGATAAAGAAAAACAAATCAATGAATTAAAAACGTATGATCAAACGGTAAGTGATTATTATAAAGCGCGTACCAATGGAGAAAGAACTGAAACTTGGTCAGCACAAATTGAATCATTCCTAGGAAATAAAACAAGATTAGACATGCTAAATCAACTTAATGATGCAGGATTAATCAAACGGTAATAGCATTATATAATCAAAAGTGATGTTATGAGTTTAGTGATAATTGTAGATAACAGATTAGTGTAGCGCTAATTGTAGGTTTAATAAATTAATATGAGAAAGGGAGGGGACAATTTATAAGTTGTCTCCTCCCTTTTATTTTAAAATATTTAATCTGTTGTCAGTTCACCATATTCATTAGATTCGAATGCTTTTTTGTCCCAATTTTTAGTGAGTTTGGCAGTTCCTGTGCCTGCTAACATAGAATCATTAACATTAAGAGCAGTACGACCCATGTCAATAAGAGGTTCAATAGAAATTAAGACGCCGGCTAATGCAACCGGTAAATTTAGTGTTGATAAGACTAATATAGATGCGAATGTAGCACCGCCACCTACACCAGCAACACCAAAGGAACTGATAATAACCACGGCTACTAATGTCACGATAAATTGTAAATCGATATTTACATGTGCAACCGGTGCAACCATGATCGCAAGCATCGCAGGATAGATACCTGCACAACCATTTTGTCCAATGGATAAACCGAATGTTGCGGAAAAGTTAGCGATACCTTCAGGTACACCAAGACGTGTTGTTTGTGTTTGAATATTTAACGGTAAAGAACCAGCACTTGAACGTGATGTAAAGGCAAAGGCCAATACTTCAAATGTTTTCTTCATATATTTGACTGGGTTGATACCAAGGATAGTTAAAATTACGAGGTGAATGATATACATCGTAATTAATGCTGCATAAGACGCTATCATAAATTTACCTAAAGTCCAGATAGCGGCGAAGTCACTGGTAGCAATCGTTGAAGCCATTATAGCTAAGATACCATAAGGTGTTAATCGTAATACGAAGGTTACAATAGCCATGACAAGAGAATAAATCGCTTCAATACCTCGTTTAAGTGTGTCGCCATGTTCAGGTTCTTTACGTGCAACACGTAAGTATGCAAAGCCCACAAATGAAGCGAAGATAACGACCGCAATCGTAGATGTTGTTCTTTCACCTGTAAAGTCTAAGAACGGATTGCTAGGTAATAGTTCTAAGATTTGTTGTGGTAATGTATGTGCGGTTAAGTTTTTAGCCTCTTTAGTGATTTCACTACCGCGTGAATGTTCAGCGCTACCTAAATCAATGGAAGATGCATCTAAACCGAAGAGTAATGCATATCCAATACCCACCAAGGCAGCTATAGCTACAGTCCCAATTAAAAACATGAAGATATAACTACCGATTTTAGCAAATTTGTCCCCAATTTGTATTTTACTGAATGCAGAAACGATAGAAATAAAAATTAACGGCATGACAATCATTTGTAATAGTGCGACATATCCATCGCCTACAATACTAAACCAATCACTTGTCGTTTTGATTACTTTTGAGTCGACTCCATAGATTAAATGCATTGCGATGCCTAAAATGATCCCTATAGCTAAGGCAGTAAATACACGTTTAGGAAATGAAATGTGTTTTTTGGCCATGACATTTAGCATAATAATGAAGGCAATAAGCACGATAACATTAATCACAGTTAAAAATGAGTCCAATGAATAACACTCCTTTTTAATTATTATGTTCTAAATTTATGTATTAAGAATATTACTCATATTTTTATAATTCAAGGTTATAAACTTAAAAGGTATATTTTTTATAATTAAAAATGTGTAAAGTATTAAATTGTTTGATCAAATAATACTTATTTGTGGAATGTCAGAAAGAAAATATAAAAAAAAAGGTGTTACACTCCAGATAAAAGAATTGGAATGTAACAACTATATAAAATGGATTAATAGGATGGTCAGTAACGATTTAAGTTAATCTAATAAACTATAAAACTCATCCATGACTGCTTTATTATAAAATTCGACATCAAATGTACTATAGCTAGGTTGTGTTCCTTTAATGAATGTTTCAATACCATTGGCTATATATTGAACCTCATTTTTAACTAGCATGCCATATTTTCCATCTTCTAAAACGTAACGATTTGCAATAATGTCAGACGCTAATACTGGTGTCCCAGCAGATAAAGCTTCCAATATAACCATTGATTGTCCTTCATAATGTGAAGTTAAAGCAAATAAATTAGCACGTTTTAATAAATAAAACGGATTGCGTTGATGGCCTAATAAAAACACATTATGTTCTAGATTTAAATGATTAATCATGTTTACCAATGTTTCTTTTAAAGGTCCATCACCTAGAATATAAAGTCTGATGTGAGGATGTTTTGTCTTTAATTCATGAATTGCTTGAATGAGTAAATCAATACCTTTTTCCGGTGACAATCGACCTATAAAGACAATATTAAAATGACTATGATCAAATGGCGTATTAAATAAGTTACCATCTGAATAAGACACGATAACTTGTTTACCATCTTTATTATAGATTTCACTATTATCATTCATTAGACGTTTGATTTTTGAGTAATTGATTGTATTTCTACAAACATTAAATTTATTTTTGGGGACCGTAGATGAAAATTTTTGTTGATTCACTTTCATTGTTGCTTCAGATACGCTAATTAGTTTGTCAAAACGTTTATAAATACTGAACAATGTTTTTAAATTTTGATAGTGAGGTCGTTTTCCATTAACCGTTCTGTTTTGATCATCTTGCATGTCACTATGCATATAAATATATTTTTTCTTCGCATTGGTAGCTAATACTAAATTTCCCCAGAAAAATGCATATCCACTATAGTCGATAGCGTAATCAAATTGAATATCTCCGAATACTTTTCTCATTTCACGACGATAGAGGTGCTTTGGATGAATAGCTTCTTCAAAGTGATGATATACACCGCGTTGTCTAATAAATTCTACGCGATATAATTCTTTAAAAGAAGTAAGGAAAGGACTACTTCTAAATAGCACTCTAACATTAGCATTTATTTGATTGAGATTATTTTTGAATTCAATACTTTTGTTATTAGTCACCATTAATGTGACGTCGTATTTTTCATAATCAATATTTTCAAGTAAGTTCAACATTGAAGTAGTAATACCGTTGTTCTTTAAACCACCAGGATAAAATAGTAATTTCGTCTTTTGCTTTTCACTATCTGCATGTGGATGGATTGGTTTGAATGAAGTATTAAAGATTGCTTTAATTAATCTTTGACAAGCATTACCGTCATCATATGAACAGAATTGAGATTTAAATTGTTGATAATTTTTATCGTATTGCTTATAGGTTTCGTTTTGAATGCCTTGAACGACATCATTAATGTTTGTATAAACTGGACCAGGAAGTCGCTCATTATCAATATACAATCCACGAGTACGAGCGTATTCATCATGATTAGTTGTGTAAAAAATAATAGGTTTATCAGTGACTAAAAAGTCGAAGAAAATACTTGAGTAATCTGTAATCATTAAATCTACGACTGTTAATAATTGATTAGTATCAAAGGTATTAGGTACAAGATACGGTTTTAAATTGTCTGATTGAGCTATTTTCTTATATACAAAAGGATGTACTTTTAATAACACTTGATAACCTGTTATAGATTCTAATGATTTAACTTCATTATAGATATTGTCTTCTTCTATGATAGGTTTATTTACATCCGTGCCTTGCCAAGTAGGGCAATATAATATTATTTTTTTCTGATTTAAATGTACAAATGTGCTTAATCTTTTTCTAATATCTACTTCTGTTGAATTGATTGTTAAATCAAGACGTGGATAACCTATTTCTAAAAATTCACCTTGATAAATAGGTGATAACTTGAAAGCACGGTTTAAAATAGTTGTTGTGTGCTTGTTTGGCGATATGATGTAATCAGAAATTAAAAAATTACGCATTGTATTTTGCGTTTTGATAAGGGAATGAGGAATATCTAATCCCATATGTTTTAAAGGTGTGCCGTGCCACGTGTTGATATATACTTGGTTTTCTTTTTTCGTAAAATACGCTGGAAATGTAGCATTATTTATAAGGTATTTACAAGTGGTCAATGCTTTTAGATACGATTTTGATTCTTTAATGACAAATGATACATGGGATAAATGTTGAAATTGTTTACGATAATGTTGAGCCGTACTTTCAGAATCTACAACCCATGTATGATGTAGGTGTTGATATGCCTTATGACGCGTTAAATATAAAAAAATGGCGTAAGGACTATCGGTCATGCTTTTGCCATCGGTTACTTGATAAAGTATATGTGAAGGATTAACTTTATTTTTTTCATAATAATGTGCATATGTCATCACTTTTTTGAAGTAAGGAGATTTATTAAACGCTTTAATTGGTTTAGTTAAAAAGGAGGTTTTTCTTTTAAACTGATTTTTGATTAATGATTGTGTCGCTTTTCTCATAGTGTGTCAGTCCTTTGTTGTGATATAGCGTAAAACATTTATATATATTTGTTATTATATATTATAACATCATTATAAGAATTGGAGTAAGATATTGATATAAAAAAGGCGAAGCACCGGTTGAGACTTAAAGTGATACACTTTTGTCTTAACCGATACCCCACCTTATATTTACTATAAGTTAAATAATCTTGCGAAAAAGCCTTTTTTCTCTTCCTTAGGTTCTGGATGGCCTAGAGGAGATGATTGTGACTCAGTATGATTATTTGTATTTGTAACTTGAGACTCTGAAGTAGTGTGTGATGTTGTTTCTGATAGTGATGTTGATTGTTCAGATGTACTTAGTGAGGTGCTCTCACTTTTAGTCGCTTCGTCAACATTACTCAAACTATTTGAATGATGAGATGTTGAAGTAGAAGTAGATGCTACTGAATTACTTTCACTTGATGAAGGTGAAGTAGATTGTTTAGGTTGGTGACTTTGGCTTGACTGATGACTTGCACTTGATTCAGAAGCGATAGCTTGTTGTTCATCTAACTTTTTAGTATGAGACTGCTGTGTTGACTGGATTGCATCTTGAGTTGTTTGAATCGCTTTTAATGATTCAGTATTCGCATCAATCTTAGATGTGATTTGATTTTGTAACTCTTTAAGTTCCTGTTGTTGATGGTGCACTTGACTAATCATTTGACCTAACATTTGACGTTCTTCACGCATTTTTTGAATTTCACTACGTAAGTCTTCAACAAGTTGTGAAATATTCTGATCAGTAGGTAATTGACTATTATCTTCTTTTACTAATACTTGCAGGAAGTCTTTTTCCTTTTCAAGTTCTTCAAATGCTAAATCATAGCTATTCGTTTGTTTTACTTTATCTGCGATATCTTTAAATAATTCGATATCTTCTTCTTTAAAATCAGTAGCTTCACGTCCACGGTACTCTGTCTTACTAAGTTGATAGCCACGTTCTTCTAAATGTTGGACGATTTTACGGACTTGTTTTTCACTTAGCTCGACGCGTTGTGCGAATTCTTTAGTTAACATTAATAAAGTCCTTTCATATATGGTTTATGTATACTGACGTTTGTCTTCGGTTAGTGAAACGTCAGTCTTACCTTATATGATAGTTTACCGTTAATCATAGTTGATTTCAAGTCATGTTACAGTGGACTTCTTAAATTCATTTGTTCTAGTAGAGGGTATATAATCTCTCTTGAAATGCCATTAGCAAAGACATATTTCAAAATATAATTAGACTTCACACTTGTACCATAAATATCTTTAGATAAGACAATATTGGCTTTGATAAATAAGTCGATGTCTTTAGGGTTATCGTCGGTTGTATAATTGGGATGGATATAATCAATTTCACTTTGTTTTTCAAATTGATGTTCATAGAGAAACTGTCGACGACGCTCAAGCACTTTGTTTGTTTCTTCATCAGTTGTTAAGGGTTCTTTAGGCACTTCCATCATTATAAAGTTAATGTTTCTATCATGAATTTCATTAGCGTAGACATTGAGTTGTTCCTCGATTTTATCTAGGGTCATAGACATGACTTCGTCATGATTATCTTTATTTTTGGTGATAAGATATATAAGGAAAGCGGAATTAGTAGTCGCTTCATAATGTGCTGTTGCCATGCTAATCACTTCATTGTTCTCAATACCAACGATAAAGGCATAATCCTTTTCGGTTTTATTGTTTTCTAATGATTGTTTGAAAATATGGCTGTCTTCGGTAAGACTAATATCTAACTTTGAGTCATAAATTTGTAATGCTTCTTTGAAAAATGGATCTTTAACAGACGTTATTGCTTTAAATTCCATCACGGCACCCCCAAAAATATATTTTTTAAATTATAGCATAAGTTTATTTCTATAAATGGATAAATTAATATAGTGACGTTTATGATAGTAAAGTAAAACACCACAACTTAAACGGCTTAGCGTACAAGTTATGGTGTTCTTTTTATATCCATTTCATTTTGACGGGATTGTTTTAAGCTTTTGGGCCTTTAGATTCAGCAGCATAATGTGTAATATCAAGTTCTTCATAGGCTGCATTATTTTCTTCTACTTCATTATGAGAACTACGGTCGCGTCTTGCAACAACTAAAATTTTGTTGTCTAGAATATCTTGCTTATGATTTTCAATTTCTTCATCAGTTAAATCGTATCTAGTAAGAACAGCTTGTTCGCCATCTTCACCGATAAGTAATCTAGACATACGGTCACTAAATGATCCGCCAGTAGCGATTAAACTAACTTGAGAGTCATGTAAATCATCTAAATATAATTTTGAACGACTGATAACCGCAAGTTCACTTTCTAAATAGCCTTCAGATTTCTTTTGGTTAATTACGTTGTATAATTCAGATTTGTCTTTTACTACTGTAATTTCTGCCATGATTATCGCCCCTTATATTTTCTCTACTTTCAAAATCTATACCCTTACCATTTAATTATAAAACTTTTGTTTATATAAATATATAATTTTACTGCTTTATCTACCTAATTTAATTTTAAATTATATGTCAAACGCTTTCAGTATAAAATACTGTTAATTCAACGATGATCGTATTTAATAGTTATTGAAAAAGTAGCTAAAATTTGCTATCATCATAAAATAATTTATATGACTCATATAATCTGAAGAATATGGCTTTAGAAGTTTCTACCATGTCGCCTTGAACGACATGACTATGGGTAACAATTCAATACTTAGGAGCAGTTTAAATCGTTCAAACAACACGAAGGACTAGTGTAATGTGTCATCGATATAAGTTTCTTTAAATGACTTACAAAGGAACCACTGTATCTAAATGTATACATTTTTAATTATCGATTAATTTGGCGTATCTACTTCTTTATTTGCAATTATACGCAATGTATTGCACGTTCCCTCATAGATCCTGAAACTTATTAAAAGTTTGGGGATTTTTTTGTATCAACAAGTCTATGGATTACATAATATTGAGGAGGTTTTCTGGGTGGAGTCGTTAGGACGTAAAGTAAAAGAAGATGGTGTAGTCATCGATGAAAAGGTATTAAAGGTAGATGGATTTTTAAATCATCAAATTGATGCAAAGTTAATGAATGAAGTAGGGCAAACATTCTTTGATCAATTCAAGAATGAAGGTATTACAAAGATATTAACTATTGAAGCATCTGGTATTGCTCCAGCAATAATGGCAGCATTCCATTTTGATGTACCTTGCTTATTTGCTAAAAAGGCTAAGCCAAGTACTTTAAAGGATGGATTCTACCAAACAGATATTCATTCCTTTACTAAAAATAAAACAAGCACAGTCATTGTTTCTGAAGAATTTCTTGGGGAAGACGATACTGTCTTAATTATTGATGATTTCTTAGCAAATGGCGATGCTTCTCTTGGTTTGAACGATATTGTTCAACAAGCTAACGCTAAAACAGCAGGTGTTGGTATCGTTGTTGAGAAAAGCTTCCAAAATGGTAGACAAAGACTCGAAGCAGAAGGTCTAAACGTATCATCTTTATGTAAAGTAGCATCATTAAAAGGTAATAAAGTGACGTTATTGGGTGAAAATTAATGAAAAATTTCATTCTTAGTATTCAACATTTATTAGCGATGTATGCCGGAGCGATTTTAGTTCCTATTATCGTAGGAACAAGTTTGAAATTCACACCAGAAGAGATTGCATATTTAGTAACAGTTGATATTTTTATGTGTGGTATAGCGACATTCTTACAAGTGAACAAAGTTACAGGTACCGGATTACCAATTGTATTGGGGTGTACATTTACAGCGGTAGCACCCATGATTTTAATTGGACAGACAAAAGGACTTGGCGTATTATATGGTTCATTATTTTTATCAGGTATTTTAGTAATTATCATCGCACCATTCTTCTCTCATTTAGTTAAGTTCTTTCCACCAGTCGTGACAGGAAGTGTTGTGACGATTATTGGTATCAATTTAATGCCAGTGGCAATGAATTATTTAGCTGGTGGAGAAGGTGCTAAAAACTATGGTGATCCAAAGAATTTAGTATTAGGTGGGGTGACACTCATTGTGATACTGATTTTACAACGGTTTACGACAGGATTTTTAAAATCAATCGCAATTTTAATTGGATTAATTATTGGGACAGTGTTAGCAGCAATATTTGGTCTTGTAGATATTAAGCAAGTAGGTGAAGCGCACTGGGTAGGCATTCCTGTGCCGTTCCGTTTTTCAGGCTTTGGTTTTGATGTAGGCGCAACTTTAGTGTTCTTTATTGTCGCTATAGTGAGTTTGATCGAATCTACTGGTGTCTATCACGCATTAAGTGAGATTACTGGGAAGAGATTAGAGCGAAAAGATTTTCGAAAAGGTTACACTGCGGAAGGTCTTGCGATTGTGATTGGGTCATTATTTAATGCTTTCCCTTATACAGCATATTCACAGAATGTTGGTTTAGTATCTTTATCAGGTGCTAAGAAAAATAAAGTGATTTATGGCATGGTGATTTTATTACTGATATGCGGCTGTATTCCTAAACTAGGTGCCTTAGCTAATATCATTCCATTACCAGTTTTAGGTGGTGCGATGATAGCGATGTTTGGTATGGTAATGGCATACGGTGTTAGTATTTTAGGTAATATTAACTTTGCCAACCAAAATAACTTATTAATTATAGCAGTGTCTGTAGGTTTAGGTACTGGTATTAGTGCCGTACCTCAAGCGTTTAAAGGTTTAGGGGAACAATTTGCATGGTTAACTCAAAATGGTATCGTGTTAGGCGCTATCTCTGCAATTATCTTAAATTTCTTTTTTAATGGTATAAACTATAAACAAAGTGAAGAAAATGTGAAATAATAGAACAAACTATATAATATTGGAGGCTGTTTTTAAATGTGGGAAAATAAGTTTGCTAAAGAGTCATTAACATTCGATGATGTATTATTAATTCCAGCTCAATCAGACGTGTTACCAAGTGATGTTGATTTGAGTGTTCGCTTGTCAGATAAAATTAAATTAAACATCCCGGTTATTTCTGCGGGTATGGATACAGTTACAGAATCTAAAATGGCTATTGCGATGGCAAGACAAGGTGGACTAGGCGTTATCCATAAAAACATGGGTATCGAAGAACAAGCTGACGAAGTACAAAAGGTAAAACGCTCAGAGAATGGTGTTATTAGTAATCCGTTTTATTTAACACCTGATGAAAGCGTATATGAAGCAGAAGCTTTAATGGGTAAATATCGTATTTCAGGTGTGCCAATCGTAAATAATTTAGATGACAGAGAGTTAGTAGGTATTTTAACTAATCGTGACTTACGTTTTATTGAAGATTTTTCAATTAAAATCTCAGATGTTATGACAAAAGAAGATTTAATCACAGCTCCAGTAGGTACGACTTTAGACGAAGCAGAAGCAATTTTACAAGAACATAAAATTGAAAAGCTACCTCTAGTAAAAAATGGTCGTTTAGAAGGATTAATTACTATTAAAGATATTGAAAAAGTGCTTGAATTCCCATATGCGGCTAAAGATGCTAATGGTCGATTACTAGCAGCGGCAGCAATCGGTATTTCTAAAGATACTGACATTAGAGCAGAAAAATTAGTTGAAGCAGGTGTGGATGCACTTGTTATCGATACAGCACATGGTCACTCAAAAGGTGTTATTGAACAAGTTAAACATATTAAAAATAAATTCCCTGAAATTACATTAGTAGCAGGTAATGTTGCGACTGCAGAAGCGACAAAAGATTTATTTGAAGCGGGTGCAGATGTTGTTAAAGTTGGTATCGGTCCAGGTTCAATTTGTACAACACGTGTTGTTGCAGGTGTAGGTGTACCACAAATCACAGCTGTTTACGATTGTGCAACTGAGGCACGTAAACATGGTAAAGCGATTATTGCTGATGGTGGTATTAAGTTCTCAGGTGATATTATTAAAGCGTTAGCAGCTGGTGGACATGCTGTTATGTTAGGTAGTCTATTAGCAGGTACTGAAGAAAGCCCAGGCGCAACTGAAGTATTCCAAGGTAGACAATACAAAGTATACCGTGGCATGGGTTCATTAGGTGCAATGGAAAGAGGTTCAAACGACCGTTACTTCCAAGAAGACAAAACACCTAAGAAATTTGTACCCGAAGGTATTGAAGGACGTACAGCTTACAAAGGGCCTTTACAAGATACAATTTATCAACTTATGGGCGGTGTAAGATCAGGTATGGGTTACACTGGTTCTAAAGATTTAGAAACGTTACGAGAAGAAGCACAATTTACACGTATGGGACCTGCTGGTTTAGCAGAAAGTCACCCACATAATGTTCAAATTACTAAAGAATCACCAAACTATTCATTCTAACTATAGATTTAAAGGAGAACGACAATTATGGAAATGGCGAAAGAGCAAGAGTTGATTCTTGTCCTAGACTTTGGTAGCCAATACAATCAATTAATCACAAGACGTATACGTGAAATGGGTGTATATAGCGAATTGCACGACCATGAAATTTCTATAGAAGAAATTAAACGTATGAATCCTAAAGGTATTATATTATCTGGGGGTCCTAATTCAGTTTATGAAGAAGGTTCATTCACTATTGATCCAGAAATTTATAATTTAGGTATCCCTGTATTAGGTATTTGTTATGGAATGCAACTAACGACTAAATTATTAGGCGGAAAAGTGGAACGTGCTAATGAGCGTGAGTATGGTAAAGCAATTATTAATGCAAAATCTGACGAGTTATTCTTCGGTTTACCATCAGAACAAACTGTATGGATGAGCCACTCAGATAAAGTCATTGAAATTCCAGAAGGCTTTGAAGTGATTGCAGATAGTCCAAGTACAAACTATGCTGCTATTGAAGATAAATCACGTCGTATCTACGGCGTACAATTCCATCCAGAAGTACGTCATACGGAATACGGTAATGATCTTTTAAGAAACTTTGTTCGCCGTGTTTGTAATTGTACAGGCGAATGGACAATGGAAAACTTTATCGAAATTGAAATCGAAAAAATTCGTGAACGTGTAGGAGACCGTAAAGTATTATGTGCGATGAGTGGTGGCGTTGATTCATCTGTAGTAGCGGTACTATTACACAAAGCAATAGGTGATCAATTGACTTGTATCTTTGTTGACCATGGATTACTTCGTAAAGGTGAAGGCGACATGGTTATGGAACAATTCGGTGAAGGTTTCAACATGAATATTATTCGTGTGAATGCACAAGATCGTTTCATGAAAAAATTAGCTGGTGTATCAGATCCAGAACAGAAACGTAAAATTATTGGTAATGAATTCGTTTATGTATTTGATGACGAAGCATCTAAGTTAAAGGGTGTAGACTTCTTAGCCCAAGGAACGCTTTATACAGATGTGATTGAATCAGGTACAAAAACAGCTCAAACAATTAAATCTCACCATAATGTGGGTGGTTTACCAGAAGATATGGAATTTGAACTTATCGAACCGATTAATACGTTATTCAAAGATGAAGTACGTGCATTAGGTATCGAATTAGGTATTCCTGAGCATTTAGTATGGAGACAACCATTCCCAGGCCCTGGTTTAGGTATCCGAGTGCTTGGTGAAATTACGGAAGATAAATTAGAAATCGTACGAGAATCAGATGCGATTTTAAGAGAAGTAGTGCGAGAAGAAGGTCTTGAAAGAGACATTTGGCAATATTTCACTGTATTACCAGGCATTCAATCTGTAGGTGTTATGGGAGACTACCGTACATATGATCACACTGTCGGTATCCGTGCTGTAACATCAATTGATGGCATGACAAGTGACTTTGCGCGTATCGATTGGGAAGTCTTACAGAAGATTTCAAGTCGAATCGTTAATGAAGTGGATCACGTTAACCGCGTTGTCTATGATATTACCTCTAAGCCACCTAGTACAATAGAATGGGAATAAGATACTATGATATAGTCCTCAACCGTATAGGTTAGAGGACTTTTTTATACTACAACGCTTAAAAATTTATCTACATATAATTACCAGTTACAATTGTAAGCGAATATAAAAGATAAAGAGGTTAATTCATATGAATTCAAAAGTAGCATTAGCATTAAGTGGTGGCGGTCATTATGGTATCGCATTTCACATTGGATATTTAAAAGGTTTATTTGACAAAGGACTCGATTTAAGAACTGTGGATTATATCATTGGTACATCTGCAGGGTCTCAAGTAAGTACAACGATATCGTCGATGATTGATTGGGATACAATTTGGCAGGAACAAATTATTGAAAAGGTTAATGAAACAACACCTATTTCTGATAAAGAAATGGGAGAATTATTCCAAGCGTTTGATCAATTAGCGAAAGAAAGTAAATCAACTAAGGCTTGGGTTGATGGTATGGGAGAAATCTCTAAAAATACTCAGCCCAATGTATCACTAGACGCACGTCGTGATATGATTAGACATCGTTTAGGTAGTGTGCCGTTAGAATGGAATGACAAACTAAATATTGTCGCAACAGAATTAGAGACATCTGAACGTAAAGTATTTAATGCACAATCTGGTGTAGCATTAATAGATGCACTAGCAGCGAGTTCTGCGTTACAAGGCGTATGGCAACCGATTCCAATTAGTGGATACCACTATTATGATGGTGGGTCTTATTCAATGGAAAATCCGGATGTCGTTGATGATGTAGATAAAGTGATTATGTTAACTACTAACTTACCAATTGAAACACCATATGCGCTTGATCAACTCGTAGAACAAATGAAAGCTGATGGGAAAGATATTTATGTTGTAAAACCTAGTGACGAAGTGGTGTCAATTTTACAAGCTTATCAATATAATACTGTGAATGCTGATATGAGAGAAGAAATTGCACAAGCAGCCATTAAACAAGGTGCTGCAGATTATGAACAATTAAAGTCTTTTTTAAACACATAGATGAATTGATATAATATATTATTCTTTGTATTGAAAGGTATAGTTAAAAGTATTTAGGGGAGTTAAACATCCTAGATGCTTAAGACTATGCCTTTTATATTTGTAAAAATAATATGATGAATAGTCCTATTAAGATAAAAATCGTTATTGATAAATCGGAATTAATCCGATAAAATGTAAAACGTAATAATTACTATTTGAAAATAAGAGAGGGCGTATATTATGGCTAAAATTCCAGTAACTGTATTAAGTGGATATTTAGGTTCTGGTAAGACGACGTTATTAAATCATATTTTACAAAACAGAGAAGGACGACGTATCGCAGTTATTGTAAATGATATGAGTGAAGTTAATATTGATAAAGACTTAGTGGCAGAAGGCGGGGGCTTGTCACGTACGGATGAAAAATTAGTAGAGTTATCTAATGGTTGCATCTGTTGTACATTAAGAGATGATTTACTCAAAGAAGTTGAACGTATTGTTAAAAAAGGTAGCATCGATCAAATTGTTATAGAATCTACAGGTATTTCTGAACCTGTACCAGTGGCTCAGACATTTTCATATATAGATGAAGAATTAGGTATTGATTTAACAGCGATTTGTAGGTTAGATACGATGGTTACAGTTGTCGACGCAAATCGATTTATCAATGATATCAATTCAGAAGATTTATTAATGGATCGTGATCAAAGTGTAAGTGATGAAGATGAAAGAACGATTGCTGATTTACTGATTGACCAAGTTGAATTTTGTGATGTAATGATTATTAATAAAACAGATTTAGTTTCCGAAAAAGAATTGGGACGTTTAGAACAATTCTTAACTACATTACAACCGGATGCTAAGATCATTAAAACAGTTAATTCAGAAGTCGATTTAAAAGAAGTATTGAATACACAGCGTTTTGATTTTGAAAAGGCGAGTGAGTCTGCAGGGTGGATTAAAGAATTAACAGAAGGTGGACATGCTGAACATACACCAGAAACAGAAGAGTATGGGATTTCTTCATTTGTATATCGCCGTCGACTTCCATTTCATGCTGAAAGATTTAATGCATGGTTAAAACAAATGCCAGATAATATTGTAAGGGCCAAAGGTATTGTTTGGTTAGCGCAATATAATCATGTCGCTTGCCTGTTATCACAAGCAGGATCATCATGTTCGATTCATCCAGTGACGTATTGGGTAGCAAGTATGTCAAAGGCTCAACAGGAGAGTATTCTGGAAGAACGTCCTGATGTTGCTGAAGAATGGGATATAGAATATGGAGATAGACATACACAATTTGTGATTATTGGGACAGATTTAGAGAAAGAAGAGATTGTTAAATCACTAGATCAGTGTTTATTAGATAGTTGTGAAATCGATGCGGATTGGTCACAATTTTCAGACCCATATCATTGGACTATCACACAACAATAATTACAATGGATGAATCAAAAAGTTTCACGTGAAAAAAACATATAAAAATAAAGGTACGCAATGATACTACTTTAAATGATAATTGTAGTGATTTGCGTACCTTTTGATATTATTTAATATTATCTTTTACAAATTGACCTGCTTTACCTTTAAAAGATTCACCGCCAGCCATCTCTTGTTTGGCATATTTGTCAGTAGAATTGTTCCATAAATTATAACCATAAGTACGTAGACCATAAATTTTTGAATATTTACTATCTAACATTGGAGAACCTGAGGCACCTGCTCTAAAGATATCTTTAGTCATTATTTCAGTACCATTGGCTGAAAATTGTGTGAGTCTTAATTGACTGTAATAGGCTTTCGTATTATCACCATTTTGCCAAGGGTAGCCTAGTGAATAAAGTGGTGTATTAAATTTTAGACTATTGATTTCTTTATCTGATGCGATACGAATAGGCTTAGCATATTTAGACATTTTTTCTTTAGTATGTACAATAGCAATATCATAATGCGGTAGTTTTTTAACATTAGATGCATGGAATTTGTATGGGATATGCTTGCCGTCACGATTCATTGCGAAAGTAATATATTTAGCGGAAGCAGCTTTTCCATTTTTATCATCGATGACATGTGCATTGGTAATTAAAGTATGATCACCAATTACAGTGCCTGTTCCCATCGAATCCTTACCTTTCCCTTTATGACCGTTCATGTTAGATACACGACCAATGGCTTTTAAATTATTTTGATTCGCTTTCGTATAATGTTGAATGCTAATCGAACTTTTACTAATTTTTTTAGCTTTTTGATATGCTTGTTGATCTGAAGGATAATTTAATCCATCACGATAGTAATAATCTGTGTCTGCATGTGCCTGGTTTGACAGTGTGGCTGTTGTAGACATTGCAAGTGAAGCGATTAATGTACTACAAATCATTGTTTTAATTGGTTTGAAATATGGCAAAATATAAATCCCCTTTGTGATTGGTTAGTATGAAATCATTTAAAATATGTGTTTATCCATTTTTAAACTTTGTTATCCCCAATTATATGCGAAATAAGTTGTATTACAATAGAAAACGCAAATCTTTTTATAATTATTTAATGATATTAATAGAATGATTATTTGTTAATTTTAGGATAAAGGTTCAAATATTAATCCTTTCAACTATAGTGCCCATCTACATGTTTATATATCAAAAATATGGTGTTACCAAATAATTTCACGAAATATCTATATCTTTTCTTATATAGATATGATAATTTTTATTATAAAGAAAAATCATTTTATCCAATGAGAGGTTAGAATAAAGCTCCTCAAGGTTTCATTAGACCTTAACGATGTGTTAAACGTTACATTTAAACTAGATGCTTCTAAAAATTTGACGTATTGTGAGCTAATCGGGGAAATCCTGATATCGAGATGTCACATTTTTCTTATAAAGTGGGGGCGTTTCTTTTTGTTCTAATCTCTTTTTTATGTCATCTATCATAGATTTTAAAAAAATAAACAGAGATGATGTACAATAGCTATGTATAGATGGAGTGTGATATGGATGCTTTCAATTATATTTACAGCGATAGTTTTATACACGGCAACTGCCATAGATTTGTTAGTCATTTTATTAATTTATTTCGCTAGAGCACATACTAAAAAGGAATATCGAGATATTTATATAGGCCAATTTTTAGGATCGATGACGTTAATTATTATTAGTTTATTTTTTGCTTTTGTATTACACTATGTTCCTGAAAAATGGATGCTTGGATTATTAGGTTTAATACCCATTTATTTGGGCATTAAAGTTGCTATTTTTGATGATTGTGAAGGAGAAAAAAGAGCAAAAGATGCTTTAAATGATAAGGGTTTGTCAAAATTAGTGGGGATTGTTGCTCTGGTAACGATAGCAAGTTGTGGTGCAGATAATATTGGTTTGTTTGTACCTTACTTTGTGTCTTTAAATTTCAGTCAGCTTATTGTGACGCTCATTGTATTCGTGATTCTTATTTTTGTACTTATTTATACAGCACAACGGTTAGCCGATATTAAGGATATTGGAGAAATCGTTGAAAAATTTAATCGTTGGATTATGGCAGTTGTTTATATAGCTCTCGGAATCTTTATTATAGTTGAAAATGATACGCTAACTACACTATTTCATTTTATATTTTAACTATGCAATAGATGCTCTCGACCAAAAATAAAAGAGGTGGGAATAAGTCCCACCTCTTTTATGTATCATGATTTATTATTTGAAGAAACCAAGGATTGTTTTGATGATTGAAATGATGCTTGTTACGATTTCCATGATTTAGTCCTCCATTTCTATCAATTGTAGTTTATTTTGGGTTTGTACAAGTTTTGAAGTCATCTTATTATTTGTTGCCTTTAACAAGGTCGATGATTGTTTTAACTAAAGAAATGATACCTGAAATGATTCCCATGATAATATCCCTCCAATTCAAATTTTTAGTGAAATCTAGGTTTGTGTAGCAAGTAATAAGGTGAATTATTTGTTACCTTTAACAAGGTCGATGATTGTTTTAACTAAAGAAATAATACCTGAAATGATTCCCATGATAATTACCTCCCTCGATTGATTTGTTAATTACATTGTAACGAGGATATTCAGTAGATATGGTGAAATTTCCTAACTCGTATGTTAGAGGTCATAAGTGGTTCGTTTATATGAAAACAGTACAGTCTTTCATGCCTAAGTGTGTACTGTGTTGGAATCGTTTACATTCACTTTACAAAGTTGTTTTAAAGTTGTAATATAATGACTTTTTTAGAGAAAAGTCTCTTGATTTGTATGAAGTTTGACATAATAAATAGAATCAACTATATTTATATTGTTATGCTCAAAAGTAAAATTAAGCCTTAGCTAGCGATGTATGCTAATTATTTTTTAAGTGTATGTCGAAAGACAAGGAGTAATTAACGTTTGAACGGATATATTGATAAGCAGGTAGCTTTTTAAATGGAAATAGAATCAATCAAGTAAATGAAGGATTTTAACATAGATAGTACATTAAGATACATACTTTTTAGATAGAGAATGTATGCTTTAGTATTGAATGTTGAAATCTTAATGATAATATTTCAAGTTAAAATGAAGCCTACAGTAGCAAGTTTCTCATATGTAAAAATTGGGGAAGTGACTATTGTAGGCTTTTTATTATACATAAATTTAAATGATCGAATCTTTATCAAGGAGGTATCTAGAGTCAGTATGAGTGTACTCTTAATTTTGTTTCTTATTACACTGTTGCTAGCAATGATTAGCGGATTAATATTTTTATCTGCTTCGATTCCTACGCAATATATCAAGATACATATGTATATTATTGTTTTACCAATCATAGTAGGCCTAATTGGATTATTTACAGTAAATAATCCAATAATCATCGGACCTTTTACGTTAGATAAATTAGCGTGGTTAATGGGAAGTTTTATTTTAATATTAGGGTTTATTATACAAAAGTTTTGTGTACGTTATTTGCTTGGTGATAAAAACTATCGACAATACTTTCCGCTGTTTACACTCATCACTGTATTTGCGTCTGTCGCTTGGTTAAGTGGGGATCTAAGACTAATGGTTTTAAGTTGGGGTGCAACGTTGTTGTGTCTGACTTTATTAATCAGGATCAATCGATTCTGGAAAGTGCCGCATGAAGCGGCGAAAATTTCAGCTAAACTGTTTATCGTTGGATGGTTATCACTAGTGATTGCCGTGCTATTGTTATTTGTTTCAACTGGTCATTGGTATATCGACGCAGTAGCTGTTGATTATAGTCACCTGTCTTTTGGTATGAAATTGATTATTGATTTATTTATTGTGCTTGCTGTGATTATCCCAGCGGC
The DNA here is from genome assembly GCF_057219715.1 of Staphylococcus sp. 510. Lineage (NCBI taxonomy): Bacteria > Bacillati > Bacillota > Bacilli > Caryophanales > Staphylococcaceae > Staphylococcus > Staphylococcus sp. 510. The sequence continues at coordinate 20,352 of NZ_JBXVVK010000013.1, read as the reverse complement.
TCAATTTCCCTTCCAAAGTTGGTTGATAGAATCTGTTGCGGCGCCTACACCTGTATCAGCAATTATGCATGCAGGTATTGTAAACGCTGGGGGTATTATATTAACACGCTTCTCTCCAGTATTTGACAACCCAATCGCGATTACAGTGTTGTTATTCATCGCGAGTGTGTCTGTATTGTTAGGTTCAGGGATAAGCCTTGTTCATGTTGACTACAAACGTCAACTTGTTGGGTCGACGATGAGTCAAATGGGCTTTATGTTAGTGCAATGTGCATTAGGTGCATATTCAGCAGCTATTATACATCTAGTATTGCACGGTGTATTTAAAGCTACATTATTTTTACAATCTGGTTCTGTTGTGGGTAGATTTAATATTCCTACACCACTCACAGCTAAGCAATCATATAGTTGGATTGTACTTGGCAGATTGTTAGCGGTAGTGATTGCATTTGCTTTCTGGTTCAATAGTGATCATAGCGCATATGAATTAATTAGTGCACTTATTTTAGCATGGTCATTAATGGTGTCATGGAATCAACTCGTTGCATTTAGTAAATCTGCAATGGGCAAAGTAATTGGTATCGGCATGATTGTTATTGTTGCCTTAGTGTATATCGTGACACATCATTTCTTTAATTATTTATTAAACACAGTGTATATTAGTGTGACACATCCCCCATTACTAAGCAGTATATTAAGTATTGGCATCATTGTATTTGGAAGTATTCTAAGTATTTGGGTAGCACGTCATCGAAATTCACACACCTTTGCTGTGTTGTATTTATGGCTAGTTAAATTGGGTGAAGCTAAATCTGCATCCATTGAAAGCCATCCGAATTATTTGAAAAAGTATTTATAAAAGGGTGAAAAATATGGTTAATTCACAACAACAGAATGATATAGCAATGATTGTTTCAAATGCGAAACGTGTTATTACACCGTTGTCTCCGATTTCGATTTTTGCGGCAAGAAATCCTTGGGAAGGTTTAGAAAACCAAACTTTTAACGAAGTAGCAACTTGGTTGAAAGATATCAGAGATGTTGATATTTATCCTAATCACAATGCTATCGAAGATGCTAAAGAACATGGAGAAATCGATGTAGATATTTTTGAATCTTTATTAAATGATGCACTTCAAACGGCGGAAATTAATATTGAAACTGACCTTGAAAAACGCTATATCAATAATATTCAACATATTAAGCGTGTGCCAGATCACCTTTTAGGTAATCAAATACGTCGTGATATTTTGAGATCATTGCCGGATCAAATTAAAAAGAATAAGCAAACAGATTTACACAGACCTAAGAGTGCGGACCGTGTTAATCATAAAAATGAAAAGTTAATTGATGAGGTAGATGTACATATCATTAAGTGGTCTAAATTATACTTAGATCAATTTCAATCGAGTTGGACGATGCCTAAACGAGAAGAAGGCTTTTATACAGCGTGGTTACACTTAGCACAACATGACCCTGCTTTAACTAAAGAAGCTAGACAATTGATCCGCCACATGCCATCAAAGTCACATGAATTAATTAATCATGTATTAACCAAGTTAGATATTACTAATGATAATAGGCAATCTTATATAGAAGGTCAGTTACTGGCTTTGCCTGGATGGGCAGGGATGATGTATTACAGAGCGGAAGAAAATGAATCAGAGCGGGAGCTATTAACAGATTATGTAGCAATCAGATTAGCTACCGAATATGTATTATTAACCACTACTAAAGATCAATTTCAATTATCAGAGTTACATCATCATAAAGAAATTGAATTCGTTTGTGCGTTTATATTTTATGCGGAATTATCGTTAGAAGAATGGCTTAACCTATCAGATGAACTAAAGTTAAGATATCTTAATTTTGCGCGTCTATTTCAACGTCAATATTTTCAAAATTTATGGCTTAACGCTTGGGAAGAAACGCATGAACGTGACTTAGTCAATACGATTTATGAATCGCAATCTGGAAATAAGTCTCAAAAGATACAAGCGCAGTTAGCATTTTGTATCGATGTCCGTTCTGAACCATTTCGTCGCCATCTTGAAGGTGAAGGACCGTTTGAAACGATTGGTATTGCTGGGTTCTTTGGTTTACCTATAAAAAAAGAAGTGATTGATGCTCAATTTGAGCATGAATCTTTACCGGTGATGGTGCCACCAGCATATAAAATTCAAGAATATGCAGAACGACATAAACTAGAACGTTATCAACAACAACAACATACGATTACATCAATGTTTTATACATTTAAATTAATGAAACATAACGTGTTACCTAGTTTATTATTACCAGAATTAAGCGGACCATTCTTAAGTATAAATACGATTGCTAATACACTCATACCTACCCAAGCTAGACAGTTTGTTCATCGTTTTACAAAGAAATGGCTTCAAAAACCTGAGACAAAATTATCAATTGATCGTGAACATCACGTGTATTCGGAATTGCCAATCGGATTAACAGAGGAAGAACAAATTCAATTTAGTAAGCAAGCATTACAATTAATGGACTTAACCAAAGACTTTGCACCACTCATCGTTTTAGGCGGTCACGGTAGTGAATCGCATAATAACCCATACCATTCTTCTTTAGAATGTGGTGCATGTGGCGGTGCGTCTAGTGGTTTCAATGCTAAGTTATTAGCTATATTATGTAACCAGTCATCAGTCAGAACAGCACTTAAAGAAGATGGCATTATCATTCCAGATGAAACTGTATTTGTGGCAGCCGAACATAAAACGTCTGTAGATGAATTAGAATGGATTTATGTACCAGAATTAACTGAAAGTGCAAAACAAGCCTTTGATTTATTAGAATCAGTTATGCCTCAAGTGAGTTACAAGTCTAATTTAGAGCGTTTAGCACATTTACCAAACTTAGATAAAGTACATAAAGATCCAGTTGCTGAAGCGTATCAATATGCAAGTGACTGGAGTGAAATTAGACCTGAATGGGGCTTGGCTAAAAATGCAGAATTTATTATTGGGAAACGTTCGATTACTGAAAATAGTAATTTAGAAGCACGTGCATTCTTGCATAATTATGATTGGTCACAAGATGAAGATGGTCATATTCTGAATACAATTATTTCAGGCCCAGCGCTTGTTGCACAATGGATTAACTTACAATATTACGCATCTACTGTGGCACCTCATTTTTATGGCAGCGGTAATAAAAGAACGCAATCTGTAACATCTGGACTTGGTGTTATGCAAGGGAACTCCAGTGATTTGATGTATGGTTTACCATGGCAATCAGTGATGGCACAAGATAATGAAATTTATCATTCACCCATACGTTTATTAGTTGTTATTCAAGCACCAGACACACATATTCAAAGATTACTTAATGAAAATCAGAAATTTGCACAAAAAGTGGACCATGGATGGGTGAGACTAGCTAGCATAGATGAAAAAAACAGTTGGAAAGATTGGTAAAATATAGGCGGTATATTAAAAAGTAATTGTAGATTATAGCGATGATCCTATTATTTCCGAATAGTAGATAAGATGTTAAACTATAGTTAATTAATGTTTAGGAGTCGTCTATATGAAAAAATCTAAAGGTGTATATGAAGCTGAAATCAGTAAAGCCATCACGCAATGGGAAAAAGATTTTTTAGGTAGAGGTTCATTATCGGTTAAGACAGACATATTAAGAGATATGATCATTATCAATTTACAAGGTATATTAACACCTGCAGAATATCGTGTATGTGAGACCAGTGAAGGATTGTTAAATATCAAACGCACAAGATCTGAATTAGTAGAGTCAGGACAAGATGATCTCAATGACCTTATATATGAGATTACTGGTGTCAAAGTAAGTAGTTTTCATAGTGATTTGAGTACAGTTACTGGAGAGAGAGTAATTGTATTTAAATTAGAAGATAATTTTGAGAAAATGATTAACCAAAGTTAAATTTTATAGAGCAGTATGATCTTACGAGAATGAAAAGGTCATACTGTTTTTTATTTCAAATATATTAAATACATAATGTAGACATATAGTCGATAAATAATACCTAATAAATTTGGAATTATAACCATAGTGGCGATTAATTTGTCGCCTTTGAAACCAATGACACATAAAATGATAGGTATCATATAAAGGACAAATAACCAAAATAATAATGTTTCGAATGATGGATGGATAGGTAAGAAAAAGCGAAATAATGTAATTAATAATGCGAGATAAATCATAATTATTTTGCTCATAATGAATGCCTTCCCTACTATCAAGCACAATGGATTAGTGTATGTGGTACAAGGTTTAATGTGTGATAGTCATATATTTGAAATTTATAATTATTTCAATTATACAATATTTTATATGCAAAAGGTATTAGAAATAAAGAATGCTATAGTATTTCATTTTATATTTTATAATCGAATATTATAAGGTACGTAATATAAAAGAATCAGTTATAATACATATTAAGATTTCAAAAATGAAGGAATGGTTGTTTATGAAAAGGAATATACATCATCAACCAATAGGTGAGTCCGTAACAGATTTTGAACCGCTGAATTTCCCGGATATTAAACAATTAGACGGACGGTATAGTTCATTAGTTAAATTAAGTGAAACACACATTAATGATTTGTTTGACGTATTATGTAATGAAGATAATGATGCGAATTGGACTTATTTGTTTAGCGAACCAATCCATGATTACAGTATTTTTTCAGAGTATATTAAAGGTTTAATGTCTAATGTAAACTCGTATTATTTTGCTATTATTGATCATAAGCGTGAAAAAGCGTTAGGTTACTTATCATTAATGAATATTGATTCGATTAATGGCAAGATAGAGGTTGGAAATGTCCATTATTCAAATGGATTAAAAAAGACGAAAGTCGCCACTGAAGTTCAATATTTGCTAGCGAAATATGTGTTTGAACAATTAGGGTATCGTAGATATGAATGGAAGTGTGACAGTTTAAACGAACCTTCTAGAAAGGCAGCATTGAGATTAGGGTTTACTTACGAAGGTATGTTTAGACAGGCAGTAATATATAAGGGACGTAATCGGGATACAACATGGTACTCAATGATTGACAAGGAATGGCCGATATTAAATGAACGTTTCGAACAATGGTTAAGTCCGAATAATTTTGATGAAGCCGGTCAACAACGTATTCGATTACAAGATATAAATAGGGCACGAGACTGAGCGAATTTCCTTTTGTTTTTTATAAAATAGAGATAAGGAATGATTGAATAAGATAAAGGATAAAGGAGAAAGTATGAAAAATAGACGGGCAACAACAGGTATGTTTACGATTCCTTTATTTATCATAAGTATGATGATATTTATTTTAATGGCTGTCGGCGTTATACAAGATATACCATTTTTAAAATTTGTCGATAGCCATTCACTAGACTGGTTTACTACTACATTCGGTACGCCACAACGTCAATTTGAAGGAGACATGTTGAACTATTATATGACATTTTGTGCCACGATTGGTGATGTTAGTGGTGTCATTGTGATGTCAGTGATCATTACAATAATATTATTATTTAAATATCCGCGTTTAGCTATATGGTTTATTTGCACAATATTAAGTGGAACATTAATTAATATTTTGATTAAAATGACAATCGAACGAATGAGACCGTATAATCATTTAGCCATTGACTCAGGGTTTTCTTTTCCTAGTGGGCACTCTAATGCGAGTACATTGTTTTTTATCACTTTATTGATTGTGGTGATGCCTTTAATTAAAAGAGCGGTCTTTAAATCTATTTTGAGCGGTCTTGCATTAATATTATGGATAAGCGTTTTGATTTGTCGATTATATTTCCATGCGCATTATCTGTCAGATGTAGTTGGTGGCGTGACATTAGGTTTAACCTGGATAGCTTTATGGTTAATGGTTTACCCACTGTTTGAGCGAATCAAGTTTAAAAAGAATAAACATGTTATACATTAATAATTGTAAAATGAGAATGGATATATAGGCATGTTTCCGTTGTATATACGATAATTAAAACTAGGGGAGTTATTTTATGATGAATATTAAATCACCAAGTCCACTTTATTTAAAAGGGACAAGTCAACAAGCTATATTGTTATTACATTCATTCACAGGTACTGTTAAAGACGTAAAGCATCTTGCTACAACGTTGAATGAACAAGGATTCACGTGTTATGTACCTAACTATCCTGGTCATGGATTACCGGTTACACAGTTTAATAAGTATGATGTTAATGATTGGTGGGCATGTGTGCAAGAAGCGTACCAGTTTTTAAAGAAAGAAGGATACGAAGTCATTAATGCAGCCGGTGTATCGTTAGGTGGATTATTTACATTACGATTAGCTGAAACTGTTGAATTAAATCGTATCGTAGTGATGTCTGCACCTAGCGAGAAAACAGAAGCTGGTATAGCTTGGCGCTTAGAAAAATATGGCAAACGCATGAATCAGATTATGAGACTTTCTGAGGATGAGAGTGATGAATTATTAGCCCAAATTGACCAATATCAAGATGAAATTAAAGTATTTCAAGGTGTTATTAATGATATTATGTCAAATTTACATGATATTCAATCGACCTCTAGAATTTTATATGGTGGACAAGATGAAGCGGCTTATGAAGAAAGTGCACACTATATTTTTAATCAAATTAGTAGCGATAATAAATCAATTCAAGATTTTCCACTAAATCAACATTTAATGACCCACGGTGAAGGAAGAGATGAATTAGAACAAGATATCGTTGAGTTTTTCACTCAAAAATAAAAACTAGCAATAAGGTGGTGTTCAACTGTGACGAGAACATTTTTATTAACCTATATTACGATTTCAGGCCACAGATATACAGAATTTAAGACTTTTGATAAGGGCATCGATAAGGACAAATGTGTTAGAAGAATTATAGATGAGTTTGATGAATTACCTTATCTTTATCTAGAAAAAGGTGATTCAATACATTATATTAATGTCGATCATATTGAAAGTTTAGAAATTGAAGAAGTAAATGATGGCCAAACGATTACTTATAGTAGCGAAGATTAAAATATAAAGAATAGTCATAACTGATGCTAATCAATGTATTAAATGAAAGGCAACGTTATGGGCTGTTCTTTTTTTATTATTCTGATAATTTGTATGAATATTGCACTTATAACTAACTAATGGTAAAGTGTTACTTAAGTACATAAACGCTTTAACGCATTAAAGGAAGTGAGTGAATATGAGTAAGCAATCAGAATGGAAAACTTCTACTGGGTTTATATTAGCAAGTGCCGGTTCCGCAATTGGATTAGGAGCAATGTGGAAGTTTCCTTATATGGCTGGTATATATGGTGGTGGCGCCTTTTTATTAATGTTTTTAATTTTTACCATTTTTGTAGGACTGCCATTATTAATTATGGAATTTACAGTAGGGAAAATGGGAAGAACGTATACAACTCAAATCTATAGTAAACTCACAGGTAAAAAGTGGCTCAATGTGATTGGGTGGAACGGGAATTTAGCAGTTTTTATATTGTTTGGTTTCTATAGTGTCATTGGCGGATGGATTATTATTTATATGGGGAATGTTATTTGGCAAATATTGAGTTTAAATACAACTCACCTGACACAACTCAATTTTGAAGCAATGATTAGTAATCCATGGCTTACTGTTTTAGGACAGGGTATTTTTATCTTCTTAACGATGATCATTGTTATGTTAGGTGTAGAAAAAGGGTTGGAAAAAGCATCCAAAATCATGATGCCACTATTATTTATCTTTTTAATTATTGTAGTGGTAAAATCATTATCTTTAGACGGATCGCTAGAGGGTGTGCGTTACTTGTTACAACCTAGAGTGGAAGATATTTCAATGGAAGGTTTTTTATTTGCGTTAGGTCAATCATTCTTTACCTTATCATTAGGAACAACTGGAATGATTACATACGCAAGTTATGCACCGAAGACAATGACTATTAAATCATCAGCGGTTTCCATTGTATTGATGAATATTTTAGTTTCGGTCTTAGCGGGCTTAGCTATTTTTCCTGCTTTGAAAACATTTGGTTATCAACCACAAGAAGGTCCAGGATTATTATTCAAAGTACTACCGCTTGTATTTGATAAAATGCACTTTGGTATTGCCTTTTATCTGATGTTTTTAATTTTATTCTTATTTGCAGCGTTAACATCATCCATTTCACTGTTAGAATTAAACGTTTCTAATTTTACGAAAAATGATAATACGAAACGTCAACCTGTCGCATTGATCGCAAGTATACTGGTCTTTTTAATTAGTATTCCAGCGACATTATCATTTGGAAGTTTGAGTGGCGTTAAATTTGGCGCAGGTACAATATTCGATAATATGGATTTTGTCGTTTCGAATATATTAATGCCTTTAGGGGCACTTGGCACAACATTAGTAGTAGGACAATTGTTGGATAAACAGCTGCTACAAGAAAGCTTTGGAAGAGACAAATTCAAATTGTTTTTACCATGGTATTATTTAATTAAATTTGTAATGCCAGTAGTCATTATTTTAGTATTTATTGTTCAATTATTTTAATTTATACGATGAGAACAACATCATTATAAATGCCATAGGGCTTATCGAAATTTAAATTTCGATAAGCCCTATTTGTATTAATTGGCTAAAATATGCCAGATATTTTTGATAATTATACAACTTACGATGAGTACGATAACACTTGAAACTTTATTTAGAATAATAATGTATTTTCCTGTTTTATCGATCGAACCTATCATTTTACCGAGTATCGCTAATAAGATAAACCAAATCCAAGATACTAAAATAGTAGCGCCAGCAAATAATATCTTTTCGGTGCCATGATACATAGACGCACTTGTTCCAATTACACCAATCGTATCCATAATTGCGTGAGGATTAAGTAATGAAACGGATAATGCGAAGCCGATTTGTTTTTTGGGGCTCATGGGTTCCATATGTTCTAAATGACTAGGCTTTTCATTCCATAATGACCATGCCATATATAATAGAAAGGCGAGACCAATGATATAAATGACTAACTGTAAAATAGGAAGAGACATTAAGATTAAGGATACGCCTAAAATAGCTAACACTATTAAAGTAGTATCACATAAGCCAGCTGTGACGATCACTGGTAATGATTTAGTTAATTTCTTTTGATTTGCACCTTGATTAAATACAAATACATTTTGAGCACCTAAAGGTAGAATCAGACCTAGTGCTAATAAGAAACCGTGAATGATCGGTTGCATAAAAAATACCTCTCTCACTTTTGACTTGAAATTAAGTAAAATGATAAATTAAGAAACAAATATCAGAATATTTAAAAAATTATACAAAAGCAATATATAATTTTCAACATTGAATCGTTTAGCCATTTTAAAATGCCCTAGATACATCATTACGAATGTATCTAGGGCATGAAAATATATCGATTAAATATGATTTTACTTATGATTGTTGGACGGCTTCTACTAATGCATCCGCTGCAAGAAGTCCAAGTTTATTAGAAGCCAGTGGGCTATCACCAGTTAATAATTTACGATCTTGGTGAGTTTGGCCACTCATTTCTTTATTTACAACTTGAAGTCCTTGTTTAGTCAATAAGTCAGCGACTAACCATTTAAGTTTACCAGGTAAATAACCGATATCGATATTTGCGCCTTCATCTAATGCATCTGGGAAGACACATACAGAATATCCTTCAAATGGAGATTTATCTCTATTTAATCCAGCAGATAATAATGCTGCCGGGCCGTGACATAATGTGATAACAAATTTATCATAATCTAATGCCCAATCTAAAGCTTGTTGAACATCTTCACTTTCAGAAATGCCAACAACAGCGGCATGTCCACCAGGGATAAAGAGTGAAATATAATCTGAATCAGGGCCAAGTTCATTTTTGATGACTTCAGATAATACTTTAGGCTGTTTTAATTTTTCTTTTAGCTTATTATATGTTTCTTGTACTGCTTCATCTTCCGTAGGCATTGCCCAGTGCTCTAGTTTGACAGGGTAACCAGTTAATGTAGCGACATCTACATCGAAGCCTGCTTCCATTAAATGGTGTAACGGTAATAGCATTTCAACTGGATGATTTCCTGTTGAAAACATTTTACCGTTTTCTAATAATACATAACGTTCTTCAGCGGCAATCATTAATACTTTCCATTTGCCACCGGTATAAGCATTTTTATGATTAACACCATTAAAATCTGTTTTAGGCGCTGTATATTGACTTAATGAATATGGTGAAGGGAAAAATGCATTATCCTCCGCTTTGTCAGGAGTTGGTGCTTTACTTAATTGACTAGAATCTTGAGTCATTTATATTCCTTCTTTCCTAAGTTTGTATGCTTATATCCATGAAAATAGTCTCTTAAACATTCAATAACGCATTCATCATACTGAATCATCAATAAAAAAGTGTACTTAGACATCATGGTTGAGTCAAAGTAAACAGGTTTAATGATCTATTGAATATTTTCGAAAACAACATTTTGTTTTTTTAATTCTTCTTCAATGTTTTTAGGAAGACTACAATTTTTAAATGTGACATGATCAAAGATACAATGTTTTAATTTGATATTTTCAAATGTTGAATTGCTAATTTCTGTCTTTTTAAAAACAACATTTTTAAATACAGTATCTGTGATTTTAACGTCGCTAAAAGTATTTCCGTCGAATACAACATCTTGGAATGTTGTATTATTGATCGTTGTTTCATCAAATGTTGTATTTTCAAAAGAGATTTTTTTGAAGAGGTTTTTATAAAAATTCACTTGTTCAAAAATACAATCATTCATACTACTATTAACCACTTTACTGTTAGAAATAGCATTAATATTTTTGAAAATACCTTCATCAAAATTACAATTTTTAAAGCGACCTTTATTAACTTCTAATTCATCGTACATTGAATTTCTAAAATTAGTCGCTGTATGGCTCAAGTTTTTATAATTTTCTTTAGTGAATACAGATAATGATAAGTCTTTATTTGACATCTTATTGTGAACTCCTTTACTTGTATTGTATGAACGGTATTATCATTATCATAACAGAATAAAGTAGATGACACATTTGATTGAATTTAAAAATAATGATGTAAAAAAATATAAAAATTTATAAACTATGAAATTGCAAATTTGTGTACAATCCTTTATAATTCATACCTGTTAAATAAGAATTAATTAATCCATTTGAGAAAGAAGGGAATGTTCAATTTTCCACTGAATAAAGGATGATTGAATATATAGAATATGATTGCATATGACTTAATAGGAGAGACACCACTCGTGTTATTAGAGAGTTTTAGTGATGAAGACGTAAAAATCTATGCGAAACTCGAACAATTTAATCCAGGCGGAAGTGTAAAAGACCGACTAGGAAAGTATTTAGTTGAACAAGCGATTGAAGAGGGGCGTCTACATCGCGGTGATACCATTGTAGAAGCTACAGCTGGTAATACAGGGATTGGTTTAGCAATAGCTGCCAATCGTTACCAACTTAATTGCGTGATATTTGCACCAGAAGGCTTTTCCGAAGAGAAAATATCAATTATGCGTGCTTTAGGTGCTGATGTTAAAAGAACTGTAAAAGCTGAAGGCATGATAGGTGCACAACAAGTTGCCCGACAGTATGCTGAAGACACGCAATCGATTTATATGAATCAATTTGAAACAACACATAATCCAGATGCCTATACTCATAAATTAGGTAAAGCGTTAACAGATGAACTAAATCATATTGATTACTTTGTTGCTGGTGCTGGCTCGGGCGGTACATTTACAGGCGTCGCGAGACACTTACAACCATTAGGTGTTAAAAATTATATCGTCGAACCTGAGGGGTCGATATTAAATGGCGGTCCAAGTCATACGCATGCCACAGAAGGTATTGGTTCAGAAAAATGGCCTAGCTTTCTAGAGAAATCATTAGTAGAAGGTATTTTTACAATTAGTGATCAACATGCCTTTGATAATGTAAAAGCCATCGCTAAACAAGAAGGGTTACTAGTAGGTAGCTCATCCGGCGCTGCACTTCAAGGTGCACTTGAATTAAAAAAACAAATAGATAAAGGGATTATCGTGACGATATTCCCTGATGGTAGCGACCGATACATGTCAAAACAAATATTTAGTTATAAGGAGAATGAGAATAATGAATAAAAAAACACAAATGATACATGGCGGACATACAACAGATGATTATACAGGTGCTGTAACGACTCCAATTTACCAAACAAGTACATATTTACAAGACGATATCGGAGATTTACGCCAAGGTTATGAATATTCACGTACTGCCAATCCAACACGTGCGTCTTTAGAAAATGTTATTGCAGACTTAGAACATGGTAAACATGGTTTCGCATTTGGTTCAGGCATGGCAGCTATTAGTGCAGTGATTATGTTATTAGATAAAGGAGACCACCTTATTTTAAATTCAGATGTATACGGTGGTACGTACCGCGCTTTAACAAAAGTATTTACACGCTTCGGATTAGACGTAGATTTTGTAGATACAACCAATATTGAAAATGTTGAGAAATATATTAAACCAGAAACAAAAATGTTATATATCGAAACGCCTTCTAATCCATTATTACGTGTGACAGATATTAAAGGTGCTGTAGCGATTGCTAAAAAACATAACCTTATTTCTGTAGTAGATAATACATTTATGACACCTTATTATCAAAATCCATTAGATTTTGGTATTGATATAGTTTTACATTCTGCTACTAAATATATTGGTGGACATAGTGATGTAGTTGCAGGATTAGTAGTGACTGCAGACGATGAATTAGGAGAACGTATAGGCTTTATCTCAAATTCAACTGGTGGTGTGCTTGGACCACAGGATAGCTACTTATTAGTAAGAGGAATCAAGACGTTAGGTTTACGTATGGAACAAATTAATCGTAACGTAGAAGCAGTGATTGATATGTTACAGTCTCACGATAGTGTACAAAAAGTATTCCATCCAAGTATTAAAAGTCACTTAAACTATGATATTCATGCTGCACAAGCAGATGGACATACAGGCGTTATTGCATTTGAAGTGAAAGACACAGAAGCTGCGAAACAAGTGATTCATGCCACGCAATATTTCACGTTAGCTGAAAGTTTAGGAGCAGTAGAAAGTTTAATATCAGTTCCTGCATTAATGACACATGCATCTATTCCAGCAGATGTACGCGCTAAAGAGGGTATCACAGATGGATTAATCCGTTTATCAATTGGTATTGAAGACACAGATGATTTAGTCAATGATTTAAAACAAGCACTTGATACATTAAACTAATGCTATCACTATTTTTAAGGTCTAGGGAGTTGTCCCTAGGCCTTTTTTGAGCAATTACATAAATAAAGTTAAGAATCTTTCATTAGAATCTGAATTGTGTTAAAGTAGTTAGATAATCGAATATATTGATAATCAAGGTAAATAGAGGTGGTTTAAAAATGAATGATGATAACAATCAAAATGATGTTAAACATGATGATATGGTGACTTCATTTAGAGATTTAGGACGGCGAGTTGTTTTATACCAACATAAAATTGCAGAACAATTAGATGTATATAACCATGATTGGACTACGATTGATATGTTAAGTGAGACGGGGCCTATCACTGCTGGTGAATTAGGTAGAAGAGTTAGACTTACAACGGGAAGTGTTACAGCATTGGTCGATCGATTAGAAAGAGCAGGCTATGTTAAACGTGAGCGTCATCCTAAAGATCGTCGAAGTATTATGATTGTTCCACAGTATGAAGATAAATCAGAAGTACAACACGTTTATGAAACATTGAATCAACATATGACTGAACTGACAAATCAATATACGGCAGAGCAAATGGAAACCATTCAGTCGTTTCTAAAAGCAACAACAGCTATTTTAGATAATGAAATTGAACGTAAGAAATAAAATAAAGAAAAAGAAGGTCTGAATTATGAAAATTAATCATATTAATATAACGGTCAACGATGTAAAAACAACGCGAGCATTTTTTGAAAAGTATTTCGATTTAGTTTGTATTGGTAGTGCTGGCAATATGTTTGCAGCTATGAATGACGAAGATGGATTTCTGTTTAATTTAATAGAAGGAGAAAATATAAATTATCCAGATACATGCCATATTGGTTTCCCGCAAGAAAGTAAAGAAGAGGTGGATCGTATACATCAAATCTTAAAAAATGACGGGTATGAAGTATGGGATCCTGAAATGGCGCATGCAACATATACTTTTTACTTTAAAGCACCAGGCAATTTTACAGTAGAAGTTTATTGTGAAGTACAAGAAAAAACAGAAACATATGTACACTCATATTTCGCAGACTACAATAAATAGCATTTAAAATATTGGCAATTTGAAGATATGAAATATAAATAGTGACTGAGACATGTTGAATTGTCTCAGTTTTTTAATGTAAACATAAAGACGAAAAAATTTTCTTATAATTCATAATTTAGCTAATATTGTGCGTGTTTCAAATCGAGATTATTCCCATATTGTCAGGGTATGCGAATAATGTAGATTAATTTTATGGGAGGAGTATTTGAATGATTTTTGAAACAATGGAACAAGAAGATTATGAACAAATAGTATTTTGCCAAGATCAATCAACGGGTCTAAAGGCAATCATTTGTATTCATGATACAACGCTTGGACCAGCATTAGGTGGTTGCCGCGTGAGAAATGATTATGCATCAGAAGAAGAAGCAATTGAGGATGCTATGAATTTAGCACGTGGAATGACATATAAAAATGCTGCAGCTGGCTTAGACCTTGGTGGAGGTAAGACAGTAGTGATGGGATCACCTAATAAAGAAGATGAAGAAGCATTCTATAGAGCATTAGGGCGTTATGTTCATACATTAAATGGTCGTTATTATACAGCTGAAGATGTAGGTACATCAGAGCATGAAATGAACCTTATTCATAAAGAAACACCTTATGTTTGTGGTACAAGTAAGTCGTTCGGCTCAGCAGGTAATCCAAGTCCTATGACAGCTTATGGTATATATATTGCTATGAAGCGTACGGCTTTAGAACAATTTAATGGTGAATCTCTTGAAGGTAAGACCGTAGCAGTTCAAGGTGTAGGACACGTGTCCTATGAACTTTGTCGTCTTTTACATGAAGATGGTGTTAAGTTGATTGTTACTGATATTAATAAAGATAATGCACAGTGTGCAGTAGATGAGTTTAATGCGACATTTGTTGAACCAGATGATATCTTTTCAGTAGAAGCGGATATCTTCGCGCCATGTGCACTCGGTGGTATATTAAATGACGATACAATTCCTCAATTAAAAGTTAAAGCGATTTGTGGTTCAGCAAATAACCAATTAAAAGATGAAAACAAACATAGTCAAATGTTAGAAGAAAAAGGTATATTATATGCACCAGATTATATTGTGAATAGTGGTGGTGTAATCAACACTGCTGATGAGTTGAATGGATATAATGAAACGCGTGCTAAGGAAAGTATTGAAGGTATAGATAAAATTGTGAAACATATCTTTGATATCGCCAAAGAACAACATAAAACACCATTAGAAGCGTCACAACATTTTGCAGAAACACGATTGAAACAAATGTCCCATATTCAAGATATTAGAAAATAAAATAACTGAAAATATCAATAAAGCAACCCAGGATTAATGTCCTGGGTTACTTTTTAGGATGAAATGATAGTTAAAATGTATAAACAAAATATCATGGAATTTTAAATTAACGAATGAGGAGATTAAAAATTAAATATGAATATTCGGGTTTATTATTAATGAATTCGGTTAATAGAAATATACGAAAGCACAACTTTATTATTTTATGCATATAACATCATAAAATTTAATTTCTGAAATATTAATTGATTATTAAATGTAACGACAAATTGAATTGAGTTCCAAATAATTTGCAAACAAATGTTTTATTTATGTCGATTTGCTAAGAGTTGTGATTTTATTTCTAAAAAAGAATAAATACTTTTTCGTTTTTAGGTAATAATAATTCTATTTACTTTTGAATATAAAGCGTGGATATATATGGTTTTGCAACATTTGTAAATTTTCAATCAATTAAGTATTATATGTACGTACAATGTTAAAGTTGTGAAAAATATATGAGGTGATTCATGAATGAAGAATAGACAAAGCTTTTTACCAAACAAATTAAACAAATATGCAATTAGAAAATTTACGGTAGGTACTGCATCGTTATTAATAGGTGCGACATTAGTATTTGGCGTAGGAAATGTAGCGAGAGCAGATGAATTAGATAATGCATCGTCACAAAATAACGACGGCAATAAAGATAAAAGTGAACCTGTCGATATAACCGAACTGACTAATACTAACGAAACAGCTAGTACAGAGGATCAAGCAACTGACAAAGCAACTACAAATGTGTCAGAAGAAGCTAATCATGCTGATCAAACGACAGCAACGACTCAAGATACTAGTCAAACAGAAAAATCTAATACGGAAGAGACACAAAATACCGAACAAGCAAACACAGAAAAAGCTTCTTCAAATCAAACAACAAAAGACTCCTCTAATATAGAACAAGACACAATTAATAAAACAAATGATAAAACATCAACAACGACTGAAGATAATAAAGGTGTTACATCAGTAACTGATGAAAAATCAGATGCTTCTTCAACGACTGACAAGAATAACGATGACAAAACAACAACTGCAGAAGAAAGTAAAATATCAGAAGAACCAACTACAGAAACAACGACTACTAAAGAAACTCAATCAACAGATAATAAGTCGGCCTCTACAACTAAAGAAACTTCCTCACAAGACCAATCAACAAATGAAAATTCAACAACAGACAATTCATCTCAAGAAAAGCAAACAACATCAACTAAGGAAACTGCTAATACATCAAAGAAAGCAAGTTCAACAGAAAAAGTTAATGAGCCACAAACTACAACATATGAAAATAAAGTGGATACAGAACTTGGTAAACAATTAGCAGCATCAGATAATAAAGAACAAGCTGTTCAATCATTCTTAAATGATCAAGTGTCTAAAACAGAAGCTAAAGAAATTTTAAATAATACAGATGTTGATTTCAATAAAGCAACAGACGAAGAAATTAATCAAGCCGTTTTACAAGCTGCATTAACTGAAATGGCAAACAAACAGAAGAGTACAGAAACATTAGCTACGCCACCTAAAACTAGAACGTTTATGCGTGCAATGGCTACACCTAGAATGTTGGCAGCAGCTGTAACATCCCCTGATCAAGATGTTCAAAAATTATTAGCGACATCAGATAACTATACATTTGCGTCATTAGTGTTTGACCCAGAAGCATTAAATTCAGATGCTGTTAAAAATAGTACATCAATTCCATTTAATATTGATGCTTATATGTCGGGTGCTAACTCAGGAACAAGATATAAAATCGACTTAAACTTAGACTCTAAAATTGCTGATCATGTAACGAAAATATCAGTTAACCCAGCTGGAAGTAATACACCGGTTCAATTTACAAGATTAAAAAATGATGACGGTACACCTTCTAATATTTGGGAAGTGAATTATATTCGAGCTAGCGGTGGATTATTTGGTGGTGCAGAAATTTTAGCAACTAAAACTGCATCAGGCGGTAAAATTGAATTAGATGATACTGTGAGTAATATTTTAAATAATGCAGGAGATTTATCTGATAATAAATTAAATTATCAAATTTATGTTAGAGATTCTTCTAATAATACAATTATTCGTACGTCTGAAAGCAGTGGTTACTTCCTTACAGATGCAGATAAAGATTTAGTTGATTTAAACAATAATACTTCAACAGCAAACTCAAATGATTTTAAAGCAAGTAGTGCTACGGCTAGTTTAGACACTAAAGTAGGCGACAATGGCGCAATTATCGTTGACCAACAAGTTATCAAAAATGGTATCTTCGGATATGGTGGCGCTCAAAATAAACAATGGAGCTACAATTATCAAATTGATAAAGATTTAATTCCATTTATTCAAAGTGTTGAATTAGATAAATATGATTATGATGGATTAAAAGGTTTTGATAAAACATATAATGCTGCTAACAAAGTAGCTGATTTATCTATCGATGCCAATGGTAATGGTACGATTACAGCAAGTGATTTAAATAAATTAATCGAATTTAATAATGGTTTACCTGAAACAGTAGGTATGAGAATCGTTATTAAATTAAACCAAAGTCCCAATAATATTTTAACTAAAGATGCACAATATGATGCCAAAGGTAATTTAATTAGTTCTACAACTGACCAAGTTGAAGATTTTACATTTGCTGGCTACCTTACAGATAATGCTGGTAAATTAATTAATAACACATTAGGTACATCTTCGTTAGAATTACAAGACTATGATAAAGATGGCTTATTAGATCGTTATGAAAGAGAAGTATCATTAACTGATGCCAATAATGCAGACACAGATGGCGATACTAAAAATGATGGAGACGAAGTGAAAACATATCATACATCACCATTAGTAGGTCAACCTAATGCTGCAGATATTACGATTAATGACACTAAAGTTAGTGGTTCAGTAACGTTAAAACCAAATGCAGGTACACAAACTGCTAAAGTCATAAATTCAGCGGGTCAAGTTATTGGTACGTCTACTGTTAATAGTGATGGTACATTTGCTGTAACGATTCCAAAATCAGCTGCTGGTCAATACACAATTGCTATTGATGCACCAAATTATGATAATGATGAAACAAATACATTTAATATTGTAGATAATACTATTGTTCCAGCACCATTAGTGGATCCTGTCGATGATAACGACACGACTATTGGCGTTCATGGTACTGCTGGTTCAACAGTGACAGTAAAAGATAGTAATAACAATGTCATTGGTACAGTTACATTAGGTGCAAACAGTACAACTGGTACGTTAACTTTATCAAAACCTTTAGCTGCAGGAACTCAATTAACATCAACTGCAACTAAAAATGGTAAAACAAGTGCGGTTTCACCAAAAGTAACAGTGACAGATGCAACAGCACCAGATGCGCCAGTGATTAACCCGGTAACTAGTGATGATACAACGGTTACAGGTAAAGCAGAACCGAATTCAACAGTAACAGTTACATTCCCAGACGGCACTACGCAAGTTACAACTGCGGATGCATCAGGTAATTATACTGTTAATATTCCTGCTAATGAAGACTTTACTGGTGGCGAAACAATTAAAGCTTCAGCTAAAGATGCTGCAGGCAATAAATCAGTTGATTCAAACGTGACTGTGACAGATACGACAGCACCAAATCAACCAACGGTCAATCAAGTAACAAGTGAAGATAAAACAATCACAGGTAAAGCAGAACCAAACTCAACAGTAACAGTAACATTCCCAGATGGGACTAAAGTTCAAGCCATTACAGCAACAGATGGTAGTTATCGAGTGGCTGTACCTACCAATATTGATTTAGTAGGTGGCGAAACACTAGGCGTTACTTCAACTGATAAAGCTGGAAACACATCGACGGCTGCAAATACAACAGTTGTAGATGTTACAGCACCAAAAGAACCTGTAATTAATGATGTAACAAGTGAAGATAAAACAATTACTGGTACATCAGAACCAAACTCAACAGTAACAGTAACATTCCCAGATGGTACAAAGGCTTCAGCGACAGCAGATGCTTCGGGTAATTACACAATTGGTATTCCAGATTCTGAAGACTTAAAAGGTGATGAAGAATTAAGTGTAGTTGCAACAGATGCAGCAGGTAATGTGTCAGTCGATGCTGGTACAACAGTATTAGATAAAACACCGCCTGAAGTACCAACCATCAACCCAGTAACAAGTGAAGACAAAACAATCACAGGTAAAGCAGAGCCAAATTCAACAGTAACAGTAACATTCCCAGATGGTACAACAGCGAATGCGACAGCAGATGGCGACGGTAATTATACAATTGATATCCCTGCCAATGAAGATTTAAAAGGTGGAGAAGCATTACCAGTGACATCAACAGATGGCGCAGGTAACCAATCTGGTGCAGCGACTACGACAGTAACAGATACAACGGCACCGACAGTACCAACAATTAATCCAGTAACAAGTGAAGATACAACAATTACAGGTCATGCGGAACCAGGTTCAACAGTAACAGTAACGTTCCCAGATGGAAATACAGCTACTGGTACAACGGATGCAGATGGCAATTATGTTATCAATATTCCTACTGATGAAGACTTAAAAGGTGGAGAAGAGTTACCAGTGACTTCTACAGATAAAGCTGGTAATAAATCTGATGTTGCGACAACTGAAGTAACAGATACAACAGCACCATCTGTACCAACTGTCAATCCAGTAACAAGTGATGATACA
>NZ_JBXVVK010000012.1:0-86630 GCF_057219715.1 Staphylococcus sp. 510 | reverse complement strand
AAATAAATCATGGAGCGGGTGATGGGAATCGAACCCACAACATCAGCTTGGAAGGCTGAGGTTTTGCCATTAAACTACACCCGCATATATAATTTCAAAAGTTATTTTGGTGCGGCCGAGAGGACTTGAACCTCCACGGGATTTCTCCCACTAGGCCCTCAACCTAGCGCGTCTGCCATTCCGCCACGACCGCTGGCAAAACGCATTCAAAAGTTTATCGATTTCTCAATAGCATAATAAATTGTAAATCATTTATTAAACGATGTCAATAACTTTTTAACATTAAATTAATAAAATTAATTATCTTGTAATGTTTGCTAATTTATTAATGCAACGCTATTTATAATAAATCATTGTAAAAGTAATGTCAATACTTATTTGAAATATAAAGAGAGAGCACTTAATTAATTTTCTTAATAGTACTCTCCCTCAAATTCATATCTATTTACTCTTAGATTTATAATGATTTAATTAACCTTTTTTCTATTTAACCTTAATTTTCCACCGCATTTGCCACATCTCATGATACTTATATTTACTTTTTTTATTCTTAAATATTTTGTACCACAATTAGTACAAATATATTCATAGTTAGCACGTGCTTCATATGATTGAGTTGGACTGCAATATCTTGGTGCACCAACTTTTGCACTTAAATTTTTAAAGTCTCGATCTTTATGTTTATAACCTTTATCTAAAATATGCAAATGATAATGACAAAGTTCATGTTTTATAATATCGATAATGGCTTTTTTACCATAATGCTCATATTGTTTTGGATTAATTTCTATATCATGTGTTTTTAGTAAATATCTACCGCCAGTTGTCCTTAAGCGTTTATTAAAATACGCATTATGCTTAAATGGGATTTTAAAATATCTTAAGGAAATATCACATACTAAACTTTGTAATTCCTGATCATTCATATGGATTAATCATCGTCAATGAAACTTTATCTTTTTGTGTATCTATGCTAAGTATCCAAACATCGACAATATCTCCTACACTTACGATGTCCATAGGGTTCTTCACGAATTTTTTTGATAGTTTTGAGACATGGACAAGTCCGTCTTGTTTGACGCCAATATCAACAAATGCTCCAAAATCTACAACATTTCTAACAGTTCCACTGAGTTTCATTCCTTCTGATAGATCCTCTATTGATAAAACATCTGATTTTAAAATTGGTGTTTCAAATTCATCACGTGGATCTCTATTTGGTGCTTTTAAAGATTTTATAATATCTTCTAAAGTTGGTATACCTATATTTAATTGATCAGCAATTTCATGTACATCAATTGAATCTAATGTGCTTTTTAATGTTTCACTACCTACATCTTCAACTTTAAGATTTAATTGGTTTAGTAATTCATATGTTACTTCATAACTTTCTGGATGGATAGATGTATTATCTAACGGTTCTGAACCATCTACAATTCTCATGAAACCTATACTTTGTTCGAATGTCTTGGCACCTAGACGCTTAACTTTAGCAATATCTTTATGATGTTTAATGGCGCCATTTTCTTCTCTATATTCTATTAGATTTTGTGCAATTTGTGATGAAAGTCCTGATACATATTGTAATAATGAACGTGAAGCCGTATTAACATCTACGCCAACTTGGTTTACTGCTGTTTCGACAACAAATGTTAGTGCTTTCTCTAATTCTTTTTGGTTCACGTCATGTTGATATTGACCTACCCCTATTGATTTTGGATCTATTTTGACTAATTCACTTAAAGGATCTTGTACCCTTCTTCCTATTGAAACGGCACTTCTTTCTTCAACTTGGAAATCAGGAAATTCTGCACGCGCAATTTCTGATGCTGAATATACTGACGCACCTGCTTCATTTACTATAATAAATTGCACATTAAGATTATATTTCTTAATTACATTAGCGATGAATTGTTCTGTTTCTCTACTAGCCGTACCGTTTCCAATTGCAATTAATTGAACATCATAATCATTAATCATTTTTACTACTATTTTTTCAGCTGGTTCAATTTTATTCACTGGAGGATGTGGATATATCACATTCTTAGCTACAAATGTGCCATATGGATTAATAACCGCTAGTTTACATCCAGTTCTAAAAGCTGGATCTACACCTAGTATTTGCTTCCCTTTCATCGGCGGTTGTAATAGTAAGTTTCTTAAATTCTCACTGAAAACATTTATAGCATGGTTTTCAGCTTTTTCTGTTAAATCGCCTCTGATTTCTCGTTCAATAGAAGGCATTATTAATCTCTTGAGACTATCTTTAATTGCATTTCTTACAATTTCTGTCGCTTCATTTTCACTTTTTATTTCTTGTTTTTCGATGTCTTTTTCTACTTGTTCTGTATCAAATTCTATTTTTACAGATAATATTTTTTCTTTTTCTCCTCTATTAACGGCTAAAACCCTATGATTAGCTATCTTTTTAATCGGTTCTGCATAATCATAATACATAGAGAATATTTCTTTTTCATCTTCAGCTTTTTTCTTTTTAGTAGTTACGATTTGTCCGTGTTGATATACATTTTTTAATATTCTTGAACGATATTTAGGGTTGTCAGAAATTTGCTCTGCAATGATGTCTTGTGCACCTTGAATAGCTTCTTCAACGCCTTTTATTTCTTCATTAATAAACATTTGAGCTTTTGATTCAACATTTTCATTTAGTTTAGGCTGTAACAACCAAGTAGCAAAAGGTTCTAAACCTTTTCTTTTCGCTTCAGTGGCACGTGTTTTTTTCTTTTGTTTATAAGGTCTATATAAATCCTCAACACGTTGTAATTTAGTTTGTTTAAGAATATTGTTTTTTAATTCATTAGTTAGCATACCTTGTTGCTCAATACTATGAATAACTTCTTCTTTTCTTTTTTGTAAATTGACCATGTATTGATATTCATCTGATATTTGTTTAATTTCTACTTCATCTAAACCACCAGTTTGTTCTTTACGATATCTCGCAATGAACGGAACGGTATTTTTATCTTCTAAAAGTTTTAATACTGAAGTGATTTGTTTTTCTGAAAAATTATATTTTTCAATAATTGATTTTATTAAATGATTGTCCATAGTTCTACCACACTTTTTCTTTAATTTATCTTTTTATTTTAACATAGTTGCTTTCTGTAATTATTAATACTAATACTCTTATTATCAAGTATTATAAGTATAAAAACAAAAATAAGATTACTATTTCTTCAACAGTACCTCACATTATTGTGTAGCTTCTGACTAAAGAAATAATAACCTTATAAATATTAATGTTAACTATTTTTAAATATTTATTGTTTAGCTGCTTCTTGCAACTTTTTAATTGCAGTTCGCTGTAATCTAGACACATGCATTTGGCTTAGTCCTATACGCTCACCAGTTTCTTTCTGACTTAATCCTTCAATGAATGTACACTGAATGATTTCTTTCTCTCTGTCAGATAATATTGGTAAAATTCTTTCAAGTATCATGCGCTTTTCTGTAAGATCATAATTATCATCTTGTTGACCCATAATATCTAATAAGGTAACTGTAGACCCGTCTTTGTCCGCTTCAATTGAATGGTCTACACTTAATGCATTATAGCTTTGGCCCATTTCCATAGCTTCAAGTACTTCTTCATCTGTAACTTCCAAACGAGCAGCAATTTCACTTATTGAAGGTGAACGTTCTAATTCATTTGTAAGTTCATCACTTACCTTCTTTATGCGTGGACCTATTTCTTTTATACGTCTAGGTACATGAACACTCCATGTTTTGTCTCTTAAATATCTTTTTATTTCACCAATAACAGTTGGCACTAGGAATGCTTCAAATTTTCGATCAAATGACAAATCAAATCTATTTATAGCACCTATTAAACCAACCATTCCCACTTGAACTAAATCTTCATGATGTGATTGACCTTTAGAATATTTATAAGCTAATGATTCAATTAGTTTACGATAGTGCCTTACTAACTTATCTTGAGCTCCGCTATTTTGGTCTTCTTGGTGTTCTTTAATCCATTGGTTAATCTGTTCAGGTGATACATCATTAACTGATTTCGACTCTTTCGTCATTATTTCGCACCTGCTCTTTTTTTATATACTTAATCATACTTATAGTAACACCAGACTCTTTGTAAACAGTTACTTCATCCATTAGTGACTCGATTAAGAATAATCCTAATCCACCCTCACGTAAGAAATCTATATTTTCGTTATCATTATAAGGCCCTAAATTAGATTTAGTTATCTCATAATCAAAGCTTTCACCTTGATCTGAAATCACAATCTTAATTTTATCTTCAAAGACTTCAAAGCACAAATTAATCATGCCTGTTTCGGGATTATGTTTATATGCATGTTTGACTGCATTCGTAACTGCTTCACTTACAGCAATTTTTGAATCTTCTATATCATCATATGATGCACCTGCTCTAGTAAACACTCCAGATAATGTTAATCTAATTAAACTTACATATTCGGCAGAAGCTGGTAACCGCATTTCAATATAATCTTGTTTAGATTGCATGTTACTCTACCTCCGTTCCTTCATTAACATGCATTAAATCTTTTAATCCGGTAATATCAAACAATCTTCCTATACGGTCAGAAACGCCTAAAATATATAAATCTTTACCGTTTTGATTTAATGCTTTAAGTGTGCCTACAAAAAGACCCAAACCTGTTGAGTCCATATAACTAACATTTGCTAAATTTACATGAATATCGTTTGTACCTTCCTGTCTCATTGGTACTAACACTTCTTCTAACTCAGGTACTGTATAAACGTCTAATTCTCCGCCAACTTTAACTTCATAATATGTATCATGTGTGACAGTCTCTATATTAAGATTCATTTGGTTACACTCCTAATTATATTTCAAATCTTCTAGTTTACTATTCAAGAATAATTATACCCAAAGTCAACGTTGCTTAATCATAAAATAAAAATTAATTTACTCTTTTAATAATTAAAATAGTCATATCATCTTTTTTATTAGGATTTTGTACTTTTAATATTGCTTCATAAATAATTTGAACAATATCTTGAGGGTGCATATGTTTATATTTCTTGATTAAATTTAATAAAGTATCTTTCTGGATGAATTCGCCTTCTTTATTTCTTGCTTCTGTGACTCCATCAGTAAATATAATCACCAAATCATCAATATAGATTGGTATTTCCTGCTGACTATATCTAGTTTGTTGATTAACACCTAAAACACGGCCTCTTACTTCAATTTCTTGAAACTCTTCAGTTTCGGCTCTATATACATAACCTGGTTCATGACCAGCTGAACTGCAATATAATAAATGGTTCATTTCTTCATACAAACCATAGAACATTGTAACAAACATATTTTGGTTGACGTTTTTTTCGACAACTCTATTGAGCCTCTTTAACCCTTCACTTGGCAATTGAGAATGTCCATATGAGTCCATACCGAACTTTATCATACTCATTGCTAAAGCAGCCGGTATACCTTTTCCAATGACATCTGCAACTGCAAAACTCATAGTACCATCATTGTGATCTATTAAGTTAAAATAATCTCCACTTACCTTTTGAGCTGCAACTGATATTACACCAATTTGAATACTATCGAATTGAGGAATATCTGTTTTCAACATAGTTTGTTGAAGTCTAGAAGCTAGATCTATTTCTTTATCGTGGTATTGAAGTTTGTTTACTAATTTTTGATAATCTCTATAACTGTAACCAAATCCTTTAACTACTTCTTGAAGGACATCTAAAGTATCAAGCGCTTCGTGATCAGTAACGTTTAATGAAGATATATAATTTTTATGTATTTCAACAATATCTTCTGGCAAAATGTCCTTTTTTATAACTTCATTAGTAAACTCTTCACACTTTTTTATTAATTGAGTTTTATTATTCGTGCTTAAACTTTCATCAATCAATTTTTTATAATCTTTTTTAAATTCTTCCACGATTTTGCCTCCTCAATACGACTTCAACGCTCAGTTTCTAACGTTCAATCAAAATATCTTTCTTTATAATTAGTAAAAAAGACTAAAACCTCGATACATCTAAAAAAGACTTTAGGAATGGAATACCTAAAGCCGTAAAACTTAAGACATCCTTTTATAATAAATAATACTTCGAAATAACTATCATTGCTCATAAAATGTTAAAAACTAAATGCTCAACGTTATAAATAAATCTATTTATATATATTTAAGCAGTTGTAATTATTATAAAGTTATTGTCTTTGATCTCATTATTTTATTTGTATTGGAATAATACATACAATTAATTATGTCTTAGAATGATTGAAATTATGTAAACCTAGACTGATGTCTAGGGCGTAATCTACTTCTTTCATTTTGTTATCAGACAAATATGTGAGTTTTTCTTTCAAACGATTTTTATCTAAAGTACGAATTTGTTCTAGTAAAATGACTGAATCCTTATCAAGTTTGTACTTTTTCTTTTCAATCTCAACATGTGTAGGTATCTTAGCTTTATTAATCCTTCCAGTAATTGCAGCTACAATTACAGTGGGACTATATTTATTACCTGTGTCATTCTGAATAATGACTACGGGTCTCACTCCCCCTTGTTCTGACCCTTGAACAGGCGATAAATCCGCTAGATAAACGTCTCCTCTTCTAATCATTCATTCTTAGCATTAGAAGTTAAATATGTTTCATTGCAATCGCACGCTTCACATTCAATAGGAAAAGCTTCGGTTGCTAGGGAGAGATTTAAATCAGCCATTTGTGCATAACCTTCTTTTAAAGATTGCTCTAAACTGTAACTTCTATTTTGATTAAAAGATAACATACAAAGAACCTCCATCTGATTCCAAAAGTTGCATTATTAAGATTTCTTAATTTAACTTAATAATAACAAATTTTGAAATCAGTGACTATACTTATTTTAATAATTCATTAGATATCTCTGTATTATCTTCTATGTGATAAATGCGTGGTAATCGTCTTGATAAATTGCATAGAACTTCATAATTTATTGTATTTTGCTGCTTAGCTAATGCTTCAACAGATTGTTCTGTATCTACATGGTTATCTAACAGAATTACTTTATCTCCGACTTTTACTGTATCTGGAATTTTGACCATCGTTTGATCCATACATACTCTTCCTATTACTTCGCATTGTTGACCGTTCACATTGACATATGACCCTTGCATAGAACGTAAATAACCATCTGCATAGCCAATTGGTAATACAGCTATTCTCGTTGGTTCCGTTGCAGTATAAGTACTGCCATAACTTACAGAATCACCAACATTCAATGTTTTTGTTTGTACAATTTCACTCACTAATTGTGCACTTGGTTTCAAATGTACTTTAACGTTTTCTTTCACATATTCAGAAGGATAATATCCGTATAGTGATATACCTAAACGAATCGCATTACAGAACTGACCATCCATTAATAGAGAACCTGCTGAATTTTGTGTGTGTATATAATGTGGTTTTTCTACTTGTTCTACAAGTTCTTTGAATTTTTGATATTGTGTAGCCATATCGTCTCCAGGTTCATCAGCACATGCAAAATGAGTATATACACCTTCAAATACAAGTTGGTCATATTTACTAATAATATCTACAACTTCTTTGTATTCTTCAACATCTTTCATACCTAGTCTACCCATACCTGTATCAAGTTTTAAATGTAACCAAAGTGCTTTCTCATTTTCATCTGATATGTTCTTAATGGATTCTTTTAACCAAGATTTTGAAGGGACTGTCAATGCGACACGGTGTTGGATAGCTTTATTAATATCTTTAGGCGGAATTACTCCTAAAATTAAAATTTTAGCTTTAATGCCATGCATACGTAATTCTATTGCTTCGTCTAATGTTGCAACTGCAAAAAATGAAGCACCATTTTCCATTAAGTGTTGTGCAATTCTAACACTACCTAAACCATATCCATTGGCTTTAATGACTGATATAACAGTCTTATTAGCATGCAATTTATCAAAAGTTTGATAATTAGATAAGATTGCATTCAAATCTATATTTAAATACGTCGATCTGTAAAATTTTTCTGACATAATGTCATTACCTCCTTTAAAACCTAACAACATAAATACAAATGAGTTAGTTCACACATCATGATTATCATCTTGTTTCTCTAAAAGAACTTGACTCATCGCGTAATTTTCAGTGTGGGTAATACTCACATGAACTCGAAAACCACTATAGTCTATGCATGGTTTGCCTAGATAATCGTTATAGCAGTTGATATCATGAAATGCTATTGTTTTCCCTAATCCAGTTCCTAAAGCTTTACTAAACGCTTCTTTAGTAGCAAATCTTCCCGCAAGATATTCAATTTTTCTTTTTTGTTGTGAAAAACTATTAAATTTGATTTGCTCTTCTTTAGATAGAATTCGTTCAACAAACTTTTGATTTTGCTTATTATAAACATTTTCTATTCTCTCAATTTCTATTAAATCTAATCCAATACCATATATCATAGGACGCCTCGTTATCTTTTATCATTCTATTCTTATAATTTTACATCATTTTGATTTAGATTTTCACTATTTCGTCTTTCTTTAATTAAATGTTTGATTTCTTCAGCTTTTTCTTTGTTTATAAGTAATAATTCAGAGTTACCTCCTGCTGTTGATAAAGTGACTGTAGCTAGTTGATATTTTCTCATAATAAAGCCTTCGCTTATATCAATATTTTGAATTCTAAAAAACGGTATAATATTAGTATTAATAAAGATAATCCCTTTTCTCACATGTATCTCGTTATTCTTTATTTTATATCTGAAATTCTTATATCTAAATGTTGGTATAACGAATAACATTGTAATACTGCATACAATAAAGAGTGTTATACCTCCAATAGCGATTGACCAGTTATCTGTTAAATGTAAAAATTTCCAATTTAGAATTAGAATACAAATCAAAATAAGAAAAAGTATGATCAACAAAATAGAATTAGCTAAAACCATAGATTTCTTAGCATTAACATCCATATAATTATAATTCGACACGTTGATCACCTCCTACATACCATGTTTTAAGGGTTTCTATTGATTTTTCATCTGAGAATTTTAATCCAATTGTTTGATTTGAAGCACCTTTAGAAATTAAGAAGTTGAAATTACCTAAATAATTTCTTATTAAAAATGGATGAGTTTTAATTTCCATTCCAATAATTTTATCGTATTTTAAATAGTATCTTTTAATACTAAACAAGTTCACTTTCTGTACTGTCATTTCGTCATTTTCAAGTTGAAATCCAGACAAATGAATATAAAGTAATGCTTCAATAATTAGTGCTAAAATCATTATACAAACTATAAATAAAGCCCAAGCTGACCAATAATATAGTCCTATAATACCAATTAAGATTAATACCAACGAAGGGATTAAAAAATGTCTATGAAAACCTCTCCAAGGCATACCGATATGAGCAGGCTTGAACTCCATTTCTGGAATTAATGCCTTAATGATTCTATATGCCTCTTTACTCTTTATGAATGGAATAATCATTATATTTCCACCTACAGTTGAATCATCTTCCATCTTCTCTTCAAAATCACTCGTAATCAATACGTGTATAGCTGTAAAACCGAATAACTTTCTAATATATGATTGATGTTCGACAACTGCTTGAATACGCTCTGTAGGTACGGTAACGTTCTTTTTAGTAAACAAACCATATTGAATTTTCAATTGATGATTTTCTTGTGTTAGTGTATATCCGAAATATTTAATGAAATTGATAATTGCACCTATAATATAACTCGCAACTAATATCACTCCAATGATGATACTTACGATTAATACAATGGCATTAGCCAAATGAGTCATTTCTTCAGTAATACTTTTCCACGGAATGATATTGGACACACTACCTATGATAGGTGAAATAGTTGCTATTGCGATTCCTATAGCACCACTTGTTAATGACATTAAAATTAAATCTCTGATTGATAACTTAAATACACGACGTTTTTTGGGTTCCTCATTAAATGATTCTTTCTTATGTAATTCATTATTCTCTTCAGTATTATGAAAATCATTTGTTTCTATTTCAATCTGAGAATTATCTAACTGAGTTTGAATATTTTTGATTGTATGTTCTAATTCAATACTTTGTGATTTGGATATAGTTGATAATTCTATACCATCACTTGGTGTTTTTATTTGTAATTGCACACCACCTACTATTTGATTAATCATACTTTGTGAAGTGTCTACAGATTGAATACGACTGATATCTAACTCTTTACGTTCTTTGTTAAATATGCCCGTTGTTAATATAAAGTGGTTATTTTCAATCCAATATCTTGTCTGATACACTTTCAATATTTGTCCAATAAACGATATTAAGAAAAATATAAACAACACTGCCGGTACAATATACTCACGAATATTAGTAAAATCAAAGTCTTTAAAGTTAAAAACTAAAAATACAATAATTACAATAATATTTTGTTTGAACGCTTCAATTAAGCCTGATATATAAGAAATAGGGTGTAATTTTTGTGGGCTAAACATCATATTCAGCTCCCCTCAATTGACTAAAAATTTGATCTTCTATATATTCTGCTTCCTTTTCAGAAACAAATGGTAATTCAATCGAATGACCTGCAGAAACAAATGAAATTTCATTAATTTTAAATAATTTAGCTAGTGGGTTAGTTCTAATTTGTAAAAATTGAAGTCTTTCTACTTTAGTGATGTCTTGACGTTTAAAGAAAAAAGTAGACTTCACCTCTAAAATATTATGATGAATTCGATAATATAAAAAGTGATAATTTACAACAGGAACGTAAAAGAATCTAATTAAACTTATCCCCCATAAAAGAAAATATATGTATATGATAAAGTGCCACCAATTAAATTGATTCCATAAATAAAATAGAATTGTAAAAATAATAATTTCAATAATCAAGTTAAGCCCTGAAGTTAAAAAATAGTATGTCAATGTATTTCTGGGACTTTTATGAAATGTATTATCCATCAATAAGCTCCTTTTCATTTTAGTCACATTATATCATAGACAAATTACCTTCTAAATGCTCCTCATTACTTATTAACGTTCTTTAAACCCAAATTACTTTAGTATATTTTAGAAACAAATAAATAGAGCATACATTTAACCGAAGCTAAATGTATGCTCTATTTTTAATACAAATATATTGAGTATTGATAAATTAATTATTTCTGATGGTCAGCAAATGTGCGACCTTTCATTGTCTTGTTTGACCCTTGAGATGATTTATCTTTACGGTCAAATTTTTTGTTATTGTTTTTCTTAGAAGCAAAACCTTTTGATGAACGTCTATTTTTGTTATCAAATTTACCGCCACCGCGTTTATTATTGCCTCTTCTAGAGTTATTATTACCTTTTGAATTACGACCTTTACGTGAAAGTGGTTTTTCAAAAGTTAATTGAACTTCAACTTCATCATTAGCTTCAACTAACTCTTGTAATAATGATGCAACTAACTCAACATCATTGTACTCTTCAAGTAGTTCAGTTGAAATTCTTTGTAAACGAGGTTCATTGTCTTTAGACATCCAGTTTTGTACTTTTTCTTTAATATCGTCTTCACGTGCTTTCAATACTTCTTTACGATGAGGTGGTCTTAAAGCAGTCATTCTTCTATTGTTAGCATCTTCGATTTGACGAATATAATCCATTTCGATTGGATTTACAAAAGTAACAGCGATACCTTCTTTACCAGCACGACCAGTACGTCCGATTCTATGCGTGTAACTTTCAGTATCTTGAGGGATATCAAAGTTATAAACATGACTAACGCCAGAGATATCTAAACCACGTGCCGCTACGTCAGTTGCTACAAGAATGTCAATTTGATCATTTTTGAATTTTTTCAATACTTCTAAACGTTTAGCTTGCGTAATGTCACCATGTAAACCTTCAGCTTTATAACCTTTAGAAAGTAACGCGCTTGTTAACTCATCTACACGACGTTTTGTACGACCGAACACAATAGCTAGTTCTGGTTGATGTACATCTAAGAAATTAGTGAAAGTATCGAACTTTTCTAATTCTTTAACAATTGTATAATATTCGTCGATTTGTGGATCAGACATTTCATTATTCATTGTTTTAATAATTTTTGGTGTTTTCATGAATTGTTGTACTAACGTTTGAATAGCTTTTGGCATAGTAGCTGAGAAAAGCATCGTTTGACGTTGTTCAGCCGGGATTTTATCCATGATGAATCTCATATCATCGATGAATCCCATGTTCATCATTTCATCCGCTTCATCTAAGATAAGTGTGTGAATATCGTTAGTTTTTAATGTACGTCTATTTAAATGGTCAATGACACGTCCTGGTGTACCTACTACGATTTGTGGTCCTTTTTTCAAGGCTTTAATTTGGCGCTCGATTGGCATACCACCAAATACCGTAACAACTTGTACGTTTTGACCTTTACTAAATACTTTTAATTGCTCTGCAACTTGCATAGCTAATTCTCTAGTAGGCGCTAGAATTAACGATTGAACACCTTGTTCTCCAACAACCTTTTCAATTAAAGGTATACCAAACGCACCCGTTTTACCAGTACCTGTTTGTGCTTGTCCAAGGATGTCATGTCCTTCTAACGCATAAGGGATACTATCTTTTTGGATAGGAGTTGGCTCTTTAAACCCCATAGATTCAAGTGTTTGAACCGTTTTATCCGAAATCCCTAGTTCTTTAAAATTTTGCAAAATAATTCTCCTTTTACATGTTTATTTCTCAATATACTTTTTTGCATATATGTTCATTTATGTTTTATCAACTTCTTAATAGTACCACCTAACATTTATTATAGCAATAAAGCAGTTGGCATATCGTGGTGAATCATGTCCTTTTATTATGAAATTTTTCCTTTTAAACTGGTGTTTTATATAATTTGGAAGCGTTTCATAAATATATTTTATTTTTTAAATAAAAATAGTAAGACTACTATGTTATTCCCAATTATATGAGAAATTAACATGAGTCTTACTACAATAACATAAAGCATTATTTAATTAATGCATCT
Organism: Staphylococcus sp. 510; assembly: GCF_057219715.1. NCBI lineage: Bacteria > Bacillati > Bacillota > Bacilli > Caryophanales > Staphylococcaceae > Staphylococcus > Staphylococcus sp. 510. The sequence continues at coordinate 73,625 of NZ_JBXVVK010000012.1, read as the reverse complement.
ACTACTTCTTCTAATTTCATACCTCTTGAACCTTTAATTAAGACGTTATCATCTGGTTGAACGATATGTGTCATATAAGAAATAAGTTTTTCTTTATCATTAAAATGATGTGCTTCATCAACATATGACTTACCTGTATTGTGTATAAATGTTGCTTCACTACCAAATGTAATTAATTGATCGATGTGTTTATTCTGTAAATAAGTTCCGACTTCTTCATGCATACGTTGACTATTGTCACCTAATTCAAGAACATCACCAAGCACAATAATCTTTCGTCCATTCATGTTACTTAACGTATCTATAGCAGCTTTCATACTTGTTGGACTTGCATTATATGCATCATTAATGACAGTAACTTGTTGTTCTGTTTCATGACGTTCCATTCTCATGCCTGTTAATTTAACACGTTTGATATTGTGTTGAATTGTTTTATACGAAAGTCCTAATTCTTGCCCTACTGCAATGGCAATAGCAGCATTTTTCATATTATGAATACCTAATATAGGTAATTCATATTCTTGTTGATGATTAATTGTAAATGCAATGCCTTCTGTTTCAACTTGATCATTTACACTACATACTAATGAATTGCCTTGTTCTAACCCAATGCTAATACATTTAGCTTCTTTAATTTGTTCGACATGCGGTTTTAACAAAGGTTCATCACCATCATAGATAAATGTACCATTTGATTTTAAGCCAATTGTTATTTCTGATTTAGCTTGAGCAATGCCTTCACGTGAACCTAAATCTTGCATATGTGACTCACCAATATTAGTAATTACAGCAATGTCTGGTTCAGCAATAGTAGATAATAATTCAATTTCATGGAATCCTGACATTCCCATTTCTAAAATAGAAATATCAGTGTTTTTATCTAAATCTAAAATAGTTAAAGGCATACCAATCTCATTATTGTAGTTACCTTGTGTCTTTTTCACATTAAACTCTGTATTAAGTACACATTCAATCATATCTTTAGTTGTTGTTTTACCATTGGAACCTGTCACAGCAATGACCTTTGGATTAACATATTTTAAATATGCTTTAGCTAAATCTTGTAATGCTTGCAACGTATCGTCTACCCATATAATAGGTCCTTCTATATCCTTGGGCAGTGATACATATTTTTGATAAAATGATGCACCTGCTCCATCTTTGAGTGCTTGTTCAACGAAACGATGACCGTCAACGTTTTCACCTTTAAAAGGTATAAATAACATGTCTTTTTTTATCGCTCTGGAATCAATTGTGACACCTTGAATTGATTGATGAAGATATTGCTCATCTATTTCACAATCAATCCATGCCTTAATTTGTTTTAATGTTACGTTAATCATTTCAAGCAACCTCGTTTAATCTATTTTATATTTATTTTTCTTTTTATCTTCGTGTCTTTCTTTAGCTAAATCTATTAATTTTGCAATTAAATCTGCATATGAAAGACCCATGTTTTCCCATAGACTTGGATACATACTAAAAGACGTAAAACCTGGCATTGCATTTGTTTCATTAATATAAATTTGATTATCTTCAGTAACAAAGAAATCTGCACGTACTAAACCTGAACAGTCCGTAGCTTTAAATGCTTCTAATGCCATATTTCTTAAAGTCATTTGTACATCTTGATCTAAATCTGCAGGGATTTGTAATTGTATTTTTCCATCTTTATATTTTGATTTATAATCATAAAACGCTACATCTTTAACAACCTCACCTGGCCATGTTGTTTCAGGATAGTCATTGCCTAAAACTGCAACTTCTATTTCACGTGCATTAACACCTTGTTCTATCACTAATTTACGGTCAAATTGGAATGCTTCTTTAATACCTGATTTTAATTCATCTTCATTATTACATTTACTAATACCTACACTTGAACCTAAGTTTGCAGGTTTAACAAATACTGGGTAACTTAATTTATCATTAACTAATTTAAGAATATTATTCTCATATTTTTCAAATTCACTTCTTAAGAAACTAATGTATGGTAATTGTGGTAACCCTCTATGTTCAAACAATTGTTTCATAACTAGTTTATCCATTGAACTTGATGCTGCTAAAACACCATTTCCTACATAAGGAATGTCGAGCACTTCGAATAATCCTTGAATTGTACCATCTTCTCCATTTGGGCCATGTAATAATGGAAACACAGCATCATATGATTGTCCTAAACTTCCCTTACTTAATAATTGAGAAATTTCACCGGTAGGAATATTATCGATTCTTAAATCCTCTGTTGATTCAATTTCACTAGTGATGTTATCTTGTTTCTTCCATTCACCGTCATTTGTTATATAAATAATATCAACTTGATATTTATCTTTATCAATCGCATTTAATACATTCTGGGCAGTTAAGATTGATACATCATGTTCTGCACTTTTTCCTCCGTAAACGATACAAATATTTTCTTTTGTCATTTCGTTTTTCCTCCAATAAACGCTATGGAATAACGTCTTATCATTTTAATATCTACTTTTAAATATATGTATTTTTAATATACAAAGTCTTCTCTGAAACTTAATATTATCATATTTGATAGGACTTTTGCATTTTATAATCTATTAATATAAATGGAAAAGTTACTTAACCTAACCAATCTTCACTCTAAATATATCATTTGAAATAAAATGGTTAGTTCATTTGGACTTGATATTCTAGCAAATTTCTATAAAGTCATGTAAAATCGTTATATAATTATGGATGATAGATGAATGATTATCAATATTGATAATTCATTACCAAATATCTCATCACGTGTAGTAAAAGGAGTAAATTATGAAATATTCATCCCGTCAACAGCCTAACAAACATTGGTTACTTAAAGTAGACTGGATTTTAGTAGCAATCATTACATTGTTAGCTATATTAAGTGTTACATTAATTAGTTCTGCCATGGGCGGTGGACAATATAGTGCTAACTTTGGAATCAGACAAATAATGTACTATATTCTAGGCGCAATAATGGCCATAATAATTATGTTTATTTCACCTAAAAAAATAAGAAATTATACATATTTGCTTTATGGAATTTTTTGTATTTTATTATTAGGACTTTTAATATTACCTGAAACACCTATCACACCAGTTATTAATGGTGCCAAAAGTTGGTATAGCTTTGGACCAATTAGTATTCAACCTTCTGAATTTATGAAAATTATACTTATATTGGCTTTATCTAAAGTAGTGGCACGACATAATCAATTTACTTTTAACAAGTCATTTCAATCTGATTTGACATTATTTTTCAAAATCATAGGTGTTTCTATTATTCCAATGGCGTTGATTTTATTACAAAATGATTTAGGAACAACGTTGGTTATTTGTGCAATCATTGCCGGAATCATGCTAGTTAGTGGTATTACATGGAGATTACTTGCACCTATCTTCATTGCGGCAATCGTAATTGGTTCGTCAATTATACTTACTATTCTTTTCAAACCATCATTAATAGAAAATTTATTAGGTATAAAGATGTATCAAATGGGACGAATCAATTCATGGTTGGATCCATACTCATATAGTAGTGGAGATGGTTATCATTTAACCGAATCACTAAAGGCCATTGGTTCAGGTCAACTATTTGGTAAAGGTTATAATCATGGTGAAGTTTATATACCTGAAAATCATACCGATTTTATTTTCTCTGTGATAGGCGAAGAAATGGGATTCATAGGATCAGTTATTCTCATTTTGTTATTTTTAATTTTAGTCTTTCATTTAATTAGATTAGCTAGTCGGATTAATGATCAATATAATAAAGTATTCATTATAGGATATGTATCACTAATTGTTTTCCATGTTTTACAAAATATTGGAATGACAGTTCAATTGTTACCAATTACTGGTATTCCTTTACCATTCATTAGTTATGGTGGTAGCTCATTATGGAGTTTAATGACTGGAATTGGTGTCATCTTATCCATTTATTATCATGAACCTAAAAAATATGAAACTTCAAAAGAATAATTTATATCAAATAAAAATAGAGTCAGTCCGTGAAAGGACTGACTCTATTTCTTTACTAAAAAATCGCCCTTTTGAAACGACGACTCACATTTACAATTTAAGTGCACTTACTAACCAAAATCCTAAATCAAGTTCACTTATTTACATTCGTGACTGATTTGATTTGTTGTAGGTAACGTATTAATAATGTCTAAACGAGATTTAGTTTTTTTAATATTTACACCTAATGATGATAATAAACTGACTACATTTTGAATTTTCTCTGAATTCTTCACTAATAACACCTCGTTTGGTTGACTTCATAACTAATCATACCCCAATTCAGACTACTTTACTACATGATTTTTAAAATTTAATATAATCTTTACTTTTTATAACTTAAAAATATGTTCAATAAACTGAATTTGCGTATTATCAATAGAGGACTTTATATCCAGCATCATAAATTTCTTTTTCAATACTATTTAAATTCGCAGGTGTTTCAAATTCTATTGAAATGTTTCCAGTATTGATATCGATTTCAACTTGATATACACCTATCATTTCAGTTAAAAGATTTTTTACAGATTCAGATTGTTCTTGTGTTTCTATACCAGCTGTATAAACAATTTTTTGTTGCACTTAATATCCCTCAATCTTTCATAAGTTTTTGAAAAGTAACGAGTAGCTCTTCCATTGCCTCTTCTTGATGTCCTTGATTAACTTTTTCTGCAATACAACTTTTCATATGTTGTTCTAATAATTTAGTAGCTACGCTATTTAATGCAGAACGTGTAGCTCTGATTTGAGTTAACACATCATCGCAATATACATCTTCTTCTATCATTCGATTAATAGCTCTCACTTGACCTTCAATACGGTTTAATCTCGATTTTAAATTTGCTTTACTTTGTTCAGAGTGATGCGCATGATCTTGTTCTGTCACTTGAGTCACCTCTTTATTGATTTCCCTACTATCCTACTTCTCTAATACTATTTAGTCAATAATAGAAACACTTATTAATACAATCAGTATAATGATAAAAAGATGACTTCATGGTACAATTATGTAGTTAAAAACTTTTGTTAAATCAATTAAATTTTAATACAAATAATATAATAAGGAGGTATTTTATGGTCGAAATATTCACGATGACTTTCGCTCATTCCAATCTTATTATCAATATTATTTTGATTGGTGCTTTTATTTTGAACTTAGCCTTTGCCTTTACCATTATTTTTATGGAAAGACGTAGTGCTAATTCAATATGGGCATGGTTATTAGTCCTTGTATTTTTACCTTTATTAGGTTTTATATTATATCTACTTTTTGGCCGTCAAATTCAAAGAGATCACATTTTCACATTGGATAAAGACGATAAAGTTGGCCTTGAAATGATTGTTGATGAACAACTTAAAGCCATAAAAGATAAAAACTTTTCAAAGGGAAATCATCAAATTGTTAAGTTTAAAGAAATGGTTCAAATGTTGTTATATAATAATGCAGCTTTTTTAACAACTGATAATGATTTAATGATATATACTGACGGTCATCAAAAGTTTGATGATTTATTAGAAGATATTAAAAATGCTAAAGATTATATACATATTCAATATTATATCTTTCACAGTGATGAACTTGGAAAGACCATTTTAAAGGCTTTAGAAGATAAAGCTGAAGCTGGTATTGAAGTTAAAATGTTATATGATGATATGGGTTCAAGAGACTTAAGGAAAAAGGATTTGAAAGCATTTCGTGAAAAAGGTGGTCATGCAGAAGCTTTTTTTCCATCGAAACTTCCACTTATTAATTTACGAATGAACAATCGAAATCACCGTAAAATCGTTGTGATAGATGGTAAAATAGGATATGTGGGTGGATTTAACGTTGGTGACGAATATTTAGGTAAATCTAAAAAGTTTGGATATTGGCGCGATACACATTTACGTGTTGAAGGAGATGCAGTTAACGCTCTTCAATTAAGATTCATCCTAGACTGGAACTCTCAATCTACACGTGACAATATTACTTACGAAGAACGCTATTTCCCAGATGTCAATTCAGGTGGTACTATTGGAATACAAATCGCTTCTAGTGGTCCAGATGAAGAATGGGAACAAATTAAATATGGATATTTAAAAATGATTTCTTCTGCTAAAAAATCAATTTATATCCAATCACCTTATTTCATTCCTGACCAAGCTTTTTTAGATTCAATTAAAATTGCTGCACTTGGGGGTGTAGAAGTCAATATTATGACTCCAAATATGCCTGATCACCCTTTTGTTTATTGGGCAACTCTAAAAAATGTAGCTTCCCTCTTAGAAGCTGGCGTCAACGTATATCAATATAATAATGGATTTTTACATTCCAAAACATTAATTATTGATGATGAAGTCGCAAGTGTTGGTACTGCCAATATGGACCATAGAAGTTTCACGCTAAATTTTGAGGTGAATGCCTTTATATATGACGAAGGTATTGCTCGTTCTTTAAAACAAGCCTTCATTGATGATATGAAAGTTTCCGATCAATTAACTAAAGAAAAATATGAATCGCGTAGCTTATGGATCAAATTTAAAGAAGGTATATCACAACTCTTATCACCCATTTTATAATACAGTATTCACAATAAATAAGATTTTATCGATTGTATAGATAAACAAATATATGTAATTAGAATAAATACAAACCTGAGACCCATACCTATTGTTGTCTCAGGTTTTCATTATGAAAGGATGAATTGAATGAATAATGAAGAACGAATTCAAATGGCTTTCAGATATATGCAAGCATTTCATAAAAATGATTATAGTGGTCATGATGTTGAACATGTTAATCGTGTACACGCATTAGCAAAGTATATTGCTAAGAAAGAAGGTTTTGAACATTCATTTATCATTGAACTCTCAAGTATACTACACGATACGATTGACCCTAAATTAGTAAATGAACAACAGGCTAAAGCTAAATTAATAGAGTTTTTAAGAGAAATTGAATTATCTGAAGATGATCAAACTCATGTTATACATATTATTGAGAATATGAGTTATAAGAATGGTTCAAACAACTATATTGAATTATCAACTGAAGGTCAAATTGTCAGAGATGCCGACCGTCTAGATGCCATTGGTGCTATTGGTATTGCTAGAACATTTCAATTTGCAGGTTATTTCAATGAACCAATGTGGACGGAAACAATAATGCCTAATGATTTTAGTGAATCAACTCTAACACAATTACCACCTTCTGCTATAAAACACTTTTATGAAAAATTATTTAAACTTAAAGATTTAATGCATACTCAAACTGCTAAGCATATTGCAGCACAACGTCATGAATTTATGAAGTCATTCGTTTCCCAGTTTTTTGACGAATGGCACTATATATAAGAAAAACCAGCAAATCAATGATTTGCTGGTTTATTTAAATTATTTTTTATTTTTCTTAGATACGACTTGAGTATTTTTACCTTTTTTATTTGATGACTTACCGTCTTGATCAAATTTTTCAAGTAATGGTTCAACTTCTTTTTTAGCAAGTTTAGAATAGTACATATTAGCAAAATGTGTTTGTACAACTAAGAATGCTGCACTGACTGACCAATATAAACCTAATGCTGATGCTGAACTTAACGCAATCCAAATAATCATAATAGGTGATACAATCATCATCATATAACCCATTTGACGTTGTTCTTGAGGCATCGTTTTACTTGAAACATATGCTTGTATAAAGTAAAGCACACCTGCAATAATTGTAATCCAAATATCTGGTTTAGTTAAATTAAACCATAAAAAATGAGGGTGTACAGATAAGCCATTAACTAACTTGTCCTTAAGTACAAAGTATAACCCCATGATAATAGGCATTTGAATTAGCATCGGTAAACAACCCAACATGCTCTTCATTGGATTCATATCATATTTTTTATAAACTTCCATTAATTCTTGGTTAGCAGCCATTTTCTCTTCTTGAGTACGTGCACGTTTAACCTTTTCCTGAATACCATCTACTTCAGGTTTAGCAACTTTCATTTTTTCACGCATCATATGACTATTTTTGTAGTTTGATAACATGAATGGAAGTAACACAAGACGAATAACAAATACTAAAATGATAATAGCTAAACCATAATCATTGTGTAAAACATCGTTACCCAACCACTGTAATAAGTGTTTCATTGGATCAACGAACGTATTATAGAAAAATCCACTACGAGCTCCAGGTTTTGAATAATCACAGCCTGCTAAAAAGACCATTAAACCTAAAAACAAAGGTAGCAACGCTTTTTTCTTCATTTTTCCACCTCTATTGTAATATTCACATAGGATTTATTCTATCATACTCATACTCTAGGATAAAACAAAAAGTGGAAAAAATTAAAGATTAATTGAAATATTTCTTGAATTCATTAACAGTGTTGTCAATATTATTACTTTTGCTAATTGCTGAAATCACTGAAATGCCATCAGCACCTGCATTTGCAATGAGGGCAACATTCTCCTCATTAATACCTCCAATAGCAACCATAGGAAAATCACCCATTTTTTGTCTTAACTGTGTAATCATATCTGGACCTACTGGAGCACTAGCATCACTTTTAGATGGTGTTTCAAACATTGGTCCAACTCCGATGTAATCAACATTAGTGAGATCTGATTTTTCATACTCATTTAAATTTCCAACACTTAGACCGATAATCTTTTCTTGAAAATCATTTGCAAGAGCTCGAACATCTTCATCATCTTGACCAACATGTATACCATCAGCATTAATGCTCTTGGCTAATGAGACATCATCGTTAACAATAAATGGTACATCATATGATTGACATAGAGCTTGTAATTCTTTAGCTAATTTTTCTTTCTTCAAGCCAGTTAAAGCTTTATCACCTTTTTCTCTAAATTGAAACATCGTAATGCCAGCTTCTAAAGCTTGTGTTAGGATACCTTGAATAGTTTGGTGTTCAGGTATATCTTGGGTGCCACATATAAAATATATTTTTAAATCTGTTGCTTTAAATGACATTTATTCAACCTCTTCTTTTCTAACATATTTTTCAAAGGTTTGATAATCCAATAAATACATTTGATCTAGTAATTCTGGTAAAAATGAGCCAGGACCTTTGACATGATCTGCGTTTTCAGCAATTTCACCAGCTATATTATAAAAACTAACCGCTTCTACAAGTGTTTCTTGTTGAGGATGATTATTTCTAAATAAGAAACTAGTAATAATTCCACCTAATAGGCAACCAGCACCTGTAATTTTAGCAGACATAGGAGAACCATTTGAAAGTTGAGTCACTTTGCCATCTTGAACTACAATATCTTCTTTACCTGTGACTACAATTGCAGTGTGATATTTTTGATGAGCTTTCTTGGCAATTTCTATTGCATTTAGTGAACTATCTCCATCAGTCCCCTTCATTGTTGTATTGGTATCAATGAGTGTCAATATTTCTGAAGCGTTCCCTTTAATCACTGCAACTTTTACTTCACTTAAAAAGTTTTTACAAAAATCTTTTCTATATTGTGACGCTCCTACTGCGACAGGATCAAAAACAATTGGTGTACCAAGTTGATTTGCAATTTTACCTATCTTAATTAAATCTGCTTCATTATTATGCGTAAGCGTACCAATATTAATTAGTAATCCACTTGCAACTTGATAAAAATCTTCAGCCTCTTCTGGTGCCTCGCTCATTGCCGGACTTGCACCAATACTTAATAGACCATTTGCAGTAAAATTCTTAACTACATCGTTCGTATAACAAACAATTAAAGGATTCTCATTTCTAAGCTTTTCTAAATTATTCATCATCTAAACCTACTTTCTTTAGATACGCAAAATGATTGACTGGGCCACGACCTTTACCAATCTCAGGGGTATATTTGATACTCAAAGAAATAAATGTTTTAGCTTTTTCAACTGCTTCATAAATACTACGACCTTTAGCTAATTCAGCAGCAATGACAGCTGAAAATGTACAACCTGTTCCATGAGTATGTTTAGTATCAAATCGTTCATCTTCAAATGTGTATACGCCATCTTTTGTAAATAAAAAATCTTTAGCATTATTTAAGTCGGCAGAATGTCCACCTTTAATGATTACACCTTTGCTGCCAATGTCATTGATAAATATATCTCCTGCTTTTCGAATGTTTTCTTCAGTATCAATCTTTATACCAGTGATTTCTTCCGCTTCTGGAATATTAGGTGTAACAACATCAGCTAAAGGTAATAATGTACTTTGCAACTTTTGTTTGGTTTGATCATCCATCAACGAATCCCCACTTTTGGCTAGCATAACAGGATCAATCACGTATGGAATTGTAGGATAATCTTCTAAATAACTTTTGATTAATTGCATCGTCTCTTCTGTAGCAATCATCCCTGTCTTAATTGCATGAGGAAGTTCATCATTAAATACACTATCCAATTGTTCTTTAACCCATGATGTCTCTAGATTATGAATATGTTCTACGCCCATCGTATTTTGAGCGACAATACTCGTTATTGCTGCCATTCCATAAACGCCGCAAGAATGAAATGACTTCAAATCAGCCATTACTCCAGCACCGCCAGTTGGATCAGTACCTGCAATAGTTAAAGCAATTTTAGGTTTATTCATATTTGTCACCTCTAAAATTCCATTTTTCATCTACGTAGGCCATATTGAAAAAGTTTCTTTCATGAATAGTACTTTGTAAGAAATTCTCCTTAATCTCTTCTTTTTCTTCTGAAGTACAATTCTCTGTTAAACGATCCATTAATTCATCAAATAAATTTACTAGTGCATCCATTTCTGTACTATAAAATTCAAACCAATTAGACGTAATTGAATCTTTATTAAGTTGATTGTCTTTTATCGCTCTTTTACCAATTACCGCATATACATATGGACATGGTGCCATTGCTGCAATCGTATATGCTGCATTTTCATGTGCATAGGCATTATAGTACATATGCTTAATATAATGATCACCACTTGGTGGCCATACTTTTTCTTTAACAATCTCATGATATGGTTCATTTATGAATGAAGCTAAAATTTCATGTGCTTCTACTTCTCCTTCTAATAAAAATTCAATCTGTTCCACTAAAAATTTAACGTCATCCATATTATGCACTTTAGGAATTAATAGTGCATATAGATTAGCAAACTCTTTTAAGTAAGATGCATCTGCACGTAGATATTGTCTTACCGCTTGTTTAGATAATTCACCATGTAATAAATCTTGTATGAAACCATCATTATAAATATCCTCAATAATAGGTTCTGCTGCCACTCTTAAATCTTTAGAAAAACTCATAAAATTTCCTCCTTGAAATAAAAAAACTACTTTCCAAACTGGAAAGTAGCAAAATTAAGGCACGACCTAATACCGTTAATATGTTACACTACTTTCCTCCGTTAGTACTAACCAAATCAGGTTTTAAGGGTCTGAATTAAATTCATCTCAGCCTTTATAGGCGCCCCTAGTAGTTCTATTTTTAATCATTTTCAATTATTACAATAGCAAATGTAACACATAAATTCAATTATTAAAAAATGTATAACAATATACCTTTTAATAAACATATAACTAAGTCAAACTATTTACCAACTAAAAAAACACCCTATCTAATGATAGGATGTTTAATAAAAATTAAATTATGCAGTTACCCATTGGCTTGGGCCAGCTGTATCGTATAATTTTTGAGCTGCTGCGTCTTGAACATGTTCAGGAGCGCTAGAAGCTGGTTGACCTTTGTACTCAGCTGGAGCTACTGAATCCCATGTAGATTGTAAGAATTGATACTTACCTGAAGCACCTGTTGATGGGTTTGTAGCGTGGATGTCGCCACCTGATTCACGTTGTGCGATTTGTTTTAAGTGATCATTTACGTTTACTGATGAACCACTTGAAGCTTCACTTGAGCTTGACTCATTGTTTGAAGTAGTAGCTTCTTGTTGTGGTTGTTGAGTTTGCTCAGTTTGTGGAGCTGAAACTTGTTCAGGTTGAGCTGAGTTTGATTGTTGTTGGTTACTTACTTCTTCTGCAGAAGTTTGGTTAGTTGATGCTGAAGCTTGTTCACTTACATCTTGTTGTGGTTGAGCTTGAGTATTTGAAGCTTCATTTGATTGACCAGATTGGTGGAAATACCATGAGAAGTTTGTACCATCTGATTCAAAATGATATGTGAAACCATTATAATCGAATGTATAGTTATAAGCGCCTTCTTGGATAGGGCTTTCATTTAATGATTGATCATTTGATTGTGCTTTTTGAGCTAATTCAGCTTCGTTGATATTTGCTTCACTTGCATGTGCGTCGTGTCCAGCGTTACCTGCTACAACGCCTAATCCTACTGCTAATGATGATGCGATAATTGTCTTTTTCATTATTAAAAAATCCTCCTAAAAGTGATTTGTTTTCTTTAACTAATTTACAAATACAACTTTAACATCTATAAATACACTGCAGGTTACAGCCAAATAAAAAAGGAAGCCTTTTTTTTACGTCCTAATTACATCGTTTAGAGGTGTAATATTAATATATATACCTTTTGAAAACTGCCATGACAGTTTATAAAGGTTATATATCTGTGATATGTATGTAATAGAAATGAAATCTATCAGATAATTCTGACGCAAATATGTCATTTTTAAAGTAAAATATGGATACAAAAACGACCTTTTTCTATTTAAAAAAATTAAAAAAGGTCGCTTGAGTATAATTGAAAGATGATAATTTATATTAAGATAGGATAAAAGTATAAATAATTGGGAGTTATTGAATAATTAATGGCTGTCTAACCTATATGAAGCATTCATTTTGTGCTTCATTATATTCATTAGAGAGGATATTGGATTCTTTTGTCTTAGAGGACATAAATTTAATTGTTTCTACATAAATTTCAGTTACAAAATGTGTCTGATTATCTTTTTCATACTTACGTGATCGCATTTGGCCAGTAATACCTACTAAAGATCCTTGAGATGTAAACTTTTCAATATTCGTAGCTGTTTTCCCAAAGGCTTTGCAATATAGATAATCGCATGCGATTTCATTATTCTGATCTTTATAATTTCTTTCCGTAGCAACGCAAAATGTTGCTACTTTACTACCTTCCTCCTTTTCATAAATTTGGGCATCCTTTGTAAGTCTACCAACTAAAACTATTTTATTTAACATGTGTCACCTCCTCTTAAGTTATATAATAATCACATCTCTTTATACCGTCAAAAAGCTATTTTATCGAAAGATATAGCTATTCACCCTTCATATTTGATATATTTAAAGAAAATAATCAATATTTAAATCAGTTGATTAATAATAAATCACTTTTTGTAAATATATAAATAAATGGGATGTGGACTTTATGAAGACATTTAAAGCTGTACGTTTTCAAATTGTAAGTGAAAATGGCGGTGTAACCGAATATGAATTAGAAGATGGCGTGATTATAAATAAGGAAGGTAGTGGAACAGGATGGCTTTTAGAAATTGTCATTTCTAATGAACACTATCATACATTTAAAGATTATATGGATAGTGATCAATTGTTAGATATACGTGTGGTCATAACAAGACCTGCCAATGATCCAGCATTATTTGATGCTACTGTGAAAAGTGTAACTCAGTTTGAAAAGACTATGTCAATAGTATTCGAATGTCATATTTATACCCTTAGACAAGTCTACGCAGAAAGCTTACTAGAAGAATTAGTAGATGATGGGCTAACTGGTGAAGAACTAAAGAAAACATTTAACCGTATGATGCAATCTAAGCCTAAACTTAAAGATGAAAAATTCGAGAGGTAAATTCAAAAACCTACACTCATGTTCAAACATGAGTGTAGGTTTTGTTTTACTTAGCATCTTGAATTGCAAAAGTTAATTCACAACTACATGCTAATTGACCATCTACTGTTGCTTTAGCAGTACCTTTACCAATTGGTCCTTTAATTTTTGTTATTTCTACTTCTAACATAAGTGTATCACCAGGAGTTACTTGTCTTTTAAAACGACATTTATCTATACCTGCAAAAAGCGCAATCTTACCTTTATTTTCTTCACTATTTAACATAGCCACTGCACCAGTTTGGGCCAATGCTTCTGTAATTAATACACCAGGCATTACAGCATAATCTGGAAAATGCCCTTGGAAGAATGGTTCATTACCTGAAACTTGTTTTAATCCCACACAACGTTTACCTTCTTCGTATTCTACAACTCTATCTATCAGTAAAAATGGTTGTCTATGTGGTATGATTTGTTTGATTTGATTATAATCGAAAATTGTTTCCATGATGTTTAACCCTCCAAGTTTGAACAAAAGTTAATACTTTAAATTAATCATTAATACGTTCGATATTAGCACCTAATGATTTTAATTTACCATGTAAATCTACATAACCTCTATCTAAATGTTTTAATTCAGTAACTTGAGTTGTACCTTCAGCTACTAAACCAGCTAATATTAGTGCCGCTGCCGCTCTTAAATCAGTTGCTTTGACTTGTGCACCTTGTAAATCACTCTTACCTTCGATTTTAGCACTTCTACCTTCAACGTCGATATTAGCGTTCATTCTACGGAACTCTGCAACATGCATAAATCTGTTTTCAAAAACTGTTTCTGTAATTACTTTATGGCCATTGGCAGTTAATAATAATGCTATCATTTGAGATTGCATATCTGTAGGGAAACCAGGGTGCGGTAATGTTTTTACGTCTACAGGTTTTAAATCTCCTTCAGCAGATACACGAATACCATCTTCTTGATAATCTAATTTGACGCCCATTTCTTCTAACTTATAAACTAAGCTAGACATATGTTCTTTAATAGCACCACGAACAAAAATATCTCCTCGTGTAATTGCACCAGCGATAAGTAAAGTACCCGCTTCAATTCTATCTGGAATAATAGAATGCTCTACACCTGTTAAATATTCAACACCGTGGATTGTAATAGTGTCAGTTCCAGCACCCATAATTTTTCCGCCCATTTCATTTATATAATTAGCTAAATCAACAATTTCAGGTTCTTTAGCAGCATTTTCTAATACTGTTTTACCGGATGCTAATGACGCTGCCATAATTAAGTTTTGAGTTCCACCTACACTTGGGAAGTCCAAATGAATTGAAGCACCTTTTAAACCATCTTTTGCATTTGCATAAATGTTTCCATTTTCTAAATGTATTTCAGCTCCTAGTGCCTCGAAACCTTTGATATGTTGCTCAATTGGACGACTTCCAATCGCACAACCACCTGGTAATGCTACTATTGCATGTCCTAAACGTGCCAATAAAGGACCCATAACTAAAATACTTGCACGCATCTTACTTACATATTCATACGGTGCCTCTTCATTTAAAGTTTTTGTAGCATCTACTACAACTGCATTTTCATCTTTTTTATATGTAACATCTGCATTTAATGTTGATAATACATTATTAATTGTTTCTACGTCACTTAATGCAGGTACATTAACTAATTTACTTGTACCTTTAGAAGCTAATAGTGAAGCTGTTAATACAGGTAAAACTGCATTTTTAGCACCTTCTACTTTAACTTCGCCTTTTAATTGGTTACCACCATTAATTACTATTTTATCCATCTTAAATCCTCCACTTAAATCTCCTAGTTATTTACATTTCCCTACTATATAAAATCTATTATTCATTAATATATTATATCCGTTTTTCAATATGAAAAAACCAAAAACGCACTATTTCATTATATATTTTAATTGAGTGGAAAACTGTAATAAATCAATTATGAAATTACTCACACTCGTTCCCAACATGATAGCTATAAATATCATACAAATTTGAACTTGTGTAGCATAACCTTTTTTAAAAAATTGGTCTAGACGAATTGCATTTAATGCCCAATATGCAATACATATACATATCACATGTAATACCAAATGTATGATTGCAAACTGTCCAAGATAATCCATAGTTAACTCCTTAGAATTGATTACTGTATAACATTGTACATGAAAAAAGTTAATAATGATACTACAATTAACTGCAAATAATGGAAGATTTATATGTATAGTAAAAGGCTTGGAAACACCACATCTGGTCAATTTCCAAGCCTTTTATCATTTATTTAAGTTCAGCCACACGTAAACGGTTATTTGCTCGTTCTAACGCTCTTTTGGCTCTATTAATGTCACTATTATCATCATCATTATCTAAATGCGATTCTGCTCTTGATTTAGCTAATTTAGCTCTTTCAACATCAATTTCAGTAGCAGTTTCAGCTGTTTGGACAATAATTGATAGTTGATGTTGTCTAACTTCTACAAACCCATCACTAACTGCTATATATTCATTTCCATTATGAAAATTTACTTTGACATAGCCAGTCTTTAATGCAGAAACGGTTGGAATGTGTCCATTCATCACACCCATTTCGCCAGCTGTAGTTTGTAAAACAGCTAGTTCTACATCATCTCGTTCATAGACAGAACCATTAGGAGTGACAATATTTAGGCTTAATGTATTCATTATCCATACCTCCTAATTATTAGACTTCAACACCCATGTCTTTAGCTTTCGCAATAACGTCTTGCATGCTACCTACTAAGCGGAATGCATCTTCCGGAATATGATCATATTTACCTTCTAAGATATCTTTAAAGTCCGCTACAGTTGTTTTAACAGGAACGTAAGATCCTTTTTGTCCAGTGAACTGTTCTGCCACGTGGAAGTTTTGTGATAAGAAGAATTGAATTCTACGTGCACGTTCTACAGTTTGTCTATCTTCTTCAGATAATTCATCCATACCAAGAATTGCAATGATATCTTGTAATTCTCTGTATTTTTGTAATGTAGATTGAACGCCACGAGCAACTTCATAATGCTCTTGACCAACAATAGATGGTTCTAATGCTCTAGAAGTTGATGCTAATGGGTCTACTGCCGGATAAATACCCATTTCAGTTAACTTACGCTCTAAATTTGTAGTTGAGTCTAAGTGTGCAAAGGCAGTTGCTGGAGCTGGGTCAGTATAGTCATCGGCAGGTACGAATACTGCTTGGATAGATGTTACAGAACCTTTATTTGTAGATGTAATACGTTCTTGTAATTGACCCATTTCAGTTGCTAATGTTGGTTGATAACCAACCGCTGAAGGCATACGACCAAGTAATGCAGATACCTCAGAACCAGCTTGTGTAAATCTGAAAATATTATCGATGAATAAAAGTACGTCTTGCCCTTGTTCATCACGGAAGTATTCAGCCATAGTTAAACCAGATAAAGCTACACGCATACGTGCACCAGGTGGTTCATTCATTTGTCCGAATACCATCGCTGTTTTCTTAATTACACCACTATCACTCATTTCATAGTATAAATCATTACCTTCACGAGTACGTTCACCTACACCCGCGAATACTGAAATACCACCATGTTCTTGTGCAATATTGTTAATTAATTCTTGAATTAAAACGGTTTTACCTACACCGGCACCACCAAATAGTCCAACTTTACCACCTTTAATGTATGGTGCTAATAAGTCTACTACTTTAATACCTGTTTCAAGAATTTCTACTTCAGTAGATAATTCATCGAAACCTGGTGATTGTCTATGGATTGGATCACGACGTACTGAATCATCAATTTTCTCTTCTAAGTCAATTGTTTCACCTAGTACATTAAATACTCTTCCAAGCGTTTCATCGCCAACAGGTACACTAATATCTTTACCTGTGTCTTTAACATCCATGCCTCTTTGAACACCATCAGTTGAATCCATTGCAATTGTACGTACAACATCATCACCTAATTGTAGTGCAACTTCTAATGTTAAGTTTAACGTTCCGTCTTCTTTTGGAACTTCAATAATAAGGGCATTATTAATATCAGGGACTTCGTTATGTTCAAAACGAACATCAATGACAGGACCCATAACTTGAGTTACACGGCCAATTCCCATGCTATTTTCCTCCTTTTAATTTTATTCAAGTGCTGCTGAACCACCAACAATTTCAGTGATTTGTTGCGTGATAGCTGCTTGTCTAGCTCTGTTATATTCTAATGATAAGTCATCAATAAGTTCTGTAGCATTATCAGACGCATTTTTCATTGCTGTCATACGTGAAGCATGTTCACTTGCCTTCGCGTCTAATATCGTACCGTATATTAAGCTTTCTACATATTGCGGTAAGATAACACTTAAGATAGATTCTTTATCAGGTTCAAATTCATATGTAGAAATATGACCATGACCTTGACTTGAATCTTCTTGAGATAATGGAAGAACCTTTTTAGTAGTAGGTTTGTTTTCTAACACACTTACATAATGACTATAATATATATTTAACTCATCAATATTTTCTTCACTGTATAAATCAATTGCATGTTTTGCAAGAGCTTGAATAGATTTAAATGAAGGTTGGTCTGGTAAATCAACTAGTGAACTTTCGATTTCATAACCACGTGTTTTTAGGAAATCAACACCTTGTTGACCTAATACCACAATACTATATTCACTACTATCATTATGCTTTTGTTTGATGTCAGTTACTAATCTTTTAAGTACATTAGCACTGTACGCACCAGCTAAACCTTTATCACTTGTGATAACAAGATAACCACTACGTTTTACATCTCTTTCTTTAAGCATAGGATGGCTAGAACTTTTATTTGATCCAGCTACAGCTGTAATAGCATCTTGCATTTTATCCATATAAGGCTTGAATTGTTTAGTATTTTTCTCCGCTCTACGTAATTTAGAACTTGATACCATGTTCATCGCCTTAGTAATTTGCTTCATCTTTTTGGTTGATTTTATACGTGTATCTATTTCTTTTAAAGAACCCACTATCTCACCACCTTTAATTACTATTCTTTATTATTCAGATTTACTAAAACTTTTTTTGAATTCCGTAATTGCAGTATCAAATTTATCAGCATCTGGTAAGCCACCAGTTTCTCTGATTTCTGATAATAAATCAGTTGCATTTGAAGCTGCCCAGTGGTTTAGTTCGTCTTCAAAACGAGTAATATCTTCAACTGGAATATCGTCTAAATATCCTTTTGTTAATGCGAAGATGATTAATATTTGATTTTCAACAGGAAGTGGTTTGTTTTGATCTTGTTTTAAGATTTCAACTGTACGTTTACCACGCTCTAATTTTCTAGCTGTGAATTCATCTAAATCAGAACCAAATTGAGCAAATGATTCTAATTCTCTATAAGAAGCAAGGTCTAATCTTAAAGTACCCGCAACCTTCTTCATAGCTTTAATTTGTGCTGAACCACCAACACGTGATACTGATTGTCCAGCGTTAATCGCAGGTCTTACACCTGAGAAGAATAAGTCAGATTGTAAGAAAATTTGACCATCAGTAATTGAAATAACGTTTGTTGGAACATAAGCAGAAATGTCTCCAGCCTGAGTTTCAATGATAGGTAACGCTGTAATAGATCCTCCGCCTAAGTCATCGTTCAATTTAGCTGCTCTTTCAAGTAATCTACTATGTAGGTAGAAAACATCACCTGGATACGCTTCACGACCTGGAGGTCTACGTAATAATAATGAAAGTTCACGGTAAGCTGATGCTTGTTTAGTTAAGTCATCATACACGATTAATACGTGCTTACCATTAAACATGAACTCTTCACCCATTGTTACACCTGCATATGGTGCAATGTATAGTAATGGAGCAGGTTCTGCTGCTGATGCTGAAACAACGATTGTGTAATCTAAAGCTCCAGCTTGTCTTAATTTTTCAACGTTCGCTCTTACTGTTGAATCCTTTTGACCAATTGCAACATAGATACAAATTGTATCTTCAGTTTTTTGGTTTAAAATTGTATCAATTGCGATTGTTGTTTTACCAGTTTGACGGTCACCGATGATTAACTCACGTTGACCACGACCAATTGGTACTAATGCATCAATTGCTTTAATACCAGTTTGTAAAGGTTCATCAACTGACTTACGATCCATAACTCCAGTTGCTTTCTTCTCTACTGGTCTAGTTTTAGTAGCATTGATTGGACCTTGTCCATCAATTGGTTGACCTAATGGATTTACTACTCGTCCAATAAGTTCCTCACCTACTGGTACTTCCATAATACGTCCAGTACGTTTAACTTCGTCCCCTTCACTAATTTCAGTGTATGGTCCTAAGATAACCACACCAACATTAGATTCTTCAAGGTTTTGTGCTAAACCAAGCACGCCGTTTTGGAATTCTACTAGCTCACCAGCCATAACGTCGTTTAGTCCGTGAATTAATGCGATACCATCACCAATTTGTAATACTGTACCTACATCTGTAACGGACATTTCTGACTCATAATTCTCAATTTGTGAGCGAAGTAATGCACTGATTTCTTCAGCTTTTATGGCCATCTATGTCACTCCTCTTTATTAATTAGTTAGCTCTTTTAAATTTACGTTGTAATTGAACAAGATCATTTTTAACACTGCCATCCATAACAGTCGTGCCGACCTTAACTCTAAAACCACCAATTAAGTCTTGATTAATTTTAGTATTCACAATTACTTTAGATAAGTTTGTTTGTTGTTTAACTAGTTCAACGATTTTAGAAATTTCATCATCGTTTAAATCATAAGTAGATTCTATTAATGCGAAATCTTGATTATTATGTTGATTATACTGAGATTGAAAAGCTTTAAATACATCTTCAATATATGAAATATGACGATTTTCGGCTAATACTTTTAACATGTTAACAATATATTGATTAGCGTCACCATAAACATTTTCTACAAAACTTTGACGTTTTTGTAATGTTAATTTCGGATTACTATCAATAGCTTTTAAGTCTTTAATATAATCGAAAGAGGAATGACTAATTACTTCCAATTCCTCATAAATATTATCTAATTGATTTGTATCTGCAGAAACATCGAATAATGCCTTTGCGTATTTATCAGCGATTTTTGCCATTATTTATCGCCTGCCTCTTTTAGATACTTTTCAACTAATTCTTTTTGATCTTGCTCTGAAATTTCTTTTCTAAGAACCTTAGAAGCAATTAAAACAGATAGTTCTGATACTTGATTATTGATATCTGCAATTGCACGTTCTTTTTGACTATTAATTTCACTTTGAGCTGTTTCAATCATGCCGTTAGCTCTCACATTAGCTTCATGAATGATTTCTTCATGTTGTTTACGAGCTTGAACTTTCGCATCTTCTAGAATTCTTTGAACTTCATCTTGAGTTTCTTTAAGTGTCTGTTTATTTTCTTCTTCAAGTTTTTGTGCATTTAATTTAGCTTGTTCAGCATCGTCGATATCTTTGTTAATATCACGTTCACGTTTGTCCATTACTTCTTTTAATGGACCCCAAGCAAACTTTTTCAATAACGCTAATAGGATAATAAAAGTAACGATTTGTACAATTACAGTACCCCACTCAACGCCTGAAGCTGCACCAATAACGAACATATTAGCTGTTGCAGTCACGGGATCATGACACTCCTTTCGTCAAAATAATCATTAAGCAATAAAAAATAAAACGAACGGCGAGAGTCTAATAGACTTCGCCTTAAATAAATGTCTTATCCAGCAAATGTCATGAATGCAATTACAACACCGATGATAGGTAAAGCCTCAACTAAACCAACACCAATGAACATAATACCCATTAATTGACCACGAGCTTCTGGTTGACGTGCTACACCTTCTACTGTTCTAGAAACGATAAGACCGTTACCAATACCTGCACCTAATGCTGATAAACCAATTGCGATTGCCGCTGCGATTAAATTCATAATAAATTTTCCTCCTAAGATTGTATATAATTTTTAAAATTTAGTGTCCATCTGCCACTTTATGTGACATGTAAACCATTGAAAGCATAATGAAGATATATGCTTGGATTGAACCTACAAAGATTGAGAATCCTTGCCAAACAATTAAACCAGGAATACCAATGATCCAACCCCAAGCTGGTTGATTTGTTACAAGTCCAGCTAATAGGCTAAGTAATAACTCACCTGCAAAGATATTACCATATAAACGTAGTCCAAGTGTTAGGGTTGAAGTAAATTCTTCAAAGACGTTTATAATTGCAAGTGGCCAAAACGGTTGAATGTAACCTTTAAAATAATTCTTAGTACCACGCATTTTAATACCATAAAAATGTGTTAAAAGAATTACTGTTGTAGACAATGTCAATGTAACTGTTGCATCAGCTGTCGGTGATTTCCACCATAAATAGTGGTCTTTAGTTACAATTGAGAATGGTAAACCTAGCATGTTTGCAATAAAGATGTATAAAATCAAAGTCACTGCTAAGAAGTGAAAATGTCCACCTTTTTTCCATGCCATATTACCTTCAATGATTCCTCTAACAAAGTCAAAAATCCATTCAATGAAATTTTGTTTGCCAGTTGGTCGTTTCTTCAGATTGCGTGTGCAAATAATAGCTAATAGAAAAACGATCACTGCAGTAATTAGCACCATCATTACACTTGCCATGTTAAAAACAAGGTCAAAGCCGAAAACATCCCAACTTACTTTCGGATGTTTATGATCCATATTCTCACCTCTTTCGTATTGAATTTTACTCCCTATTAAGTAGAGGGCGACATATGATTACAATATAAGAAATCATTAGCCCTATTAACACCCCGATGATATTGATGTGATCTTTAAAGAAAAACCAAATTGAACACACAACTATAGCGACTAAATATCTCCACATGTTGCCTGTAGATATATGATTAGTATCTGCTTTCTGTGCGTGGAATAAATAACTCTCAAAGATGTATGTATTGATTAAAGAACCACATGTGCCAATAATCAATCCAAGTAAAAATGGATGAGGTGAAAAGAGATACAATATACCTAATAATATCAATAAATAAAGATAATATTGTATATATTGTTTAAAAATGATGTAGAAACGACCCATTTGTTTGCCTCCGAGTGTCTTATACAATCATGTAAACCGTTCCACTCATACAATCTAAATGATAATATAGTGGCCACAACGGTGTCAATTCTATTCAAATTGTTGTTAAATTTTAAGGCAAAATTGTCACAAATTGGCCACATTTAAACGGTATACATTTTTTATTAATTGAAATCTGTTGGTTTTTCCTTTGTTAAATTAAAATAATACTTTATATGATTCACTATTCTTTCAGAAGATTTACCATCTCCGTATGGATTTTTAGCATTACACATGCATTGATAGGCTTGCTGATCTTCTAAAAGTTGCTTAGTTTCTTTATAGACATTATCTAATGACGTACCTACTACTTTTAATGTGCCAGCATCAACGCCTTCAGGTCTCTCAGTATTATCTCTTAAAACTAATACCGGTTTGTGTAATGAAGGTGCCTCTTCTTGAATACCACCAGAATCTGTAAGAATTATATATGCTTGTTTAGCAAAATTATGAAAATCTAACACATCTAATGGTTCAATGAGTTCTATTCTTTCGTGATTCCCTAAAATTTCTTGAGCGATGTTTCTAACTTTAGGATTCATATGAACTGGATATACAACTACTAATGCTTTATCTTCTTCCACAAGTTTTCGAACAGCCTTAAAAATATTTTCCATTGGCTCTCCAAGATTTTCTCTACGATGAGCAGTTAGTAACAAAATTTTCTTGTTTTTGTGCTTTTCAAGTATCTCAGATTGATAATCATCATTAACTGTATAATTCAAAGCGTCAATTGCAGTATTTCCAGTCACTACAACTGTTGTTTCTTTCTTACCTTCATCTAACAGATGCTTTTTGGCATTTGAGGTAGGTGCAAAATGAATATCAGAAAGTACACCTACCATTTGTCTATTCATTTCCTCAGGATATGGTGAATATTTGTCAAAACTTCTCAAACCTGCTTCAACATGGCCAATCGGTACTTGATTATAAAATGCTGCTAAACTTCCTGAAAATGTAGTTGCTGTATCTCCATGAACTAATACCATATCAGGATTAATACGCTTGATTATTGACTCTAATTCCATCATAGCTTTTGATGTAATTTCTGAAAGTGTCTGACCTTCTTTCATGATATTTAAGTCATAATCAGGTTGTATATCAAATGTGTTTAATACAGAATCTAACATTTCTCTATGTTGTGCTGTAACGACTACACATACTTCTAATTGATTATCATTTTCTATTGCTTTGACTAGTGGCGCCATCTTGATAGCTTCCGGTCTAGTCCCAAAGATTGTCATAATTTTTTTCTTCAAACGTATCTATCTCCGTTTTCATTATCTATTTAGTACCAAATAATCTATCTCCTGCGTCACCTAATCCTGGTGTGATATAAGCTTTATCATTAAGTTTCTCGTCTAAAGCAGCAATATAAATATCAACATCATCATGTGCTTCTTTCATTTTTTCTACACCTTCTGGTGCTGCTATTAAACACATAAAACGAATATTTTTGGCCCCTTTGTTTTTTAATGAAGTAATAGCCTCAATGGCAGAAGCTCCAGTAGCTAACATAGGATCTACAACAATAATTTCACGTTCATCAATATCTTGAGGCATTTTAGAGAAGTATTCTACCGCTTCAAGAGTTTCGGGATCTCTATAAAGTCCAATATGGCCTACTCTAGCTGCTGGTACTAAACTTAAAATACCTTCTGTCATACCTAATCCTGCTCTTAATATAGGTACAATAGCTAATTTTTTACCTGCTAAACGTTTAGCTGTCATTTTAGTTACAGGTGTTTCAATTTCAACATCTTGTAACTCTAAATCTCTTGTTACTTCGTAAGCCATAAGCATGCCCACTTCATCAACTAGTTCTCTAAACTCTTTCGTTCCTGTATGAGCCTCACGAATATAACTTAATTTATGTTGTATTAATGGATGATCAAATACATGTACTTTACTCATTTTCATTTCCTCCAATATTCTAAAAATCCCTTAATATTATTGATATAAAGGATATTGTTCAGTTAAAGCTAAAACACGTGATTTTGCTTCATTTAACTTAGTTTCATCTTCATGATTTTTTAATGCTAAACTAATAATTTTAGCAACCTCTTCAAACGCTGCTTCATCAAATCCACGCGTAGTGGCTGCTGGTGTTCCTAATCTAATACCACTTGTTACAAAAGGTTTCTCTTGATCAAACGGGATAGTATTTTTATTACAAGTGATTCCAACTTTATCAAGTGTTTCTTCCGCTACTTTACCAGTGATATTCACAGAACCTTTAACATCTACAGCTATTAGGTGATTATCAGTACCACCTGATACAATTCTAAAACCTTCTTTAGATAATGCTTCTGCAAATGCTTTGGCATTTTTAATCACTTGATTTTGATATACCTTGAAATCATTATGTAACGCTTCACCGAAAGCAACTGCTTTTGCAGCAATCACATGCTCAAGTGGTCCGCCTTGGATACCTGGGAACATAGTTTTATCAATTGCCTTTTTGTATTCCTCTTTACAAAGAATCATTCCTCCACGTGGTCCACGTAAAGTTTTATGCGTTGTTGTTGTCACAAAGTCAGCATATTCGACAGGATTTTGATGTAACCCTGCAGCTACTAACCCTGCAATGTGTGCCATATCCACCATTAATTTAGCGCCTACTTCATCAGCGATTTCTTTGAATTTTTTAAAATCAATTTGTCGAGAATAAGCAGATGCACCTGCAACGATTAATTTAGGTTTATGTTCAATGGCTAACTTACGTACTTCATCATAATTAATAAGTTCTGTATCTTTATCTACGCCATATTCAACAAAATGATATGATTTACCACTAAAGTTTACTGGAGATCCATGAGTTAAATGACCACCATGACTTAAGTTCATACCTAAAACTGTATCTCCATAGTCTAAAGCTACTAAATATACAACCATATTTGCTTGAGATCCTGAATGTGGTTGCACATTGACATGTTCAGCACCAAATAGTGCTTTAGCACGATCAATAGCAACTGATTCAGTTACATCTACAAACTCACAACCACCATAATAGCGACGACCTGGATAGCCCTCAGCATATTTATTGGTTAATACTGAACCCTGTGCTTCCATAACAGCTTCAGAAACAAAGTTTTCTGATGCAATTAACTCAATATTATTATTTTGTCGATTAAACTCTTGCTCAATGGCTTCAAAAATTACTTTATCTTGCTTTTCGATGTAAGACATATAAACCCCTTCTTTCAACTAATTAATTATACTTTGCACGTTCGCCACCAATTTTCTTAGGTCTAGATGTCGCAATGGTAACGATTGCTTCCCCAACTTGCTTTACACTTGTTCTAACCGGTACGCAAACATGTTGAATATGCATACCTATTAATGTTTGACCTATATCTATACCTTTAGGCACGGTGATATGTTCAACAACGATTGGGTCTTCCATATGTTGATATGCATAAGTTGCTAAACTACCGCCTGCATGAACATCTGGAACAACAGTAACTTCTTCCATTGTCAGTGGATTAAAATCGGATCTTTCAATGGTGATTGCTCTATTGATATGTTCGCATCCTTGAAATGCAAACGAAACCCCTGTTTGTAATTTAATTTCGTTTAAATCATTAAATATTGACTCAGCTACCTCCATTGACCCTACTGAACCAATGCATTCACCTAACACTTCAGAAGTTGAACAACCAATCAAACATATTTCACCTTCATTAAAAAATGACATCGCTTTTAATTCTTTTAACAACATTGAAAAATCTTGCATTTAAAACCCACCCCCTTAAAATATAAAAAAGGAACATAGCAAACTTGCTATACTCCCTTATTATAACGTATTTAAAGCGTAACATATACTAATTATATATAATTCTCTTGCAGATCTTTTGGATTAATTTTACTAATTAAGTCATAAATTTGTTTATAAGTATTCAAATAAATCTTTTTATCCCCACCATATGGATCATTAACTTCAGATTCGTCACCTACAAATTCGATTAAAGTAAATATATTTGTAACTGAACCATATTGCGATTTCAAAATTGCTTTATGTGATTGTGACATGGTTAAAATAAGATTTGCTTCAATATCTTTTTCAGAAAAAGATTGTGTTAATGATGGCTGTGGTAATTCTTGTTCATGTATGATTTCTTCTGACAGTTTTGAAATCGGTTGATGATCTAAAGCAAATATACCTCTTGATTCTACTGTAATATTTTCATTTTTAAATAAAGATTTTGCTATACTTTCAGCCATTGGACTTCGGCAGGTATTGCCTGTACAAACAAAAATCACTTTCATAATGACGCCTCTTTCACAATATTATTTCCAGCAGCTTTCAACATGCGATTCATAATCGCTTCAGATTGATCACTTTCATCAAATCCGTAAATATATGCGTGAGTGATATCTGCACGTTGATCAATTTCATGCAAAATACTATAAAGTAAATGATTGGCTTGTTTAATATCTGTTACATTGTCACATAATTTTATATATATCGCTTCTTTAGGTAGAAAATGTGACAAACTATCAGGCACTACAAACGCCACCTGTTTCCATTTATTATGGTCTAGAATTTTTTTGTTTAATTCTTTTAAAATGGTTACTGGGGTATCTGGTGAATAATGCTTGTATTTCATTCCTGGTGCAATGGGTTGAGAAGCTTCATTATAATTTGATGCCTCTATGCAATTGGGAAGTACGTTTTCAATCATTTTCTTAGTTATTGAACCTGGACGTGCAATTCTAAACGGGTATTGTGTACAATCCAACACTGTACTTTCCAAACCTTCTTCACTTTGATCACCATTAATAATCCCATCAATTCTACCATTCAAATCTTGGAATACATGTTCAAACGTTGTTGGGGAAGGTCTACCACTAATATTAGCACTTGGCGCTGCAATTGGTTTATCAATATGTTGTAATACACTTCTGCCAATGGGGTGGCTTGGCATTCTCACTGCAATTGAATTCAAACCACCAGTTACTTTTGGGCACAGATAACCTGACTTGAAAGGTAATATAAATGAAATAGGTCCCGGCCAAAATGCTTCCATTAAACTCTGAACCTTAGGCTCTAATGTATCGACAAAATCATTCATCTGCGACATATCATGGATATGTACAATTAATGGATTATCAGACGGTCTGCCTTTTGCTTCGTAAATGTGACTAACAGCTTCTTGATTAGTAGCGTCTGCACCTAACCCGTATACTGTTTCGGTTGGTAATGCAACTAAACCACCGTTTAATACTGTGTCTTTAATTTCCAATACGTCTGTACTTTGTAGAATATCATTTCTGTATGTTCTTAAATCCCAAATTTTGGTTTCCACTTTTCTTTTACACCTCTCTTTCTTTGATTAACAAAACATAAAGGTGGGATAACTTATCATCTTTCAATATTCAATTGAAAGAAAGCCCATTCCCACCCGATAGCTATGTTAAATACATTTAAGAATTTAATAATTAAAAGTAATCCATTTATTTAAATGAGCGTGACTTTACCATTTAATTTCTAAAATTCTATCTAGTTGATTAATATCTTTATAAATTGCGACTGCCTTATCTGGGTACATATCATTCACTATCTCTTTTAAAGTCTGACCTTGGTTATAACCAATTTCAAACACTACATGTGCGCCTGGTAATAACACCTTAGGTAAATCATTTAGAATCGATTGATAAATAGCATAACCTTGACTCTTTGCAAATAATGCTTGATGTGGTTCATAGTCTACGACTGTTTTAGCCATATCTTTGACTTCTTTGACATCAATGTATGGCGGATTTGATATCAGACCATTTACTTTAATATTTCGTTCTATCAATGGCTTTAACGCATTACCTTGAATGAAATCAATGTTCTCTCCGTGTTGTTCTGCGTTTAATCGTGCCACTTCTAATGCATCTTCATATAAATCGGTAGCTATTACGCTTAAAGTAGGCTTTAACTTTTTTAATGTGATGCCTAATACACCGCTGCCTGTCCCTATATCTGCTATTGCATCGCCTTCGTTACAAAGGTTTAAAAAATGTAACATTACTTCTTCAGTTTCAGGTCTAGGAATGAGACAACGATCAGATACTGTAAATCGGTATCCATAAAAAGATTGAAACCCTACAATATATTGAATAGGTTCTCCAGATAGCATTCTTTGTAAATTTAAACCAAGTTTAGCTTTATCAGCAACCGACATTTCATCATTCATATGAATAAGATAGTCTGTACGTGACCAATTAAATGTATCAAGTAATAACCACTCAGCTCGTGTTTGTTCATAGCCTTTCTCTTTTGCTAATGAAATAGCATTTGCTAAGTAATCTTTATAACTCACCATTGTTTAATTCTTTCAATTTATCTGTTTGTTCAGATAATGTTAGGGCATCGATAATCTCATCTAAATTACCTTCCAAAATCTGACTCAGTTTCTGCAATGTTAAGCCAATTCTATGATCAGTTACACGACTTTGAGGATAGTTATACGTTCTAATTCTTTCTGAACGGTCACCTGTTCCTACTGCTGATTTACGTTGTGATGCATATTTTTGTTGTTCTTCTTGCAATTTCATATCATACAATCTTGCTTTTAATACTTTCATCGCTTTTTCACGGTTTTGTATTTGTGATTTTTCTGATGAAGTAGCAATGACACCTGTTGGTAAGTGAGTGATACGAACAGCTGAATCTGTTGTATTGACGTGCTGACCACCTGCACCACTAGAACGATACGTATCAATTTTTAAGTCTTCATTTCTAATTTCGATTTCTACATCTTCTACTTCTGGTAATACTGCGACTGTAGCTGTTGACGTGTGAATACGACCACCTGACTCTGTTTCAGGAACACGTTGAACACGATGCGCACCATTTTCAAATTTAAGTTTGCTGTATGCACCGTTACCGGATACTGAGAAACTGATCTCTTTATAGCCACCATGGTCACTTTCTGATGCTTCAACAATTTCTGTTTTAAAGTTGTGCGCTTCAGCATACTTAGAGTACATTCTCATTAAATCTCCAGCAAAAATTGCTGCTTCATCACCACCAGCTGCAGCACGAATCTCAACGATAACATCTTTTTCATCATTTGGATCTTTAGGAATAAGTAATAATTTTAATTGTTCTTCCATTTCAGGAAGTTCATTTTTTAAACTTGAGCTTTCTTCTTTTAACATTTCAATTTCTTCTTTATCAGAAGTCTCATTTAGCATTTCTTCGATATCTGCTAACTCTTCTTTTTTACTTTTATAACTTCTATAGACATCTACAGTTTTTTGCAATTCTGCCTGTTCTTTTGAATATTTACGTAATTTATCTGAATCGTTCACGACATCTGGGTCGCTTAACATTTCATTTAATTGTTCATATCTTTCCTCTACAATTTCTAATTGATCAAACACTACATTTCCTCCTTCTCATTTTCACTTGGCGCTACAATATGATGCGCTCTACATCTTGGTTCATAACTTTCATTAGCACCTACTAAAATAATTGGATCATCTGCTTTAGCGGGTTGACCATCTATAAGTCTTTGAGTTCGACTTGAAGGCCCTCCACATACCGCACATACAGATTGCAATTTTGTAACATGCTCACTTAATGCCAATAATTCAGGCATTGGCTCGAACGGTTCGCCTTTAAAGTCCATATCTAATCCAGCCACAATGACTCGATGACCTTGATCAGCAAGTTGTTGTATGATACTTACAATATTTTCATCAAAAAATTGAACTTCATCTATACCGATAACATCTGCATGAGATATGTCATGATTTAAAATTTCTCTAGCTGTTGAAATATTTATAGCTTCAATTGCATTGCCATTATGTGAAACTACCTTTTCTTTATGATAGCGATCATCAATTGCTGGTTTAAAAACAATAACTTTCTGTTTAGCGTAAATTCCTCGTCTAAGTCGACGTATAAGTTCTTCTGATTTACCACTAAACATACTTCCGGTAATACATTCAATCCATCCGGAATGATAAGTTTCATACATTAAGCGTTCCACCCTTTTTCAAAACATAATCGCTTAATTATATCATATTTTAAAATATCATAAATGCTATTTTTGCAATCTATTCTATTATACAATAATAACTCGAAAAAGTTAGCTACAGTAATATTCTATAACTTACTCATTTCTTTATTACTCTTATGTTGAATAGCAAGTCATCTCTAAATATAACTATAATAAAAAAACTGCCTACATAACCATTGATATGGTGTAGACAGTCTAAACTTAAAATTAGTTGTTGTTTGATTTGAGACCAAACTTTTTGTTGAAGCGTTCCACACGACCATCCGCAGCAGCGAATTTTTGACGTCCTGTATAGAAAGGATGTGAATCAGAAGAAATGTCTAAACGAATAACTGGGTATTCATTTCCATCTTCCCACTCCATAGTTTCTGATGATGTTTTAGTAGAACCACTTAAGAATTTAAAGTTTGTAGTAGTATCTAAAAAGATAACTTTATGATACTCAGGATGAATTCCTTGTTTCATTGTTTTCAGCTCCTTTGCCCTGAACCATCTGGAACAGAGTTATTTGTGAGTTTTTACCCAATACTTGGTAATTATAATAGTAATTAAGGTAAAACGCAACCCTTTGTAAAATTAAATAATAGGTTTACCTGTTTTTGTGCTTTCTTCTGCTGATTTTTGTAGTTGTTCAAAGAAATCTTTATTATTTTTTGAACGTTTTAACTTACGAATAAATCTCTCTGTAAAATCCATAGAATCCGTGAATAGATTACGAAGTTGCCATAATGTATCTAACTCTGCCTTGCTAATTAACAGTTCTTCTTTACGTGTAGAACTTCGACCAATGTCTATAGCTGGGAAGATACGTCGTTCAGATAGTTTACGATCTAAGTGAAGCTCCATATTACCTGTACCTTTGAATTCTTCATAAATCATATCGTCCATTCTTGAGCCTGTATCTACTAAAGCTGTAGCTAAGATAGTTAAACTACCACCCGCTTCTATATTTCGGGCTGCACCGAAAAAGGCTTTTGGTTTATGCAGAGATGCTGGATCAAGACCACCAGAAAGCGTACGGCCACTTGGTGGAATGACTAAGTTATAAGCTCGAGCTAATCGAGTAATTGAGTCCATTAATATAATGACATCTTCCCCTATTTCTACAAGGCGTTTAGCTCTCTCTAATAATAATTCTGCAACTTTCACGTGATGTTGTGGTGGTTCATCAAACGTTGAATGTACAACTTCAGCTGATTCAACTGAACGTTCTATATCAGTTACTTCTTCAGGTCTCTCACCAACTAACAAGACAAATAATTTGGATTCTGGTTTATTGGTAATAATTGCATTAGCAATTTCTTTAAGTAATGATGTTTTACCCGCTTTAGGTGGCGCAACAATGAGCCCACGTTGTCCTAAACCAATAGGAGTTACTAAATCCATGATTCGTGTTGAATAATTTTTTGGTTCAGTTTCAAGTAAAATTCGTTCTTCTGGATACAAAGGCGTCAACGCTTGGAAGTGAGGACGTTTTTTTACTTCTTCAGCATTTTGATCGTTAACAAAGTCCACTTGTAGTAATCCATAGTATTTCTCATTATCTTTAGGTTTACGAACTTTACCTGTTACTTTATCGCCTCTTTTAATTTCAAATCGACGAATTTGACTTGCTGAAATATAGATGTCTTTTTCACCCTTAGAATAATTAACAGTTCTTAAGAAACCATAACCATCGGGTTGGATATCATCTAAAATACCCTCCATATAATAATTGCCATCTTTCTCCATTTGAGCTTCCATGATAGCTAATACAAGTTCTTTCTTATTCAATTTACTATAATTAGTTAATTTTAAAGATTTAGCTTTCTGAGTGAGTTCTTTAGTAGTGTTGTTTTTGTATAGTTCGTGGAAAGATTCATATTGAGGAGAAGTTCGTTCTCGTTCAGGCATAGACTTGCACCCATTTCCTTATTTTTTATGTTAAAAAGATTGTGATGGAACATAGATGGCTATTAATTAGCATTTACTAAAAAAAAGCCTTTTGAAGTGCTTATCACGACTTTGTTCATCATAACCTTCTAAATACTAGAATAACTATAGCAAACTTTTAATTTAAATACAAAACGAATTTTGTATTTAACATATTTAAAACAATGCACGTTACGTCATAACGTAACGTGCATTCACAAAAATTTGATTCATAATATTTTTTAATTATTTGAAATAACCTGCAATTGATTTTACTTCTAAGAATTCTTCAATTCCGTAGTCGCCCCATTCACGACCTAATCCAGATTGTTTATATCCACCAAATGGTAAATCTGGTTTACGTCCAGCTTCATTAATTTCAACTGTTCCTGCTTCAATAGAACGTGCCACTTTGTGTAATGTGTCTTTATCATTACCAATAACATAACCAGCTAGACCATATTTCGTATCATTCGCTATTTTAATTGCTTCGTCTACATCATTATAAGTGATCACTGACATAACAGGACCAAAAATTTCTTCTTGAGCAATAGTCATATGATTATCAACGTTAATGAAAATAGTAGGACGAGCAAAATATCCTTTTTCTAAACCTTCAGGTTTACCAGGACCTCCGTAAAATAATTCTGCACCTTCTTCAATACCTTTATCAATATATGATTGAACTTGGTCAAATTGTTTTTTACTAATAATCGGTCCAACTTGTGTACCTTCTTCTCTAGGATCACCGACTTTGACTGAACTAAATTGTGCTTTCACAGCTTTTAAGAAGTCTTCTTTAATACTATTTGGTACTAATACACGTGTACCTGCAGTACATACTTGTCCTGTATTATTAACAACTTTACCTGTTGTCGCTTTAGCCGCTTCTTCAATATCAACATCATCTAAAACGATATAAGGTGACTTACCACCAAGTTCTAATGATACTTTTTTGAAGTCTTTAGCTGCTTTTTCCATAATTTTTGAACCAGTAGGACCTGAGCCTGTAAATGACATCATTCTAACTTTAGGATGTTCACTTAACGGATTACCTACACCTTCACCGTCACCATTAACAAGGTTAAATACGCCTTTAGGCACGCCTACTTTATCAAAAATTTCAGCTAAGATAACAGCAGCGAACGGTGTTTCTTCTGATGGTTTTAAGACAACAGCGCTTCC
The DNA here is from genome assembly GCF_057219715.1 of Staphylococcus sp. 510. Taxonomy (NCBI): domain Bacteria; kingdom Bacillati; phylum Bacillota; class Bacilli; order Caryophanales; family Staphylococcaceae; genus Staphylococcus; species Staphylococcus sp. 510. Next base: position 39,609 of record NZ_JBXVVK010000012.1, on the reverse strand, counting down.
TGCTGCAAATGCTGCAGCTAATTTAAGTGATGTTTGATTAGTTGGGAAATTCCAAGGTGTAACTAAACCTGCTACGCCGATAGCTTCTTTCACAACTAAATCATCACCACGTTGTTCTTCAAATTCAAAACTGTCTAATGCATCTCTCGCTGCAGTAAAATGATTAAGTCCCATTTGATAATGTACTTTTTCAGAAACTGATAACGGCGCACCAAGTTCATCAGTAATCGCTTGTACAATATCTTCTTTTCTATTTTCATATTCTTTAACGATTTTATCTAGTAAATCTCTTCTATATTCAACCGTACTATGACGGAAATCTAAATATACATTATCTGCAGCTTCAACTGCTTTATTAACATCTTCTTCATTACCTTTAGCCACTGAACCAATGACCTCTTCAGTTGCAGGGTTAATTACTTCTATTGTTTCTCCACTAGCACTATCAACCCATTCACCATTAATATATTGTTTAGTGAAATGTCTCATCAAACTTCACTCCTTAGATTTGTTATACAACTATTCTAACCATTTTGTTACAAAGTTAAACATATCTGCTCATTGATTCAATTGCACTTAATCATTTTAAAATTTAAAATTTATGAAATAACAATCGAATTCACTCAATCTGTAAAATGGCATAGAAAAAAAGCGAAGCAATACATGATTGCCTCACTCTTACAATACATCTTCTTATTAAAATTAATCATAAGGATGTTGTCGTAATCTAGAAATTAAACAATTCTAAGTACAACTGTCTGAATTATTTTACAGGTTCTGCTTCTGATTCTAGATTAATATTATTTTGTGCCCATTCTTCAATTGGTTTTAAAGCGTCAGCTAATGAACTACCTTTTTCTGTCAATTCATAAATAATGGTTACTGGACTAGTGGAAACGATTCTTTTTTCAACTAATCCCCAGTCTCCTAATTCAGTCAGTTTAATACTTAGTGCACGAGGCGTGATTGTTTTCAAGTCTCTTTTCAAATCGGAAAAATGTGCAGATTGGTCTTCGCATCTAGATAAATAGTTGATGATTAAACCGTTCCAACTGCGTCCTAATATTTTAAAAGTTTCTTCTAAATAAGGACATACTTCCATAAATCTCACCTCTCACTCATATATCTTAATACTAATGCACTAAAATCTGTGCTTATAATTTTAAGTATATTTATTATACCACATTTTTTAAACTGTTTCAGTCCAAATTTCTGCACCGAGCGCTTTTAAATGTTCAACAATTTGAGTATACCCACGATAAATGTGTTTAACGTTGTATATAGTTGTAACGCCTTCCGCGATTAAACCAGCTACTATCAAGCATGCACCTGCTCTTAAATCACTCGCATAAACTTCAGCCCCATTAAGAGTGGATGGTTTAATCGTTGCTGTGCCATTATCTTTATTAATGTTAGCACCCATTTGTTGTAGTTCTTCAACATGCTTGAATCTTTCAGGATAAATTGTATCTGTAACAAATGATGGACCATTTGCCATAACTAATAATGGTGTAATCGGTTGTTGTAGGTCTGTTGCAAATCCTGGATATACCAGTGTTTTAATATCAACACTATGATACGGTTCGCTCTTTCTAATAATAGCTTTTTCATCGTTTAATTCGATATCGACACCTAATTCTTTTAATTTAGCTGTCAATGCTTCAACATGTCTTGGCACTATATTATTAATGACAACTTCTTCTCCCGCAGCTGCCGCCATACACATGTATGAGCCTGCTTCAATACGGTCAGGTATAACTTGATATTCTGTACCGTGTAATGTATCTACGCCATTAATTTTAATTGTCGTTGTACCGGCACCTTTAATTTGTGCTCCCATACTAATTAAAAAATTAGCCACATCTACAACTTCAGGTTCTTTTGCTGCATTTTCAATAACAGTTTGTCCTTCTGCATGTACCGCAGCTAACATAATATTAATTGTAGCACCAACACTCACCATATCTAAAAAGATATTAGCTCCTTTTAATTGTTTAGCTTCAATTTTCATTGACGTGTCACTAGATTCATCGATTTCTGCACCTAATGCCTTAAAACCTTTAATATGTTGATCGATTGGACGTGGCCCTAATGGGCAACCACCTGGAAGCCCAATGACACACTTTTTAAATCTTCCTAGCATTGCTCCCATCATATAATATGAGGCTCTTAAAGATTCAACTTTATTATTGGGTAATGGTGCATTTTCAATTTCAGTTGTATAAACATCTAATTTAGTACCGTCTAATTTTGTTTTAATATTTAAATCTTCTAATAAGCTAACAAGTGTTTCTACATCAGAGATTTGTGGTAACCCATCTAAATTCACTTGTCCATGGGCTAATAAAGTAGCAGGAATGATTGCTACAGCACTATTTTTAGCACCACTAATATTCACTTCTCCTTTAAGTGTCTTTCCACCTCTAATTTTGATTACCTCTTGAGCCATATCTTTTTCTCCTTTGTTTCCTTCATTTGTTAAAAATTTACATTATTAGCATTATAAAATAATTTTACTTTGTTTGTAAAATAGTTCATGAATACATAGTTGGTTCAACATTATGTTATATCATGTTCATCAAAAGTTACGAATTTAAAGTTTGTTTCCTCCGCATTAAATTGTTCTGATTTTCATATGCCAACAATACTATATTTTTATTTAGTATGCTTAAAACTTATGCAATTTTATAAATTTCGTAATCATTATAGCATAAAAATAAGCCATTAAACCTAGGTTTAATGGCTTATTAAAAGATATTTAATTATTTAGCACGGTTAGAAGTACCGAATTCTTTAATTTTACCTTTAACTGTTGCTTTAATTGCTTCACGAGCAGGTCCTAAATATTTACGTGGATCGTAAACTTCAGAATCTTTGTTTAATACATCGCGAACAGCTTTAGCTGAAGCAATTTGGTTTTCAGTGTTAACATTAATTTTAGCAGTACCATAAGGAATTGCTTTTTGGATGTCTTTAGTTGGGATACCAGTACCACCATGTAATACTAATGGTAAACCAGTTGAAGCACCAATTTCTTCCATTTCTTTGAAACCTAATTTTGGTTCACCTTTGTAAGGACCATGTACTGAACCTAATGCAGGTGCTAATGTATCGATACCAGTTTTTTCAACTAGTTCTTGACATTCCTTAGGATCTGCATAGATGACACCGTCAGCTACTACATCGTCTTCTTGACCACCAACTGTACCTAACTCAGCTTCTACTGAAACGCCTCTTTCGTGAGCATATTCAACCACTTTAGAAGTGATTTCAACATTTTCTTCAAAAGGACTGTGAGAAGCGTCAATCATTACTGAAGTGAATCCAGCATCAATTGCTTCTTTACATTTTTCAAAGCTTGAACCATGGTCTAAGTGGATAGCTACTGGTATTGTAATGTTTAAGTCATGCATTAAACCTTCAACCATTTTAACTACTGTATAGAATCCGCTCATGTAACGAGCAGCTCCTTCAGAAACACCTAAAATAACTGGTGCATTCTCTTCTTGTGAAGCTTCTAAAATAGCTTGTGTAAATTCTAAGTTATTTAAGTTGTATTGACCAACCGCATAACCATTTTCTTTTGCATCGATTAACATTTCTTTCATTGAAACTAAAGGCATTATAGTTCCTCCTTGAGTGCTTGAGCACGTATTTTTTCAAACTCATTATAACAAAATTACAACTTAAATGCATTCGAATAGATGATTTAAAATTTACAATTTTCACAATCCTTACCACTACTCGATTTGAAAACGTATCCAATTATAATTAGTTATAATCATTGCAATCAATTATGGCTTTATTTACAATATTTTAATGAATAGAATGGAGGTAGAATATGTCAAAAATACTCAATACGCAATTAATAGGTATCTTCGATAGAATTGAAAAACAAGCTTTAGATGTACAAATGGGGGCACAATGTTTAATACAAGCCATTGGTGGCGAAGGCCATGTTTATATTAAAGGATATGACGATTTGAAATTTTATGAAGAATTCATCCTACATAGTCATGAAAAGTTAAAATCAAGCTTACCTTTAACAGATTTAAACAGCTTTGAAGAATTAGATACAACAGACCGCGTATTTTTATTTTCACCTACATACAATGAAGACGTCGAACGTGACGTAAATAAACTAATAGAGACTGATATCGACTTTGTTCTTGTATGTAATCACCCTAAACGAGATGATTTTCCTGAACATTTAATGCATTTTATCAATCTATCAACGCCAAGACCTATCGTATACACTGAAGATTACGATAAGATTGTACAACCTCACCCTATTGCTTTTAACTATATCTATTATGATATTTATACTCAAATGGTTGAAATGACACGTGATTTAGAATTATAAAATAACAAAGCCTATGGGTATGAACTAATTCATATCCATAGGCTTTATTAATATTATTGTTGTTGATGTTTTAAAGCTGCTTCAACAAAAGCTTTAAAAATGGGTTGTGGTCTATTTGGTCTAGATAAAAATTCTGGATGGAATTGACATGCAATAAAGAAATCTTTTTCTGGAATCTCTACCATTTCAATTAATCTTCCATCTGGACTTGTTCCAGAGAATACCATTCCATTAGCTTCTAATTGCTCTCTATAATCATTGTTGAATTCATATCTATGACGATGTCTTTCTTCAATATTATTTTCATTATAAATAGAATGTGCTAAAGTACCTTCTTTAATTGTACAAGGATATAATCCTAATCTTAAAGTACCACCTAAATCTTCAATATCTTTTTGTTCAGGTAATAAGTCAATAATTGGATGTGGTGTACTAGGATCTAATTCAGCTGAATGTGCACCTTCTAATCCTAAGACATTACGTGCAAATTCTACTGTAGCGAGTTGCATGCCTAAACAAATACCAAAGTATGGCACATTATTTTCGCGCGCATATTTAATGGCTGAAATTTTACCTTCGCTGGCACGGAAACCAAATCCACCCGGCACTAGAATACCATCTACATCAGAAAGGTAACTTGCAACATTTTCATCCGTTACTAAACTTGAATCTATCCATTTAACTACAACATCTTTTTTGAATGGATAACCTGCATGTTTAAGTGATTCTACCACAGATAAATATGCATCTTGTAGGCTTACATATTTACCAACTAAACCAATTGTAATTTTGCCATCTAAACTATTGACAGTGTCTAGTAAATGTTGCCATTCATCTAATTGTGTTTCATATTTAGCGTTTAATTGTAGTCGTTTGATTACTATGTCGTCCATTTCTTGTTTACTTAATTGTAGTGGGATTTCATATAATGAGTCAGCATCGCGACATTCGATAACACTTTCTTTATTAATATCACAGAATAATGCGATTTTATCTTTTAAATCTTGTGTCATTTCATATTCAGTACGAACAACAATTAGGTCTGGTTGGATACCTAATCCACGTAATTCTTTAACGCTATGTTGTGTTGGTTTAGTTTTCATTTCGCCTGCTGCTTTGATATATGGTAATAGTGTACAGTGAACATACATTACATTTTCTCTACCTAAGTCACTTCTAATTTGTCGAATTGCTTCTAAGAATGGTAAAGACTCAATATCCCCTGTTGTACCACCAATTTCAGTAATAACAACATCAGCATTAGTACTTTCACCAGCTAATAACAAGCGCTCTTTAATTTCATTAGTGATGTGTGGAATAACTTGTACTGTTCCACCTAAATAATCACCACGACGCTCTTTTTTCAAGACGTGTGAGTATACTTTACCTGCAGTTACGTTTGAATACTTATTTAAATTGATATCGATAAAACGTTCATAGTGTCCTAAATCTAAATCCGTTTCAGCCCCATCATCAGTTACAAAAACTTCACCATGTTGATAAGGACTCATTGTTCCTGGATCGACATTTAAATACGGATCAAATTTTTGAATCGTAACTTCAAGACCTCTATCTTTTAATAATCTTCCTAAAGAAGCAGCAGTAATCCCTTTACCTAATGATGAAACTACGCCACCTGTTACAAATATAAACTTTGTCATGATTTGACCTCCTGAATTTTATTAGAGTTTGCATATTATTTGCTTAAAATCAAAAGCATTTACTATAAATTAAGTATGTATTTAATTTGAAAGGAACAATGTGTTTAATACATTCACATATACTTTTCTATTTACATGTCACAGTGTATTTGATAGTTACTTTGAAATAATATTCATTCTACAACATTAAACATTACATTGGAATCTTATTTTATTAAAATAAAAAAACGCTCCCTCTCACATATTTGTAAGGGGAGCGTATAACATTTATACACGTGTCCTATTTAAAGGAGCCCAAATAAAATTCTATCATTTTTAAACTAAAAGTCAATTAGAAATTTAGCTTTGATATTCTTCTTCCTCTTCTTCATCATCAAAGTCATCATCTTCATCTTCATCTTCTTCGTCGATAACGATATCAGTTTCATTAATTTCATCTTCGACTTGTTCATCTTCAGGATCATTTAATGTTTCTTGATCATCGGTAACTGCTGGAATATCATCATCGTCATCCGCTTCATCTTCACCTAATAATTTAAGGTTTTTATCCTCTTCGTCATCGTCATCAAGAATATCAAATTTTTGAATAGTTGGTGCAATTTTTTCTTCAATATCATCTACAGAATACCAATCGCGAATTCCCCATTGGTTTTCACCGATATTTAAAAAGCGACCATCAGTATTTAAATCTGTATAGAATTGAACAACACGATTTTCAATTTCATCGTATTCATAATTACCTAAGGCTTTGAATTCATCAATAATATCGTATAAATTCATTGTTTCGCCTTTTTCATTTAGAAGTGTGTAAGCCATATCGATAAATGATTTTTCATCTACCATTTCTTTAGTGTAATCTTTAATTTTCATTATAAAATACTTCCTTTCAAAGGATTTTTATCTTAAACTAGTAGGTCAAATTTCGTTAATTAATAGTAACAAAATTAAATTATAAATGACAATGGGCGTTTACGCAATCTCTGTTAATAATTTATATATTTTTCAAATAGAATGTAATCCTCTGCTTGTTCTACTTCAACAAAGTTACTATTAATACACAGTGGACTTAATTCGTTATTTTCTCCATACAAAGTAATAGATAACACCTTAATATTATCAAAGTTCTTACGTATATAAGTTGGTAATTGTCTTAATGCACTTTCAGCTATACCTTCATTTCGATGCGTTTTATTAACTTCAATTCCAGAAATACGCATTCTATCATCAATCTGTTCAATACCAATAAAACCTACTTTTTCTCCATCCTTGAGTAAGTTAATTAAATGAATATTAGCTTCTTCTGAAGATTCGTTCTCAACGAGTTTCAAGGAAGACACATGTTTAGAATCTAAATCTAAATAATACAATCTTTCTTTACCAATTGGTCCTTCTTCTTTAGTAGCTGTATGCATAAAACCTGCACGTTCATACACGTTCCAAGCTGCTTGATTCTCAGCATCAACAACTAAAAATAGATGATTAAAGTCCGGGAACAATGCTTGTACATATTGAGGTAAATACATCATCATTTTAGTACCATAACCATGTCCTTGGTATCGTTCATTAACTGACAATGATCGTACATAAACGACATTTTCAGGCGTATCATACCCTTCATGTTGATAATATTGATGTAATACAAAGAACCCCACAACTTCTCCATCTTTATTCTTCGCAATATTAGCAACACGATTGTCATCATTAAGTGCTTCTTCTAAAACTGTTTTAGGTAATGAAGAATAGATTTGCTGTCTCTCACTTAGTTCAAAATTTAATATATCCGTACGATATTTTTCTTCAAAGACTTGAATCGTTATATCTTCAAATTGCTTTTTTATATTCATAAGTTAATCCCCTTATCTTTAATTACTCACTTATTATATATTACTTTACCCTATTGTAATACGAATTCTCATATAATTTAAAATATCTACCAAATAAAATGTATACAAAGTCCTATTTTAGAATTGTAATTTAATTGCATTGTTTTATGAGTTCATTTTTTAAATAAAATAAACTCTTGTATTTCGCTTAATTTATTATACTATTATGGGTGATGGATTTTTGATTTGAGGTGAATGTGGAAATGAAAATAGGAATCGATGCTGGTGGAACTTTAATTAAAATCGTTCAAGAATTCGAAAATAAACGTAAATATCACACCGAACTAACCATTAATATTGATAAAGTGATTCAGTGGTTAAACCAAATTGAATTCGAGAGTTTAAGTTTGACTGGTGGTCAAGCAAGTATTATAGCTGAGCAACTATCAAAACCAACTCAAAATTTTGTTGAATTTGATGCTGCTTCAAAAGGACTAGGTATTTTACTTAAAGAACAAGGTCATGATATTAATCAATATATTTTTGCCAATGTAGGTACAGGTACTTCACTTCATTATTTTGATGGTCAACAACAACAACGTGTTGGAGGTATAGGTACTGGTGGCGGTATGATTCAAGGTCTTGGTTATTTATTAAGCCAAATTTCAGATTATAAACAATTAACAGATTTGGCCCAAAAAGGTGATAGAGATACGATTGATTTAAAAGTCAAACATATTTATAAAGATTGTGAACCCCCTATTCCTGGTGATTTAACAGCCGCAAACTTTGGTAATGTTTTACATCATATGAATGAAGACTTTTCATTAGAGAATAAATTAGCCTCTGTTGTGGGTGTTGTGGGAGAAGTTATTACAACGATGTCTATTACAGTTGCTCATGAGCATCAAACTGATAATGTTGTTTACATCGGTTCATCATTTAACAATAATCCGTTATTACGTAAAGTAATCGAAGATTATACTGTATTAAGAGGATTCAATCCATTTTACATTGAACATGGCGCCTTTTCTGGTGCAATAGGTGCGATACATCTGAATGACAATCATTAAACTAAAAGGGAGGTCGAGACAAAAACTGTATGTCTCAACCTCCCTTTTAAATATTAAAATGTTGTTTCGTTAGATAATTTTTGTGCTGATACTATTGTTCCGATGACACCTGGTTTTAAATCTATTCCAACACCTTTATCGTCATCACGTAATTTATCTAACCACTCACCAAACACACTGGTCTCAATTTCAATTAAATCACATTCTTCAAAGTCTTCCTCTTGAACTTTTTGAGCTCTTTTCTTTAAGCTCCAAACTGGCATAATTTGTGGTTTATCTTCTCTTCCATCATCTATTAAAATAAAGTTTTTTTCGTTCTTATTAGTTAGTCCATACACATGATCATATTTCGCTACATCTCTAACAAATTCTTTCACTCTAATTTTATCTAATTCTGACATCAATTCTCGAGTGACATCATATATATTGACAAGTTTACCTGTATTATCGTTTGTCGTATCAATCATTACTTTATCCGTTTCATCAAATAATTCATCTAAGTCATATACGACAAAGCGATCTAAATCTAATTGTATTAATTTATCATAATTGATTTCGTTATCATTTAAATATTGCTTCGCAGTGTCTGCATCTGTCCATGCAGCTACATAGGACTGTTCATTTTTCATTAAACGTACTATTTTTTTATTTTTTGAAGCAAAATAAATATATTCATTTATTAACATTTCTTTGAAAAACGATTCCTCTTTGTAAGACATTTTACACCCTCGATTCATAGATATTCTTTTATTCCTTACTTAAAATATTAAAATACTCATTAATGTTAGTCAATACGATAAGAATCGTATACCTAACACTCACTTTTTTCATTATTCCTTAAAAAAACTCTTAAAAATTAAGCTTATCACTTAAATTTTAAGAGTTATTACAATATCATTTAATTTTTTAATTCTTCTAAAAATGCTTTCTCCAATTGTTGAATCGATGCTTTGTCTTTGCCATGCCATATACATCCAAATCTAGAACCTACTTTATTCTTACCATACCAATCACCATCATAATATGATAAAGGATATAGAACACCTTTTTTCACATATTTTAAGATGGTATTGAAGAAATGGTCATTATCTCCATCTGAGAAATAACTGTAGAATTTATGATATCCGTTTGTTAATTCATCAGATAATAGTAGCATACTCGTTGAACCATTTTGTCTAAAGTTTAAATCAATGGCGTATACGTCATGATGTTCATCTAACAATAAATCAAATCCAGCAACACCAAAGAAACCTAACCCTACACCAATTGACATAATTTCACGACCTGCGTCTATGACATGTTGTGGCACATCTTCTACATTTTCATTACCGTTATAGAAACCATAATCATTTGTTAATTGTCGCGCGGTACCTAAGTATTGAATACCAATGTCTTCGGAATAAGCAAATTGAACGCAATAGTTTTGTACGGCTTCAATTTTTTGTTCAATAATTAATTGATCAGTTGTTTCTGTTGCTTCTTCAATACGTTTTTGAGCTTCGGCTAGATCATGATCATTGTAACAAATCATCACACCATATCCTCCAGCAGTTGGTAAATCATCCCCCGGCTTAATGACAAAAGGATATTGCCAATTCTGTATCGCATCTTTGAAAGACTCAATAGGTACAATCTCTCTCTTTGGAAGATATTTACCATTCGTCCATTCTGGGATTCTTGCTTTATTGTTAAGCGCAACAAACACATCTTTATTTAATGCATAGTATGACTTCTCTAATACATCGTCGTCATGAATATATTGGAAGTATAATTTTTTATTATTTTCATATGCCAATTTTTTTATTAAAGATTCATAAGTTTGTTGATCTCTAAACTGATAAATATGAGGCGGGATTTGTTTACCCACCTCTTTAAATAGGGTCTCTAATTTAGAAGTTACACTCGCTTCATGTACAATAACTGGAAACTGATTGGCAATTAATAACTCTCGGCCAGTTAAAAAATTAGATTGATGTTCATCAGGCTTTAACCATGGATTAGATATATATGAAGGCCTAGATGTATAAACAACATCATCATTATATAAATCGCTTAATGTTAATTTGGGACTATATACGTTTTCACTCATGATTTCACATGTCCTTTCATATGATGATGTTCTTCAACTATTTCATCGAATAATGTTTGATTTTTAATTATTTCTAATCCCATTAAGGCCATAATTTTTGCGCCTTTGATGAGTGCTTGATCACCTTGTAAACTAGCTGCTGCTTCTCTAAACCGGTGTGTGTGCCCTACTAAATTTCTTGATCCAATTTTAATGTGCGGATGAATTGTAGGTACAACATGACTAACATTACCTGTATCAGTTGAACCATAACCGAAGTCATCATCAATGACTGCTTCACCCATTTCAATGGCATATTTTTCGAATAAATCGTCCAATTTTGGTGATTTGATTAACTCATTGACACCATTTTGAATTGGACCAAATTCATAATCACAACCTGTTTGAATTGCGGCACCCCTTGCAATTTGTTTTACTTTTTCTGTTAAAACATCTAATTCTTTTCTTGACGTGGCTCTTGTGTAAAACCGAGCATGTGTAAAATCAGGTATAATATTGGCTGCTTTACCACCATCTAATATGACACCATGGACACGTTGACTCTTTTTAATGTGTTGTCTTAGTTGCGCTACACCATTAAAATATGAAATCATAGCATCTAATGCGTTTCTAGCTTCATCCGCATTCTCAGAAGCATGTGCACTTTTCCCATAAAATTTAACATCTAATACATCAACCGCTAATGTATTTATCGTTTTGTATGTTTCATTGCCTGGATGTACCATTAATGCAATATCTATTTCATCAATAATACCTGCTTTTACATAAGATGCTTTAGCACTTCCATTTTCTCCGCCTTCTTCTGCAGGACATCCGAGTACCACAACTGAACCGCCGATATCGTCAATGACTTGTTTTAAAGCAATGCCACCTAACGTGCTTGCCGTACCGATAATATTATGTCCACATGCATGACCTAGTCCCGGTAAGGAATCATATTCTGCTAAAAAGCCAATAGCTGGACCTTCTTTATTCGATTCATATCTAGCTATAAATCCTGTAGCATGTCCAACAATATCTGTTTCGATTTCAAATCCATTCGCTTTCAAACTATCGATCAATGTTCTTGAAGCGAAGATTTCTTCATTACCAAGCTCTGGTCTTTCATGTATTCGGTGACTCATCTCTACATAATCATATTTATTATTTTCAATATAATCTAAAATATCTTGTTTCTCACTCATATTACCTAGCTCCCATTCTACAAACGCACTATAATGACCACATCTACCATTTAATTATTACTTATTCTATCGGATTTAGATTTAAATGTCATTACATTTATTTATATTTACACAATTTTCTCACTATTCAAACTTGTATTTTAGTATAAGATACTGTTACCTCGAAATTGTAAAAACAAAACAGTATTGTTACAATTTAGTTATTAATAAATTGTTGTTTCGTATATTTGAGGAGGAAAATATAATGCCCAAAATGAACGTAGAAAGTTTTAATTTAGATCATACAAAAGTGGTTGCACCATTTATTCGATTAGCAGGCACAATGGAAGGACTAAATGGCGACAAAATTCACAAATATGATATTCGTTTTAAACAACCTAACAAAGAACATATGGAAATGCCTGGTTTACATTCACTAGAGCATTTAATGGCGGAAAACATCAGAAATCATACAGATAAAGTAGTAGATTTAAGCCCAATGGGATGTCAAACAGGATTTTATGTTTCATTTATCAACCATGATGATTATGAAGATGTATTAGATATTGTTGAAAAAACTCTCCATGATGTGTTAAACGCAACAGAAGTCCCTGCATGTAATGAAGTACAATGTGGTTGGGCTGCTAGTCATTCATTAGAAGGTGCCAAAGAAATCGCACAAGCGTTCTTAGATAAACGTAATCAATGGCACGACATTTATGGCAATGCTAAATAGCAATATATATGTATAAAATAAGCCAGGATGTTAGCTTCATTGCTAACATCCTGGCTTATTTAATCTTATAATTTTTTAACTAAACCAATCAGTACAAATTGTAATGGTAAACGTAACCATAATGCCCATGCCGGCACTTCTTTATCACCAAGTGGTAATTTTTTTCTCGCCATATAAACATTTGCAGGTAAAACTGCTAATAAGAATAAATTTATTCCTTTTTTCAACCAACTTGCTGGGCGTTTAATAAGTAAAGCAATACCAAAGAATATTTCAAATACGCCAGTTACAAGTACTGCTGTTTTTTGTAATGGTAAATAGTCAGGCACAATGTTTCTAAACTGTCTTTCTCTCGTAAAATGTAATACACCTGCTGTTCCAAAACTAATACCTAATAGCCATCTTAGAAATTTCATTCGTGTTCCACTCCCATTTCTTTTAAATAACTTTTTCCAAATTCGGGCATTTCTACGTTGAAATTATCTGCAATTGTTGCACCTATTGAACTAAATGTTGTATCTCCAGGCAATTCATGATACTGCTTGATTTTAGGACTAAACATTAGTACAGGTATATACTCTCTAGTATGGTCGGTACCTTCAGCTGTTGGGTCATTACCATGATCTGCTGTAATAATGACTAAATCATCTTCATTTAAATTGTCGATCAGCTCTGGTATTCGATTATCAAAGTCTTTGATTGCTTGTGCATATCCTGGTTTATCACGACGATGACCATAAAGAGCATCAAAATCAACTAAATTGAGAAAACTTAATCCATTGAAATCTTTTTTTACAACATTAATTAATTGATCCATGCCATCCATATTGCTTTTAGTTCGAATAGCTTCAGTTACACCTTCACCATCATAGATATCATTAATCTTTCCGATTGCAATAACATCATAGTTATTATCTTTCAATTCATTCATAACTGTTTTACCAAACGGCTTTAATGCATAGTCATGACGATTAGATGTACGTGTGAAGTTACCAGGTTCACCAACATATGGTCGAGCAATAATTCTACCAATTAAATACTTAGGATCTTTGGTTAGTTCTCTGACTTTCTCACATATATCATATAGTTCTTCTAAAGGTATCACATCTTCATGAGCAGCAATTTGAAGTACCGGGTCAGCACTTGTGTATACAATCAAATCACCGGTTTTCATTTGATGTTCGCCCCACTCATCAATAATTTGAGTACCAGATGCAGGACGGTTAGCAACAACCTTTCTACCTGTCATATTTTCAATTTCTTGGACTAATTCATCAGGAAAACCATCTGGGTATACTTTAAATGGTTGCATAATATTTAATCCCATTATTTCCCAGTGACCTGTCATTGTGTCTTTACCTACAGAAGCCTCACTTAATTTTGTATAAAAAGCTTGAGGTTCCTCGACACTTGAGATAACTGGTAATTGGTCGATATTACCTAATCCTAATCTTTCTAAATGAGGTAACGACTGATCAAAACCTTCAAGTGTATGCTTTAAAGTATGTGACCCTTCGTCATTAAATGCTGCGGCATCAGGGCCTTCGCCAATACCAACTGAGTCCATCACAATTAGATGCACACGTTTAAATGGTGTAGTCATATTTACATCTCCTACTCGGTAATTATTTTGTGTATTAATGTTGGTGTGTAACTTTTACTATCAATTTTAATACTTTCATTTAATTTATCAAATATATCATTCACATTTTCTTGATTACTATGGATGGTTAGGATAGACTCACCAGCATTTACTTTGTCACCGACTTTTTTGTTTAAAACGATACCCACACTTAAATCGATGTCGTCTTCTTTAGTTTGTCTACCTGCACCTAACATCATTGATGCAACACCAATTTCATTAGCTACCATTTCTGATATAAAACCATCTTTTTTTGCAGTATAGTCTATTTTATATTTCGCATTTTCAAGACTGTCAGGATGTTCTATTACGCTTACATCACCGCCTTGATTTCTAATAAAAGTTTTCATTTTATCTAAAGCTTTACCAGATTGAATCGATGCTTCCAATAGTTCACGTGCATCTTTTAAATTATCTGCTTTCTCGGCAAGCACAACCATTTGCGAACCTAATGTAAGTACCAATTCAGTTAAGTCCTCTGGACCATGTCCTTGCAGTGTTTCAATTGCTTCTTTTAGCTCTAAGCCATTACCAATCGCGTTACCTAAAGGTTGGCTCATATCAGATATAATCGCCATTGTATTTCTACCAACACTATTACCAATACTTACCATCGCATGCGCTAAGGCTTCAGCATCTTCTAGTGTCTTCATAAATGCGCCACTACCAGTTTTGACATCTAATACAATCGCGTCAGCTCCGGCTGCAATTTTCTTACTCATTATTGAAGATGCTATTAACGGAATGGAATTGACAGTTCCTGTAACATCTCTTAGTGCATATAACTTTTTATCTGCTGGTGTAAGGTTACCTGATTGTCCCATAACTGCGACCTGATTCTCGTTGACTAACTTAATAAATTCATCTTCAGTTAATTCAACATGAAAACCATTAGCAGACTCTAATTTATCAATTGTGCCACCGGTATGGCCTAAACCACGACCACTCATTTTAGCTACTGGTACGCCAACTGAAGCCACTAAAGGCGCTAGTACTAATGTTGTTGTATCCCCAACACCGCCTGTAGAGTGTTTATCAACTTTAATCCCTTCGATATCAGATAAATCGATAACTTCTCCGGAATTAACCATTGCCATTGTTAAGTGAGCACGTTCTTCTTCATTCATATCTTGAAAAAAGATTGCCATAGCTAAGCTTGAAGCTTGATAATCTGGTATTTCTCCGTTGGTATAACCTTCAATGAAGAATTCGATTTCTTCCTTGCTTAATGATTTCCCATCACGTTTCTTTTCAATAATATCTATCATTCTCATAAAAACAGCCCCTTTTTAGATGTTTGTTTCTTGATTTATTTTTCTTTACTTTAATGAGATGAATTAATAACTTGAATCCGATTCTAACCCTTGAATAATTTGAACTCCTGCACTTGCACCAATACGTGTAGCACCAGCTTCTAACATTTGATTAAAATCTTCTAAATTACGTACACCGCCTGAAGCTTTTACTTCTAAAGCATCTCCTACTGTGTCTTTCATCAACTTAACGTCTTCAGCTGTAGCACCACCACCAGCAAATCCTGTTGATGTTTTAACAAAGTGTGCACCAGCTTCTTTTGCAAGCTCACAAGCTTTTACTTTTTCTTCATTTGATAATAAAACTGTTTCAATGATGACTTTAACCGTCTTACCATTTGCTGCAGTTACTACACTCTCTATATCCTCTTTGACATCGTTAAAGCGCTTATCCTTTAAAGCACCAATATTAATTACCATATCAATTTCTGCAGCACCGTTTTCTATCGCATTTTTCGTTTCAAATGCTTTTACTTCTTTAGTGGATGCTCCAAGTGGAAAACCGATGACAGTACATACTAAGACGTCTGTCCCTTTTAATTGTTCTGCTGAATATTCCACATGTGTTGGATTAACACAAACCGATTTAAAACCATATTCCTTGGCTTCACTGATTATTTTATCGATTTGTTCACGTGTTGATTCAGGCTTTAACTGTGTGTGATCTATATATTTTGCATAATTCATTAAAAGGTCCTCCTCACTTTTTTACAATGCAATTTTCGTCCATCTCATTTGGTGAACAAATGCATTCGTTAAACATACCCTTCATCTATATAGTACAAAAATTAGCAATAAATTTAAACAAATGTTATCTTAAACATAATCATGTATTTAAGGAGAAGATAACAAATGACAAATGGTACACCTCATATTCAACCAAATGGAGTTAAAATCGCTAAAACAGTATTAATGCCAGGTGATCCGCTACGTGCAAAATACATCGCCGATAATTTCTTAGAAAATGTTGAACAATTCAATGAAGTTCGTAATATGTTTGGATATACTGGAACGTATAAAGGTAAAGAAATTTCTGTTATGGGTTCTGGTATGGGCATTCCTAGTATAGGTATTTATTCATATGAGCTTTATCATTTCTTTGATGTAGATACAATTATTCGTGTAGGTTCATGTGGAGCATTACAAGAACATGTAAATTTATATGATGTCATCATCGCACAAGCTGCATCTACTAACTCAAATTATGTAGATCAATATCAAATTCCTGGCCATTTTGCACCTATCGCTGATTTTGATTTAGTTACAAAAGCGAAACAAGCTGCAGATGACATCGGTGCGGTATCTCATGTCGGTAACGTTTTATCATCAGATACTTTTTATAATGCAGATGAAACGTTTAATGATGCATGGAAGAAAATGGGTATATTAGGTATTGAAATGGAATCAGCCGGATTATATTTAAATGCTATCCATGCTGGTAAAAAAGCATTAGGTGTTTTCACAGTAAGCGACCATATCTTACGAGATGAAGCAACAACTGCAGAAGAACGTCAAACATCATTTACACAAATGATGGAAATTGCATTAGAAATAGCTGAATAATATAAAAGCCAAGCACGTTGATTTAGATGTGCTTGGTTATTTTAATAAAATTTATCATAATAATTATAAATTATTAAGTTGCTATTAAAATATTTTACATGAAAAGCTAAGAGGCACTTTGTTAAACAAAGTGCCTCTTAGCTTGATTTTATAGTCATCCTATTTACCTAAATAAGATTGTAACATCCAATTATGTTTATCTACTGACGTTTGCATGCCGATAAACATATCTTCAGATACATCGTCGCCAGCTTCACCTGCTACTTTAATAGCATTTTCTAATTGTTTAGAAATGTTTGTGAAATCTTTAGATAATTCTTCAACCATTTGTTCAGCAGCGTAACCTTTGCCAGCTTCTTCAACAATTGACATATCTAAACTCTCTTTCATAGTTCCAACAGGATTACCACCAACTGCTAGAATACGTTCTGCTAAATCATCTACATATTGTGCAGCTTCATTGTATAATTCTTCAAATTTTACATGTAATGAGAAGAAATTAGGTCCTTTTACATACCAATGGAAATTATGCAATTTAGTATAAGCTACTGTCCAGTTAGCAACTTGTTGGTTTAACTCTTTTACTACATCATTATGATTTGTCATATTAATATTCGCTCCTTTTACTACCTTTAACGCTTTGTTTATACTCTTATTATATTAGAATTATTATAATCTGTAAAGTAAAATGATACGTTTATTTATAATGATTATAAATAAGTTCATGTGATATTCACAAATAAATCTCAGCATTTAAAGATATAATTGTTCATCAATGATTTCATTAATAATATTTAGTCCAAGTATTCTCAATTAAGTATTATAATTGAGAATCAACCAATTTGACATGTGCATTATCATCTAAAAAGAATGATTTCTCATAAACATTAGGTTGATGCCAATGTGTGCGCCACATTTTATCTCTATTATTAGCAAATAATTGATAACCCAAATTCCTAATGGATTTAGGTATGGCATATAATAATAAACCTAATAATTTATACTGATTAGGTAATGACGTAATGAGTGAAGCAATCGCTGTAGATTCATATTCAATATGGTCTCCATCTACTACTATTACGCTATTTCTATTCTTCGCTTCCGGATGTTGATTAAACAAGCGTTGGCCATACTCACCTTTTAATGTCGCAAATTCATATTTATGTGATAACCCTTTTTGAATTAACCATATCGCATAGTTATAGCAATAAACACAATTACCATCATAATAAATGATTGCCATATTAAACTCACTCCTTTTTAACTCATTATGTATTTTTCCTATTCACCTTTTTATAAACAAATTATCCACTTTTTGTTAAAAAAAAATAAGTCGATTTTATGAATACAATCATAATTTACCTATTAAGTCATAGGATACTAAATGATTACTTCATAAAATCAACTTAGAGTTAGTCTTGGTTAACTTTTACAATTCTAGTATATTTTAAAAATTGTTGAGAATATTTTTGCTGAATTTCTTCTAATGAGTCATAAGTGACACCAATGATGTGCCAGTTAGGATTAAAATGATAAAATGAGTCTTTTTCTTTTGACCACTTAATCATATTACCTTCTTTGTTATATCTTGGTAATGTCACTTCATATCCTTCAAGCACGTTGATATAAGCTTGGAATATATCAGGATCGATTCTATTAAAGTTGTCGATTACAAGATAGCTTTTATCTTTCTTAGGCATATTTTGAGTGATAAAGCCTTCTCGATAGTATAACGCACCACTTTCGTTAGGAAGATATTTACCATATAACATATCTTCACTAAAATCTGGATGTCCAGATGTAATGATTGGATTGGCATTTGTTTTTTGTAACAAATCATTTGCAGCTTTTAAACCTTCTTCTTTTTTATCTACAACTAGTAGAATAAAAGGCTTAATTGTTGTTTCTTGGTGTTGCTCTTCTAATAAATTTGATTTCTCAACTGTTTCAAATGGATTTTTAATTCCATTATTATCGCTCATTTCTAAAATAGCATCATATTGAACTTGCGACATACTCGCTATTGCTTGCTTAGCGTTTTCTTGTAAGAAATATAAGTTTTTAAGCTTCGGATGCTTGTTCAAATGACCAAGTGATATTGGTGTTATATGTTTACCAAACATAATTTCAATAGCTGTACTATTGGTTCTGCCAGGAATTGGTGGTTTTTCATGAATATGTCTAGTCACTTCACCAACACCAATTACAGATTGGTTTTGATATTTATTGTAAATAATTACATTATCTCCAACTTCTAATTGTGTATAGAAGTGATAGCCATTTCGCTTAATACCATTGTAAGTATGTGTAAATATTGTGTAGTGCTTACCGGGTTCAAAATCTTCTGTTTCTGACAGGAAGAAATAACGCGGAATTTTGGTTTCACCTTTACCAAGTTGAACGATAAGATCAAATTCTTCTTTTCTAATTTGATTAAATAGTGTTTCTTTCATATTACTCATTCTAAAATCTAGTACTTCACTACGCTTTAAATAATCTGTAGTTAAAGGATTTAACGTTTCATTAAATTTAAATTCAACTCTGATTTTATTTTGAGCACCTGCTTGAACACTTAGTATTTCTCCAAAACCTAACAAACCTGTATCAGTTTGTACTTGATAAAAGATGACTTGGTCACCGGCTTTTGCTTTTTTAAATGCTCTAAATCCTTGAGTAGGATTAAATTGTGCACCTGATTCAAATAATGTCGTTTGACCTACTAAAGGTTCATTATGATTCCATCTATTATAACCACAATTTAACCAAAAGTAATTGATTTCTTCTGTCATCACGAATCTCCTCACCTTATTATATGTAAAATAAGTTATTGTAATTACCTTATTATATCTAACACACCAATGCTACTACAACTATTTTTCAAATATTTTATTAAAAAGCAATCATTCAGGACTTAAATAATTAAAAATAGACTAATGCTAAAATCCGCATTAGTCTATATATAACTTATATTTAGTTATTATTTTAATAAAGACATTTTTTCAAATTTAATGAGAAGGTACGAAAGAACCAAGCAGTGGCAATAAATTAATCATAATACCACCTAATGATAGCATGGCACTTGTATCTTTATCTCGAAACGTGATAGCTGCGCTAAGAACGCCTATAATAGCAACCAACCTAGGTATCATTAAAGAAGGATAATGTGGCATATTCAGAAACACACCAGCACCTGCAATCACTCCACATAGCAATGAAATATATAAAAACTGCTTCATAATTTGAACATCCTTTATTTAATCATTAGATATAACTTATTATTAAAGAAAAGTCACCTTCAAATACATTATCTAAATCCTCTGAAGTCAAAACAAAATGACTTCCCTTTTGAATATCAAAAATGTCACCGTCTGTAATTAATTTCCCTTCACCATCTATTACAGACACTAAACAAAATTCACGTGGCTTCATATAATTTAAAGTTCCTGAAATTTCCCATTTCACTATAGTGAAGAAATCATTAGAAACGATATGCGTACATTGATGACTTTCTATAATCTCTTTTTCTGGAACAATATTAGGTAGATCATTATTAAATGCCATGACATCTAATGCTTTATTAATATTAAGTTCTCTTGACTCCCCATTATGATTATCGCGTTGATAATCATAGACACGATAAGAAATATCCGAAGACTGCATAACTTCATATGCAACAATACCTGCACCGATACTATGAATTGTTCCAGCTGGTACAAAGTAAAATTCGCCTGACCTTACATTTACTTTTCTTAATGTATCTTCAACTGACCCATCGTCTAGATGCTTTTTAAATGTCTCTTTTGAATCTGCAGTTGTTCCTAGTATAATTTCAGACCCTTCCTCTGCATCTATCACGTACCAGCATTCTGATTTTCCGTATTGACCATTCTCATTTTCATAGGCATAAGAATCATCAGGGTGAACATGAATAGATAACGGGGATTCTGCATCAACAATTTTAGCGAGCAATGGAAAATCCTTGCTAGGAAACTCACCGAATAATTCTCGATGTTCTGTCCAAACTTGATCTAACGTTTGACCTGCGTATGGACCATTCTTAATTATATTTTTACCATTAGGGTGAGCTGAGATACCCCAACATTCTCCAATTTGTTGATTGGGTAGTTGGTATCCAAAGTTTTCTAATTTATTACCACCCCACATTTTCTCATGGAAAATAGGTTTCAAAAACAGTGGCATGTCTACACCTCCATTACTCTTGATGTTTATGTAAATATCGTTGACCAATGATTTATCAACGATTCGTATTCTATGTATGTCCTTATTGATGTTTAAATCAACGATTAATATATTTAACTCACTATATGTGATTGTATCACAATTCATATTTTTATGGTTAAGATGATTTTTGACTATTTTCAATCGATATTCACGTCATTTATTACTTTTAAATATACTATTTTATTATATTTAAGGTAATCTTCGTCATTATATCAATTTATAATACAAATGAATAGTAACTGTATGTATTATTATTTGGGGTTAAAAAGTATAAAAAATATATAGGCCAAGCAGAATTCTGCTCGTCCTATATATTTGTATGTCGCAGTATTTACTACTTCATTATTCATAAGATTTTAATGCATCATTAATAGATTCATTACCAGATACAATTTGAAACTCTTGTTTGCTAAATTTATCTGAAGTTATTACATGTTTTAATACACTGGCTACATCCTCTCGTGGTATGGAATCATAACTGTCAAAATATAAATCTGCTTTTATTTGTCCTGTACCTTGGTCATCTTTAAGGCCCCCTGGATGCACAATAGTATAATTTAAATTAGAATGTCTTAAATAATCATCCGCATGGTGCTTAGCGATAGTATATGGTTTTAAGTCGCCACTTTGATCAAATGCTTCTCTTCTTGAATCGTATGTTGAAACCATTACATAATGCTTAATATCCGCTTCTTCACTTGCTTTAATTGTTTTTACTGCACCATCTAAATCTACATATATTGTTTTATCAGCTCCTGTACTACCGCCAGAACCTACTGAGAAAATGACTTTATCAAATGTTTTAAACTTATTCTTTAAATCTTCAATACTATCTTTTTCGACATCAATATTTAAAGCTTTAATACCATTATCCTCTAATGCTTTAACTTGTTCATCTTTTCTAACACCTGCAGTAAAATCAACATTATCATCTTTTAATTGATCAACCAATTTAGAACCCACGCCGCCATTTGCGCCTATAATCAAAATACTCATATCAAACGTCCTCCTTAAAAACTTATATTATTATTGTTACCTTTTTTATCATTATTTAAACGCCATAACTCTATTGACTAGATATGCAATGTAGATTATATTAATATATGAATACATATTCATATATTAAGAGGTGTTCGTATGACTGAAAAGTATATAGACCTATCTGATCAACATACCTTGGAACGTGTGACAGATATTTTTAAAGCTTTAAGTGATATTAATCGAATTAGAATTATGGAGTTATTAGCGTCAGGTGAAGCAAGTGTTGGTCACATTTCTCATTCATTGTCGTTATCCCAATCTAATGTGTCCCATCAACTAAAACTTTTAAAATCAGTAAAACTTGTGAAATCAAAGCGTCAAGGTCAAAGTATGATTTATTCTTTAGATGACCAACATGTTTCTACTCTATTGAAACAAGCTATTCATCATGCGAGCCACCCTATAGAAGGTGAAAAATAATATGTCAACACATCATCATGATCATGCACATGGGCATGTACATACAAACAACAAAAAAATCCTATTAATCTCATTTATTATTATAGCCCTATTTATGTTAGTAGAAATTATTGGCGGTTTTTTAGCCAATAGTCTAGCCTTACTTTCTGACGGCTTCCATATGTTCAGTGATGCCCTATCACTTTTAGTCGCGCTCATTGCATTTATCTATGCAGAAAAACATGCAACAATATCTAAGACCTATGGGTATAAGCGCTTTGAAGTCTTAGCAGCACTTTTCAATGGTGTTACACTCTTTGTCATAAGTATACTAATTGTTATAGAAGCTATTAAACGCTTTTTCGCGCCACCAGAAGTTCAGTCAAAAGAAATGTTTGTCATTAGTATCTTAGGTTTAATTGTCAATGTTGTCATTGCACTTTTAATGTTCAAAGGTGGAGATACATCACACAATTTAAATATGCGCGGTGCATTCTTACATGTACTTGGAGACTTATTTGGTTCTATAGGTGCAATTGTCGCTGCAATATTAATTTGGACATTGGGTTGGTCTATTGCTGATCCGATAGCGAGTATTTTAGTTTCTGTTATTATCTTAAAAAGTGCCTATGGTATTACCAAATCTTCTTTAAATATATTAATGGAAGGTACACCGAACGATGTAGATTTAGATATCGTTAAACAAACTTTAATGAGAAACTCTGAAATCCAAAGCGTGCATGATTATCATGTGTGGACGATATCTAATGATATGAATGCATTAAGTTGCCATGCTGTCGTATCAGACACTTTAACTGTCAAAGACTGCGAACAATTACTTAAACATATCGAACATGACTTGTTACATTTAAATATTCAACACATGACAATTCAATTAGAAACAGTGAATCATGATCATGACGAGACAACACTTTGTACTGGCGTTCATCATCATTAATAATAAAAAGTTGCCCCATCATTCAATTGATAGGGCAACTTTTTAATTACATAAATTTTTCAAATATAAGTTCTTTTGCAGGTACTTGTTTAGCTTCAAATCCTTCTAAAAATTCTTCATTATCGTATGCTAATTTAACTCTTTCTAATGAAATGTCTGTATCAGTAATCGTTACAATACCATAAACAGCGTGTGGACCATTGTTCAATCCGACAGCACCTGGGTTAAAATACATTTTATTTTTGTCATCAAACATATGCAAACGATGGTTATGACCAAATATGATTAAATCAGCATCTTTATCCGCAAATAATTGAGTCATTTCATTTTCATCATCTTTAACGATTGGACTAAACGGTTGTTCATCAATTGAAGATGACAATTTATCATTAGCGATTTCATAATGAATGAATAAAACTTTTTTTCCACAAATTGTTTTTTCGATATAACGTGGTAATTGATTGAGTTCTTCATAATATTCTTCATCTAAATGGCCAGCAATCCATCGATGGTGTTCATAAAATTTATCTTTTAAATCATCTGGATAAGGAGTGCCATTAACAACAGACATAATAGCTTCATCATGATTCCCTGCAATCATTTCCATATCGTCACGATCAAATATATGATCTAATACTTTATTTGTCTCGTGACCAATTCCAATGTTGTCACCAAGATTATAAATTTTATCAATATCTTCTCTGTTATCAATATCATCCAATACAGTTTCTAATGCATCAAAGTTACCATGCACGTCAGTAATAATTGCAAATTTCATGATGATATCTCCTTTCATTTTCAATTCATTAGAACATTTTAACACTTAATCCCCTATTATGTTAGATATTAATTTGAAAAAGTCCAAATTTTTGATATTGTATTTATATTAACGAAAAGGAGTGCTTAAAATTTGTTTAAATATTACAACTTAGCATTTAAGAATGCTAAACCTCAGAATCTTAAAGCAATACTATTTACATTAGTAAGCTTTATCGTCATCTTTTTAATCGGTAGAGTGGCAATGGCTATGATTGGCCAACAAATCATGCAGTTGCAAATGATGATGCAATTCGGTCAACCAGTCGGACCATTACTTACACCGATTATTGGGCTTGCATTAGTCGTTATATTATTATTTATCTTTTTAGGTTATCAATTGATTGCAGGTGCGATTAATGTTATCTCAAAAGCAATTAGAAAAGAAAAAGTTAAGTTCACTGATTTATTTATTTCATTTAAAAAAGGTCATTATGGTAAAAGTGTGTTACTCGCATTAATCACAGTAGTATTATTTATCATTATGGGAGTCATTTTATTTTTAGTAAATAAATTGATTGGCCTTGCGCTATCACCATTATTTAATGCTGTCCAAGGACCTATTAGCGGCATGGATAATCCAATGCCTGCTTACCTAGCATTCCAAATTGGTGTAACTTTAATTGTTGGATTCATTACTTCAATCTTTTATTGGTTCTTCTTTGTGTTAATTATTAACTACACAGCCGCATACGCAGAAAACCCAACACAAGGACCAATTAAACTTTTCAAAGAAGGATTTAAAACAATTAAAAATGGCCATAAAACTTGGTTAAAATTCTTTATTGGTATTTTATTAATCAATTTATTAATTACTATCATCACACGTGTATTAGTGACTCTTGTACAAATGGCAACTGGTAGTATGTCTCAAACATTTGCTCAAGTATTATTAGTTATTTTACAAGTTATTGTTATTTTAGTAACACTATTTATTTACTATGCTTTATTAATGGGAATCGTTCAATATTTCGTACGTCGTGGCGAAAAAGTAACAACTGATTCTAAAAAAGGTAAAAAAGACAAAAAAGATAAAGCTATAAATAATAAAGATGCTAAAGCTAAATCAACACAATCTAGTCAATTACAAGATAAAACTGATAAAAGTGCTAATGATCATACAAGTCATTTAAAAGACTCAACACAATCTAATGCTCAAGATTCTAATAAAGACTTAAACGATAAAGCTACTCAACATAAAGAAGATTTATCAAATACAGCATCATCAAGAAAAGATGATTTAGAAAAAACAGCAAAAGATACAATTGATAAAAACAACCCTAATAACAAATAAAGAACAATTATAAAAGACGGCGTTCATTGGTTTTAAACCTTTGAACGTCGTCTTATTTTATTAATCTAATCACTATTCTAATTTAATCTAATAAGTGTTTTTCCAAATATTTAGCCGCACCATCTTCTTCATTTGTAAATTCTGTCACATCATTCGTCAATGCTTTAATCTCACTTCGAGCATTTTTCATTGCCACTGTATAATGTCCGAATTCAAACATAGCTCTATCATTATCACTATCACCCATTACAAGGGTCTCTTCTTGTTTTATATTAAAGTAATCAATCATTTCCTTAATACCTGTTCCTTTATCAGTATTATAAGCCATCGTTTCAGCATTATAACGTGAAGAGTTAGAAACACTAATATTAAGTGACACTTTATTTTGCTTTAATTCATCTCTGAAATTAGTGATTTTATCTAAGTTTGTATCAAATAAATATATTTTCGAATAGTCTTTATCTGGTAATGTTTCTACCCATTGAATTTTATCTTTGAGTGCTTCTTGTCTTGAGGCCCATTCGCTTTGCCCTACATTATTAGGTGGTGTATCTCCACCGCTAATCATATTTCTTATCCACTGCTCATCTTCTTTTAAGACAAGTCGTTGTTCCCCAAATGGAAATACTTCATAGTATATGTTTTGCTGTTGTGCTAATGACACTATACGCTTAACAGACTCGAGCGACATACTATGCTTAAATATATTTTCATCATTTACTTCTCCAGTAGTACCGTTTGAACTAATAATACCGTCTACTGAAAAACCTTCAGGAACAAGTTGATGAATTTCAGAATATGAACGTCCAGTTGCTAAAAACACTTTATAATCATGCTCTCTTAAAGCATTAATGACGTCTTTTGTATATTCTGATGCTCTGTTATCTTCATGTAAAATCGTACCATCCATATCTAAAAATATCGCTTTGATGTTGTCCATATTATCCTCCATAACGTAATGATATATTACTTAAAATTTTGTCATTAATTGAATAAAAGTGCAATAAAAATAACCCCTTCTCAGTTAATATTGACTAAAAAGAGGTTATCAAGTATGTTTTATAATTATTTCAATTTATCTAAATGATTATTCAACTGTTACTGATTTAGCTAAGTTACGTGGTTTATCAACATCAAGATCTCTGTGTAATGCAGCATAATAAGAAATCAATTGTAGTGCAACTACAGAAACTAATGGTGTTAATAATTCATGTACGTGAGGAATCACGTAAGTATCATCTTCTTTATCTAGACCTTCCATAGATATAATACATGTACTTGCACCGCGTGCTGCAACTTCTTTAACATTACCACGGATAGATAAGTTCACATTTTCTTGTGTTGCTAGTGCAATCACTGGTGTACGATCTTCAATTAAGGCAATTGTACCGTGTTTTAATTCCCCACCAGCAAAGCCTTCTGCTTGAATATATGAAATTTCTTTAAGTTTTAATGCACCTTCTTGGCTGACATTATAATCAATTGTACGACCAATAAAGAATGCATTTCTAGTTGTTTCAAGGAAATCAGTAGCAATTTTTTCCATTACTGGTGCATCGTCTACGATTGTTTCGATTGCAGTAGTCACTTTAGCTAATTCTCTCAATAAATCGATATCCGCTTCACGACCATGTGTTTTAGCAACGATTTGAGCTAAAATAGATAATACTGCTATTTGTGCTGTATATGCTTTTGTAGAAGCTACAGCTATTTCTGGACCAGCATGTAATAATAAAGTATGGTCTGCTTCACGAGATAATGTAGAACCAGGCACGTTCGTAATTGTTAATGCTTTATGACCTAACTTTTTAGTTTCAACTAATACTGCACGACTATCTGCAGTTTCACCAGATTGTGAGATATATATGAATAGTGGTTTTTCAGATAATAAAGGCATGTTGTATACAAACTCAGATGCCACATGTACTTCTGTTGGAACACCAGACCATTTTTCTAAGAATTCTTTACCTACTAATCCTGCATGATAACTAGTACCTGCAGCAATAATATAGATACGATCCGCTTGTGAAACATCATTGATAATATCTTCATCAATTTTCAAGTTACCTTCATTATCTTGGTATTCTTGAATAATACGACGCATAACTGCTGGTTGTTCATGAATTTCTTTTAACATGTAGTGATCATAAACACCTTTTTCAGCATCTGAAGCATCAATTTCAGCAGTGTATTTTTCACGTTCTTGAACTTGACCATTAGCATCTTTAATAATCACTTCGTCACGTTTTACAATAACGATTTCATGGTCATGAATTTCTTTATATTCATTTGTTGCTTGTAACATTGCTAACGCATCTGAAGCAATAACGTTAAAGCCATCACCAACTCCAATTAATAATGGAGATTTGTTTTTAGCAACAAACATTGTGTCTTTATCTTCTTCATCTAACAAACCTAACGCATAAGAACCATGTAATAATGAGACTACTTTTGTAAATGCGTCTTCTGTTTCGAAACCTTGTTTAGAGAAATATTCAACTAATTGAACAATAACTTCTGTATCTGTCTCAGAAACAAACTTAACATCGCTTAAGTATTCACTTCTTAATTCTTCATAGTTTTCAATTACACCGTTATGTACAAGTGTAAAACGACCAGTTGTTGATTGATGTGGATGAGAGTTTTCATAATTTGGAACACCGTGAGTTGCCCAACGAGTGTGACCGATTCCAACAGTACCATCAATATCGCTACTATCAGCTACTTTTCGTAATTCTGCGATACGTCCTTTTTCTTTAAATACTTTAGTACCTGATTCATTTGCAACAGCTACACCTGCTGAATCATAACCTCTATATTCTAATTTTTCTAATCCTTTTAATAATAATTCCTTGGCATTATCGTAGCCAATATATCCTACTATTCCGCACATATTTATTTTTCCTCCAATTATTGAAATAACGTTAGTAACAATGATTTATTACCCATAATTTAGTTTAGTAATCTTCTATCATTATTATTTCGATACAACAAGTGACACAAAAAAGTATTTGAACCCACTTGAAAATAAGCGTGATATTTTATCACACTTAACATTCTAACGTCTTTCATTTTATATAATATTTACTGGCGATCTTATTAACTTTGTCCAATAGGTTGCCCTATTGTTTTACTTAATAAGCTAACGAATGAGCCACATCCGGGATAGCATCCGCCGATCTTTTCGATCACTATCCTCCTCGTCTACAAGATGTGCATATAAGCTATAAGAATTTCAACATTTGAATTAAATTCTTAATTATTGCATTATAACAACAACTTGCACAGGCGCTTTGTAATATTTATCTTCTATCCTCCTTCCCATTAAAACCTATTGTACAATGACAATTTACTCAATTGCAAATATTTTCACAAGCTTTTTGTAAAAAATTCCTAGCGTAAATTGCATATGAATTTAATTGTTAACAAACTGTATATTTACATTCTCTTTACCTATATATAATAGAATTATTGTTGTCACGATTTATATGACAAATTCGAATTTTGTTCTTATTGTAGTAATGACCTTCTTAGATTTACAATATATATAGTCAAAATACTAATTTAAAAAGAGGTGTAGAAATGGCACAAACACAAGAGAAAAAAGGTTTCGGCCGTAAAGTTCAAGCATTCGGTTCTTTCCTTAGTAGTATGATTATGCCAAATATTGGAGCATTCATCGCTTGGGGATTTATCGCTGCAATTTTTATCGACAATGGTTGGTTACCAAATAAAGATTTAGCTCAATTAGCCGATCCAATGATTAAATTCTTAATTCCATTATTAATTGCATTTAGTGGTGGTCGTTTAATTCATGGATTACGTGGTGGTATTATCGCTGCAACTTCAACTATGGGGGTTATCGTTGCATTACCAGATACACCAATGCTATTAGGCGCTATGATTATGGGACCATTAGTTGGTTGGTTAATGAAGAAAACAGATGAAATCATTCAACCTAGAACACCAAAAGGTTTCGAGATGTTATTCAATAACTTCTCAGCCGGTATCTTAGGTTTCATCATGACAATTCTAAGTTTTGAAATTTTAGCTCCAATTATGAAATTCATCATGCACATTTTATCTGTTGCAGTTGAAGCTTTAGTTCACGCTCACTTATTACCAATCGTAAGTATTATTGTTGAGCCAGCTAAAATCGTATTCTTAAATAACGCTATAAACCATGGTGTATTCACACCACTTGGTGCAGACCAAGCTGCTACAGCAGGTCAATCTGTTTTATACGCAATCGAATCAAACCCTGGACCAGGTTTCGGTGTGTTACTTGCATACATGATTTTTGGTAAAGGTACTGCAAAAGCAACATCATATGGTGCAGGAATTATCCACTTCTTAGGTGGTATTCATGAAATTTACTTCCCATATGTATTAATGAGACCTATGTTATTCATCTCAGTTATTTTAGGTGGTATGACAGGCGTTGCAACATACCAAGCAACTGGATTCGGATTCAAAAGCCCTGCATCTCCAGGATCATTCATCGTTTATTGTATTAACGCACCTAGAGGAGAATTTCTTCACATGTTATTAGGTGTGGTGTTAGCAACATTAGTATCATTCGCAGTTTCAGCAATTATTCTTAAGTTTACAAAAGAACCTAAACAAGATTTAGAGTCAGCTACTGCTCAAATGGAAGCTACTAAAGGTAAAAAGTCAAGTGTATCTTCAAAATTAAGCAGTAAAGAAAATAATCAAGAAGCTAGTGCAACTGCAGGTGCTACATCAACAGAAGAATCTAATAATACTGAAGACGACGCTGATCAATTATTAGATAACTATAATACTGAAGATGTAGATGCTCATGATTATAGTAACGTTAACCATGTTATCTTTGCTTGTGATGCAGGTATGGGTTCTAGTGCAATGGGTGCTAGTATGTTAAGAAATAAATTTAAAAAAGCTGGCATTTCTGATGTAAATGTGACAAATACAGCTATTAACCAATTACCTAACGATGCTCAATTAGTTATCACTCAAAAAACGTTAACTGATCGTGCTATCAAACAAGTACCAAATGCAATTCATATTTCAGTTGATAATTTCTTAAATTCACCTAGATATGAAGAGTTATTAAATAACCTTAAAAAAGAAGAACAATAATTTTAAATAAATATTAAATGGAGGATACCGCCATGTTATTGAGTACACGTGAAAAAGAGATTATAGAACTATTAATCAAGTATCACGGTCAATATGTCACTATATACGACATTGCTCAGCAACTGGCAGTGTCCTCTCGTACTATTCATAGAGAATTAAAACATGTTGAATCTTATATTGATACTTTCTCTATAGAATTAGAACGTGTAAATAAAAAAGGAATACGCTTAAAAGGACTTAACCAAAATATTCAAGCATTAAAACTTGAAATGACTCAGCAGCAAACGCTCGATTTATCAGTAGAAGAGCAAAAAGTTATTATTCTATATGCTCTTATACAGTCTAAGCATGCTGTTAAACAATATAGTCTAGCTCAAGAAATTGGCGTATCCATTCAGTCGTTAACCAAATTGCTAGATGAATTAGAACAAGATTTATCATTATATCAATTATCATTAACACGTAAACGTGGCGAAGGTGTTATTTTAAACGGCACTGAATCTAAAAAAAGAGAGTTCTTAAGTCAATTAATGGTGAATAACTTAAATAGTACAAGTGTGTATTCAGTAATCGAAAACCACTTTGTTTACCAATCATTACATCAATCTCAGCAATCACTTGTGGATTTAGATAGAATATTTAAAGTTGAGAGAATTTTAATGGATTATTTAGGGCAACTTCCCTATTCATTGACTGAATCTAGCTATTTAACACTAACTGTTCATATCGTTTTAAGTATTACAAGAATGCAAAACAACGAATATGTATCACTTAATGATGACATTTATCAATCTGTAAAAGATACGTTTGAACATGAAATTGCTAGTGAAATCGCCAAACATTTAGAATACTTATACGATGTTCAATTTAACCAAGCTGAAATCACATTTATTACCATTCATTTGCGCGGTTCAAAACGTAAAGATACTAAAGATTCATTATTTGAAGATAAAAAAAGCGAACAAAAAATTAAATCTTTTATACAGTCAGTAGAAGAGATTTCAGGCCAATACTTTGATGATAAAGATACTTTAATAAATGGTTTATCATTGCATATTAATCCAGCTATCAATCGCTTAGAATCAAATATTGAAACTTACAACCCGTTAACCGATATGATTAAGTACAAATATCCAAGACTATTTGATAATGTGAGTAAGGCGTTACGCATCGTTTGGCCAGATTTGATATTCCCTGAAAGTGAAGTCGCCTTTATCGTGCTTCATTTTGGAGGATCTATCAAAAATCAAGGACATCAATTTCTAAACATTCTAGTTGTTTGTAGTAGCGGTATTGGGACTAGTCGTTTATTAGCAACTCGTCTTGAACAAGTATTTAGTGAAATTGAACGTATTACCCAAGCATCTGTAAGTGATTTAAATGTATTAGATTTATCTAGTTATGATGGCATAATATCGACAGTTAATTTAGATATCGATAGACCATTTTTAACAGTGAATCCCCTACTTCCTGATTCAGATATCGGTTATGTGGCGTCATTTTTAAATACCAAAGAATCACATCAGGTGGTAAAAGAGAAGGATGTGGAGACTCAAAAAGCATCCTCAGAAGATATTTTAGAAACCATGCGCGCAGGTTTAAAATTAGTTGATTCAGTGAAAATAGAATATAAATCAGTTAAAAATTGGAAACAACATTTAGCTGATTACTTAGTAAGTCAACATATCATTGAAGATGGTCATTCATTCGCTGAACAATTACAACAGCGGTTAGAGGAAAATCCAAGTTGGATATTACAACCCTACCCTATTGCAATTCCACATATGAAAGATGCTATGTTTAAACAACCTAGTATCCTTATTACGACCTTGGAAGAACCAATAGTGTTGAGTAATGTTCAAAATGACAATCATTTAATTAAATATATGTTAAGTATGTTTATTCCAGAAGATGCAATCATGACAAAACTAGTTAGTACAATATCAGAAACACTTAGCGATCATTTGGAAAACTTAGATGATTTTATGCAAAATCCACAGGAATTTAAAACCATACTAGAAAAGCAATTTTTAAAACAAATAAAACAACAATTAATTTAGGAGTGTATTAATCAATGAGTGAATTATTCAGTAACGAAAATATCTTTATCAATGTATCAGTAGGTAGTCAAAACGAAGCAATCGAAAAAGCAGGACAAGCTTTAGTAGATAGTGGTGCTGTAACAGAAAACTACATCCAAGCAATGAAAGATCGTGAAGATGTCGTATCTACATTTATGGGCAATGGCTTAGCTATACCACATGGTACTGAAGAAGCTAAAGGAAACGTTATCCAATCTGGATTAAGCTTATTACAAATTCCTGAAGGCGTAGATTGGAATGGCGAAGAAGTTAAAGTCGTAGTTGGTATTGCTGGTAAAGATGGAGAACATTTAGACCTATTATCTAAAATCGCGATTACTTTCAGTGAAGAAGAAAATGTAGAGCGTATTATCAATGCTAAATCTGCTGACGAAATCAAACAAGTCTTTGAGGAGGCTGATGCATAATGAAAGCAGTACATTTTGGTGCCGGTAATATCGGTCGTGGTTTTATTGGTTATATCTTAGCAGATAATAATATTAAAGTTACATTTGCAGATGTTAACGAAGACATTATTAATGCTTTACAAAAAGAGCATGAATACGACGTTATTTTAGCAGATGAGTCTAAAACAACTACACGTGTGAACAATGTTGATGCGATTAACTCAGCTAAACCGTCTGATGAATTAAAACAAGCTATTTTAGAAGCTGATTTAATTACTACTGCAGTTGGTGTTAATATCTTACCAATTATCGCTAAATCATTTGCACCATATTTAAAAGAAAAAGAAAATCATGTTAATATCGTTGCATGTGAAAATGCAATAATGGCAACAGACACACTTAAAAAAGCTATCTTAGATATCACTGGCCCTCTAGGCGATCATATTCACTTTGCAAACTCTGCAGTTGATAGAATCGTTCCATTACAAAAAAATGAAAATATTTTAGATGTTATGGTAGAACCGTTCTTCGAGTGGGTAGTCGAAAAAGACGCTTGGTATGGTCAAGAGTTAGATCATATTAAATACGTTGATGATCTAACACCTTATATCGAAAGAAAATTATTAACAGTAAATACAGGTCATGCATTTTTAGCATATGCAGGATATAATGATAATAAGGCAACAGTATTAGATGCCGTTCAAGATAGTACGATTGAAGCAGGTTTAAGACGTGTATTAGCTGAAACAAGCGAATATATTACTCGTGAATTTGATTTCACTAAAACTGAACAATCACAATACGTAGAAAAAATTATCGAACGTTTCAATAACCCACATCTTTCTGATGAAGTTACTCGCGTAGGTCGCGGAACACTACGTAAAATTGGACCGAAAGATCGTATCATCAAACCATTGAATTATTTATATGAACATAATTTAGAAAGAGATGGCTTGGTTAAAGCAGCTGCCCTACTTCTAAAATATGACGACAAAGCTGATCAAGAAACAGTTGAGAAAAATAATTATATTCATGAAAATGGTATTAAAGCCTTCTTACAAACATATGCTAAAGTTGAAGGACCATTAGCTGAAGAAATTGAAAAAGAATATAATGAACTAGTTGCAAAATAAGATATTTAAAGAACCAGAAACTACTGTTTCTGGTTCTTTTTGTAATATAAAAAACACATGCCACATTTAATTTGTGACATGTGCTCTTATCATTTATTTATCTAAACCCATCTTGTCTTCGACTACATCGGCAATTTGTTGTGCAAATCTTTGTGCATCTTCGTCAGTTGATGCTTCTACCATCACACGTACTAAAGGTTCTGTACCTGAAGGACGTACTAAAATTCTACCCTCACCATTCATTTCCACTTCAACTTTAGTCATTACTTCTTTAACATCAATATTTTCTTCAACACGATATTTATCAGTTACTCTCACATTGATTAGTGATTGCGGATAAGTTTTCATTTGTGAAACTAATTCACTCAATGATTTACCTGACATTTTAACGATAGCTGCAAGTTGCACACCTGTTAATAATCCGTCGCCTGTTGTATTATAATCCATTAAAACAATATGACCTGATTGTTCGCCACCAAGATTATAATTGCCACGTCTCATTTCTTCAACCACGTAACGATCGCCGACTTTTGTTTTATTAGATTGGATACCTTCATTCTCTAATGCTTTATAGAAACCTAAATTACTCATAACTGTTGAAACAATCATATTATTATTTAGTTCTTGATTCTTGTGCATTTCTTGGCCAATGATGAACATAATTTGGTCACCATCAACGATATGTCCTTTTTCATCTACAGCAATGATTCTGTCACCATCACCATCAAATGCTAATCCAAAATCTGCTCCAGTTTCAAGTACTTTTTCTGCAAGTGCTTGAGGATGTGTAGAACCACATTCCTCATTGATATTATAGCCATCAGGACTACAGCCTACTGTTTCAGTATCCGCCTCTAAATCACCGAATAAGAATGGTGCTAATGATGATGTAGATCCATTGGCACCATCTAAAACTATTTTCATGCCTTCTAAATTCACGTCTACTGTTGATTTTAAATAACTTAAATATTTTTGTGCACCTTCAAAATAATCTGAGTAATGAACGATATCAGTACCAACTGGTCTTGGAAGACTTGGTTCATCTTGATCTAATAGTGCTTCTATTTCTTCTTCTTGATCATCAGAAAGTTTAAATCCATCAGAACCAAAGAATTTAATACCATTATCAGCAACTGGGTTATGTGATGCCGAAATCATAACACCTAGTCCTGCGTCCATTTCTCTAGTTAAATATGCAACACCTGGAGTAGAAATAATACCTAAACGCATGACTTCTGCACCAATAGAAATTAACCCTGCAATTAATGCAGATTCTAACATTTCACCAGAGACTCTTGTATCCCTTCCTACAAGTACCCTAGGATTTTTTTCACCTTTATTATGTGCTAGTACATAGCCACCATATCTACCTAATTTAAATGCTAGTTCTGGTGTTAACTCTTCGTTTGCGACACCTCTGACACCGTCAGTACCAAAATATTTTCCCATGATTTACTCTCCTTTTATTTCTTTCAATTATTTAACCGTAATATAAGCCTTTGTTTCTTCAGGTTCAACCTTACTTACATTCTTAGGCAAATTAAATTTCACTGTCTTTTCAGTTGATTCTGAAATATGATCTAAATCAACTTCAGCTGTGATATTATCTATACCCTGTAAGTCTTCTCTACTACCATAAATCTCTACTTCATCATCATCTATTTTAATATGATCAACTTTTTTATTACCATCTAAATTTCCAGTAGTCTTAGTATTAACCTTAACTTTTTTACTAAAAGGCTTAACAGACACTTTCAAATCAACTTGTCCTGGGTTAATTGATACGTTTAATTTATTTAAATCTTTATCGTAAGCATTAACATCTGCAACATCTTTCGTATCTTTACTAATCTTAGTTGCATTTTTATATGTTGCTTTTAAGTAAGCAATTTGATTCAATTGTTCTTCTCCACCTGTAACTTTAACTGTCTCAGGTGAAATTTGTTGTTTATCTATTTTATATTCATTTGAAATATCGCTTTGACTTACATCCGGTTGAACATGCATCGTCTTAGTCGTTTTCTTTTCCAATGTAATATTGGCTGCTTTAGGTTTTACATTGTAATTAATACCATTACTTATTCCTTTAACTTGGAATTTTTCATGATATTTATCAGCTTTTTCACCAGATAAATCAACCACTACTTTTAAGTCATCTGGACTTTCAATTTTTAATAATTTAGATTGTGGCCCTGAAATGTTCACATCTACAGTATCTGGAACATGAGTTGCATGTAAATCTTTATGGTTATAAACTACTTCCACTGGAACATCTTGGATTGTCTTTGTTGATTTCTGTGAAATATCATCTGAATTAAATATGTTACCAAAAACATTATTAACAGATAAGAAGAAAAATATTGCTAAAATAAGTGCAACGAATCTTAACCCCCACTTACTCTCTAACATATTAATTCACACCTTTCTTTTGAAAGTGTGTGCCAAACCAATGCTCAGCTAGTAATTCTTCAAACACTTCATTTGAAATATCTCGTCTTAGTTTACCATCAAATGTTACTGACACATCACCTGTCTCTTCAGAAACAATAACTGTAAAAGCATCTGATACTTCTGAAATACCTACTGCTGCTCTGTGTCTAGTACCTAAACTTTTTGAAATTTTAACACTATCTGATAAAGGTAAATAACTAGCGGCTGCTGCTATTTTTGTTCCTTGAATGATCATAGCACCATCATGTAAAGGTGTATTAGGTATAAATACATTGGTTAATAATTCTTGAGAAATTTTAGAATCCATAGGAATTCCAGTTTCAATATAATCCTGTAAACCTGTCTCTTTCTCAAACACTATTAACGCACCTATACGACGCTTAGCCATATACTGAACCGCTTTAGATACAGATTGGATTAACTTCTCTTCATCTTTAGTATAGGCATTTGTATAACGTTTCAAGAAACTTCCTCTACCTAATTGTTCAAGCGCCCTTCGAATCTCAGGTTGGAAAATAACTATTAAAGCAAGTACACCCCATTGAATTACGATATCGAACAATTTAGAAGTCGCAGTCAAATTTAGCATTTTACTGATTTGTTGACCGATTACTATAACAACAATACCTTTTAATAATTGTATTGCCTTAGTTCCTTTAAAAACTGTAATAAGTAAGTAAAGGACATACCACACAATCAATAAATCGAGGACACTAGTTATGACTTTCAAAGTACTGAAATTTTGAAAAAAATTGGAAAAATCCATAACATCTCCTCCGATAACATTTTCCATATCATCCATTATATCAATCATTAGAACACGTGTCATATGAACGGTGAGAAAAATGAAAAAAACTTGCATGTCAAAACACATGCAAGTTGCAATAATTATTTTATAATAATGTTTCTCCGAAAAATGTCCCAAGTAATGAAACTGCTTGTTCAGCTGTACTATTATATAAATCAATTAATGGATTAACTTCAACCAAATCCATTGATGTAATCATATTACTTTCATGAAGTAATTCTAAAGCAAAATGGCTTTCTCTATAACTTAACCCACCTAATACTCTTGTTCCTGTTCCTGGTGTTTCAGTTGGATCTAAGGCATCGACATCTAATGATAAATGTAACCCATCAACATTTCTTGATTTCAAATAACTTAAAGTATCATTAATAACTGTTTCGATTCCAAGTTTATCTATATCTGCCATAGTATAAGTTTTAATGTTTTGTGCTTTGATATACTCACGTTCACCTTTATCCAAATCTCTCATCCCAATTAAAACTATATTTTCAGGTTTAAGTTTAGGTTGACTATTATTTAAATTAACAGATCACTTGGACCATCACCTAATAATATTCTTAGTAGCATCCCATGTATATTTCCTGATGGTGACTCTTCAGGTATATTCAAATCTCCATGAGCATCATACCAAATTAAACCAAGATTTTCATAGTGTTTACTAATACCAGAAATTGAACCTACCGCTATAGAATGATCTCCACCTAAAACTAATGGAAATCTATGATTTACTATCGTTTGTTCAACTTTTTCGCTAAGTGCATTTGAGACGCTTATAATTTCATCA
The DNA here is from genome assembly GCF_057219715.1 of Staphylococcus sp. 510. Taxonomy (NCBI): domain Bacteria; kingdom Bacillati; phylum Bacillota; class Bacilli; order Caryophanales; family Staphylococcaceae; genus Staphylococcus; species Staphylococcus sp. 510. The sequence goes on along the minus strand of NZ_JBXVVK010000012.1, from coordinate 648 downwards.
TAATTTCTCAAGCCTTGTTGCTCAGAATTAAACTTTTTCAAATCTATAGCAGGAACGTCTATATTGCCAATATCTTGAACATTCATACCTAAATTTTCTAATCTTTCCTGTAATCCTGCATATCTTATAGCATCTGGACCTAAATTCACACCTAATTTTCTTTGGCCAAATGTCGAAGGTGCCCCAATAATATCTATGTTCTTCATTAATATATCCACCTCTTTTTATCATGTTATTTATAGAATAATGTATCCGCTTACATAAAACAACATAAAAAAACATCTTTCCGAAGAAAGATGTTAAGAGTGAGCCATAGAGGATTCGAACCTCTGACCCTCTGATTAAAAGTCAGATGCTCTACCAACTGAGCTAATGGCTCTTATGGCTGGGCTAGCTGGATTCGAACCAGCGCGTGACGGAGTCAAAGTCCGTTGCCTTACCGCTTGGCTATAGCCCATTAAGATGGTGGAGGGGGGCAGATTCGAACTGCCGAACCCGAAGGAGCGGATTTACAGTCCGCCGCGTTTAGCCACTTCGCTACCCCTCCAGCATATTTAATTAAAATCAATGGTGGAGAATGACGGGTTCGAACCGCCGACCCTCTGCTTGTAAGGCAGATGCTCTCCCAGCTGAGCTAATTCTCCATAA
>NZ_JBXVVK010000011.1:0-105326 GCF_057219715.1 Staphylococcus sp. 510 | reverse complement strand
CGTTGCTGGTAAAAATCTTGTCCCCAAACCAGCTGCTGGAATAATTGCTTTTTTTATTTGTTTCAAAGTCTCTACTACTCCTTTAAATTAAAGTATGAAGCTTAATCATATTTACCTTATCTTATCATTAAATAAACATTGTGCCTAGTTATACCTATATTATGAATATCACACTATTTTAACATTTGATTTTAATTGACCAAAACTTATCATATCCTTTATTTCATTCTCTGTTTATTGCAATCAAATCAATGGCATAGTATTATTGAAGTATAAAAATACAACTAGCAACCATTCGACTAGTCACTAGGTGGAAAAACTAAGCAACATATTTTGAGCGTTAACTCAATTCATATGTTTTACACAAACAGCTTTTAAACTCGTCTTATTCACAGTAAGACGGGTTTATTTTTTCGCTCGAATGTGCTTGATAAACAACATAACAATATATGTAATAGTTACTGCTAGTGGTATGTACACAATAATGTGTAAAGAAAACTACCGACTGTTTCCAGCCGGTAGTTACATCCTCAATGTTATACAAATAAACTAATAAATAAGATAAAGATGATGCCTGATACTGAAATGATTGTTTCTAGTAATGACCATGTTAAAAATGTTTCTTTAACTGTTAGTCCGAAATATTCTTTGAACATCCAGAATCCTGCATCGTTCACATGAGATAAAATCACACTTCCTGCACCGATTGCCAACACAACAAGTGCGACATTGGCATCTGAAGCTTGCAGTAATGGCATCACAATACCTGTCGTAGATATGGCGGCTACAGTTGCAGAACCTAGTGCAATTCTGAGTACTGCAGCAACAATCCATGCAAGTAGAATTGGTGACATGTGTGTACCTTCGAACATTTTGGCGATCGTATCACCGACACCACCATCGATAAGGACTTGCTTGAATGTACCGCCACCACCAATGATTAATAACATCATGCCTATGGGATAAATAGCTTGAGTAACTGATTCCATGACATGGTCCATTTTTCTATGTCTTAATATGCCCATTGTAAATATGGCAAAGATAACTGCGATCAACATAGCTGTACCGGCATTACCAATTAAATAAATAATTGATTCAAATGCATTTTTAGGTGAATCATGTCCTGTGATAAGTTGTACTAATGTTGAAACGAGCATTAAGATGACTGGTAATATCGCTGTTAAAATACTAATCCCAAACCCTGGCATTTCTTCTTCAGTAAATTCCTTTTGAGCACCTAATGCTGAAATATCTCCCTCTCTACCATATGCAGATGGAATGATTTTTTGTGCGATTTTATTAAATAATGGTCCTGCGATTAAAGTAACAGGAATTGAAATAATAATACCGTAAAGGAGTACATGACCAATATTCGCTTTTAATTCTTTAGCTATAACCACTGGTCCAGGATGTGGCGGTAAGAAACCATGTGTCACTGATAATGCTGTAACCATTGGTAATCCAAGTTTAAGTGTAGATACATTCGCACGTTTGGCTACTGTGAATACTAATGGAATTAATAACACTAATCCCACTTCAAAGAATAAAGCGATACCGACGATAAATGCAGCAACGAGCATCGCCCACTGTACATGTTTTTGGCCAAATTTGGCGATTAATGTATCGGCAATGCGTGTTGCGCCACCCCCATCAGAAAGTAGCTTCCCTAATATCGCTCCTAGCCCAAAGATAAGTGCAATATGTCCTAGCGTACCACCCATACCCTTTTCTATCGTTTCCATAATTTTATCTAGTGGCATACCTAGTAATAAAGCAGTAACTATTGATGTAATGATTAGAGAGATAAAGGTATTCAGTTTTAAAAAGATAATTAAACATAATAAGATTACAATTCCTAAAACAACGCTAATTAACGGCCAAATTTCTGTAAACATGGCATTCCCCTTCTTCCTATAATGTGTCTGTTCTTATTTACAAAGTTGCTCGAATTCGAAAGTGGCAAAGTGACGTTGTAACTTAACTATGCAATGCTATCTGTGTCTCGCACTGTTATAAATCAAACCATATGCTGTCGTTGAAATGCGGCAATCTCACTATACGTGTCGGTTAAAGAACGACTAATATTGATAAAGATACTTACAAGTTGTTGATAAATATCGACGATTTCTGAATCAGGTTGATGTTCATTTGTCGTACCTACCATTTGTTCAATTACTGAGAAGTCATCAATTTCACCGAGTGCTTTCATACCTAATACACATGCACCTAGACATGAACTTTCATAGCTTTCTGGCACACTTAAATGTGTGTCAAAGATATCTGCCATCATTTGGCGCCAAATTTCACTTTTAGCAAATCCACCTGTTGCTTTGATTGTACTTGGTGTTTCATTCATCACTTCTATCAAAGCTAGATAAACTGTGTATAGATTGTATAAAACGCCTTCTAAGGCAGCACGTATCATATGTTCTTTCTTATGAGATAGTGTTAAGCCGAAGAATGACCCACGTGCATCGGCATTCCATAATGGTGCACGTTCTCCAGCAAGATAAGGATGGAAGATTAAGCCATCTGCGCCTGGTTTAACACGACTGGCGATTTGAGTTAATACGTCATAAGGATCAACACCTAAACGTTTGGCTGTTTCGACTTCACTTGCTAATATCTCATCACGAAGCCATCTTAAGATAACGCCACCATTATTAACTGGTCCACCAATTACGTAGTGTTCATCTGTAAGGACATAACAGAAGATACGACCTTTATCATCCGTTCTTGGTTTATCTATGACGGTTCTAATAGCACCAGATGTACCAATAGTAACGGCGACTTCACCTTTACGATAACTATTCACGCCTAGATTAGATAACACACCATCACTCGCACCAATAACTACTGGGGTATTTTCATCGACACCCATTAATGTAGCGTAGCGTTTCTTCATCCCTTTTAAAATATGTGTTGTGGGCACTAATTCTGGTAGCTGCTGACGTGTGATACCTAATAAATTTAATACGTCGTCATCCCAATCGAGTTGTTCGAGATTGAACATACCAGTAGCTGAAGCCATGGATTGATCGATCACATATGTCTCATATAGTTGATATAAAATATATGTTTTAATATCTGCAAACATGGCAGTACGATTGAATATATCTGGTTGTTCATGCTTCATCCAAAATATTTTCGATAATGGTGACATAGGATGGATAGGTGTTCCTGTTCTTCTATAAATATTAAAACCATCATGTTGTTGATTAATTTGGTCGGCATATTTACTTGCTCGATTATCTGCCCAAGTTATATTCTCTGTTAAGCGTTGATGTTGTTCATCCATCGCAACTAAACTATGCATTTGGGCACTAAATGAGATTAATTTAATATCTTCCTTAGCAATATTTGCTTCTCTGATTACATATTTGACAGTCATCAATACTGCATCAAATAATTCATCTGGATTCTCTTCAGACACATCAACATTTGGTGTATGTAATTCATAACCGATGTTATGTTTCATAATGAATTGTCCATTTTCATCATAAAGTACTGATTTGGTGCTTGTGGTACCAATATCGACACCAATCATATATTTCATATCTTATCTCTTCCTTTCTAAAATATTAGCGTAACCAAAATCCTTCTATATCTTTACCTACATCATCAAAGTTTAAATGAAAGGCTTGTCTCAACGTCTCGGCATTTTTATTTTCAACTGCATCTACAAAGACATTGTGATTTCGATGTATACGTTCAAAATCATTAGGATCTTCCGACATTCTGCGTCTCATCGATAGGAGAATGAGTGACTCCATTACTGGTTTCAAATGATTCCAAAATGTTCTGAGATATTGGTGATTTGAAGCTAAAATCATAGCTTCATGAAATTCAAAGTCATGTTTCGTAAATGATTCAGCATCTTCAAATTGTACTGCTACTTTCATCATTTCGAGTTGCTTTTTCATTTCTTTAGCTATCGGTTGTGTATCTTGAGATCTTAATCTAGAAAAGGCAAACGACTCTAACATTAAACGTAAGTCATATAGTTCTCTTTTTTCTTGTTCACCAAAAGGTAAGACTTGTGCCCCCATTCGTTCTAAATGAATGAGTTGATCTGTTTGTAATAACTTGAATGCATCTCTAACAGGCGACCGACTAACATTAAATTGTTTAGCTATTTGATTTTCAGTCAATAGCGTTTCTGCTTGAATATCACCTTTAATAATCCCTAATCTTATTTCTGCAGCTATCGCCTCACCTGTAGTTAAATGTCGCTTCCATTGTTCTGGATAGCCATATGTCATAGCTCACACCGCACTTTCATTTGTCGTTCTATACTTGTATACAAGTATATTAATACATGACGTACATTTTTGCAAACGCTTACTTTTATTCAAACCATAAAAAGCCTCGATTATTTAAGTAATCGAAGCTTTAACAGGCGGACTAAATTATGAAGATTGAGCTGGTGTTTCAATACAATAATGGATTTCATGACAATTGGGAATACATTTTGCAAATAGCATACGTAATTATTCTTGAATCCATTGTTTGATATGATCTACAACACCTAATTCTTGGTCTGACTTTGTTTCTAATACACTTGGAAAATCAAGATGGCCAATTCCTTCATATACGATTTCTTTTGTTGTGCCACCATAAATTTTGAATTGTTCTAATGTCGCTTGTGAATCTGTATATGGAATAATCTGATCCTCTTTACCGGACATGAATAGTATCTTTGGAAATGTTTCTATGTCTTCAATATCTGGTAGGTAATCAGCATTAATCGTATATAAAATATCTGTGATAATGGTCTTAATAGGTGCGACGAATTGGAATAGTTCAATCGCATTTTCTTTTTGTGCAAATATCGTTTTATCGAGTATGTATTGTGGCAAATTCTTCACTGCATCGATTTCATCTTTTAAAATGTCTCGCTTACTATCTGAGGTAAATAATCGTGCTAACATACTACCATCTGGTGTGATTTTTGCAGCACTGTTTAGATAAATCAAATGCGAAATAGGTAGCGTATTAAATTTCAATAAACGTGTAGCAATCATACCACCCATAGAGTAACCAACTACTTTTATTTCTGACAAATGTTGTTCCGTCACTATTTGACTTAATACATCATAAACGCGCTCTGAATAATCATCTAATGTGTGGTTATCTCTTTCAATTTCAGAACTCTTACCTCTACTAGGGCAGTTGATAAATATCAGTTTGTATTCTCTCATGTATGGTTCAAACATAGTCATAATTTTATATGTAAGTAATGCGCCATGAATAAAGACAATAACCTCTTTGGAATTAGGATTACCTGCATATATCACTTCACTTTGCTCATTTTCATAATTATTTAATTGGTATAGTTGTGTTTTAAAATTTTGCTTATTCATCTTAACCCTCTAATTCTAAAAATCATATTATATATATTAAATATTTTATCATATTACTTTAATTAAAATCCTTTTTGCATAAAAATAAGTAGTAAGTCGTCATTCTTTTGTAAATTGGCGACCTACTACTTTATTCATCTTTCTTTAATGGTGATGTTAATCATCCTTAGATATTTCAGTATGAATCTGTTGCATTTTACTTTCTACATCGGTAATCTCTGTTGCACATTGTTCTAATAGTCCTTTATATTTTTCAGTATTGGCATTATTTTTATAACGTATTTTATGTTCTAGACTCGCCCACATGTCCATACCAATCGTTCTAATTTGAATTTCTACTGGAATAATTTCTACAGAATCTGCTAAAAATACTGGAATCGACACCACAATATGTAAGCTGCGATAACCATTTTCTTTAGGATGTTCAATATAGTCTTTGCGCTTAATTAATTTGACATCTTCCTGTTTTAATAACATCTCTTCAATAACATAAATGTCGTCCATATAATTACATATCACCCTAATACCAGCGATATCCATAATGTGATCTCTAGCACTTTGTGCACTAATGTCTAAGCCTTTTCGTTTAAGTTTCTTAACTAAACTCCCCATCTCTTTAACACGTCGTTCCATATGGTGTATGGGATTATGTTTATATCTATGATTGAAATTATCGTCTAAAATGCTTAACTTGGTACTTATTTCTTTAAGTGCAGATGAATAAATGTGATCGAGTTCAACAAATCCTACTAAAATATCAAATGCTTCATCACCATTTTGAATAGCACTCAAACTATTTTTAAATTCGTATCTCAAGTCTTCAAGGTATAATGATGGTTTTCTCTCTACATACATATGATTTCCTCCATCTCTTTTATCACTTTCATTATATCGAAGTTCAATGATAATAAGAAATAATTGCATTCCCTACTTTAGTCGTAAACAATAAATCAGGCTATCCCTGATATGGAGATAGCCTGATTAGTCAATTATTCATCTTTTTGGTGTTCCACTACTTTAGTATCTTTGTTATCTGCAATGTGTTGCGCACGTTTTATTGCATCTTTTTTATACTTAAATGTTTCAGATGCTTGTTTTGCATCTTCTGTTTTTACTTTCCACTCACCATCTTCGAAATATACATGAACTGGCTTTTCATTTAATTCCGGTTGGGCTGATTTGTCTTGTTGATGTTGTGTGATATGTTTATTTTTAAGTTCTTCTAGTTCATCTTCAGATGCTTGTTTATACCATTTTTCAGCTTGTTGCGTAGCTATTGGAATCACATCTGATTCCTTATAGCCATCTTTTAGCATAGCATTAGCAATATCAATCGCTTTTTTACGTTCTAATTTGTCTAAATTCTTTAGGCTTTGAGGATAATCTTCCATAGTCCATGGCATTGTATTTCATCTCCTAGTTAATGCGTGTGATAGTTATCTTTACCACTCTTTTCAACTATTCAATCACCATCCCCGGACTCTGACGTTAGACAACCCTCAGACTGACTAATCATTCGCAAACTTAAGCAAATGCTAGTGTTTCACTTGCATCTTTACGTTCTTTTTGACTATTATTTTGAATCTTCATTAAGCCTGACTTAATATAATTATATTGTGGTAAATCGGTTAAATCTTTCACTTCTAAATGAGAGTGTAATTCAAAATGCTTAGCAATATTTTCAAAGATAGCTAAGTATTCGCCCATTTGTTGATCGTCAATTCTTGTTCGATTTTTATCATTCAAGGCTCTACTTAACATAAAACTAATTTCTTCTAAGGCGAATATACTTGGGTAGTAATATTGAATGACTGATTTATTACTAAACAATTCACCGTTTGCTGCGTTATACATTTGTGTCATATTGTTTAATCTTACTGATAAGATTAGATTTAAATGTTTTTCTTGTTCCTCATTTTTATATTCATTGCTGGAGAATAAATAATGGAAAAATTTCGCTTCTTGTCTCACAACATCTGCAATGGTGTTCGGTAATAATGCGGATGCCGTACGTTGTCCTAGTATAAATAAACCAAGTAATGCAATGGCAACCCCCATAGCCACGTCAACAATACGCGGGAAGGCAATGGATATGGATAAGTTTTGCGATGCCAAACCATTCAATAAGATAACTTGTATCGTAATAAATATAACTGCAAAGGTATAGTTAACACCGACAAATGCTTCTGTCATCATCGCACCGAAGCCCATTAATATCACTGCTAGTGGTGCTGGTACCGTGAAGGCTAAAATACCTGACAGTACTACTACACCCAGTAACGTACCTAAACTTCTGGCCATACCTCGTTCTAATGTGTGAATCGTTGATGTTCCTAATAATAAAGTATGTGCAGAAAGCGGAATCCAATATGCTTTATCAAATCCAAAGAATAAAGCTACAAAGATAGCCACTGCAATGATTACTGTATATCGTAATGTGTTTCTAAACACAAGTGAATCTAACGTTAAATTTTGTATAATACGTTTGCTATATAGAGGTTTACGGATGTTTGCCTCATGTTCTAAATGTTCAGAATCTGCGTGAGCAATTTCGTCAATTTTTAATATATGACTGATTAAGTTTTCAAATTCTGGACTTACATCTACTTCTTTTTTCCAGGTTTGATGGTTACTAGATGGATGACGTATCTTATCAATGATAAAATCTAACATTTCAATCAGTTCATTTGGTAATGGGCGTGTGCCCTTTTCATTTAATTCGAGTAATTCTGAGTAAATACCTTGTGCTGACGTATGTAGTAATAGTAACTTTTGAAATCTTGTACTTAACTTACCATTACTAGAAGATGATGTGATGAGTAATTTGTCAGATGCTTTAAAGGCAGATACTGCAGATGTAGCCACTTTCTTAAATTCTTCTGGCTCATTGTAATTTTTCATTAAATCTTGAATTACTTTAAAGTCCGAATTAATGGCACTGTCTTCAGTTCTTTCTTTTTTCATATATACGGTTAGGATTACGACTAATGTTGCAAATGCACCACCAATAAGAATACCAAGTCCTCTCACTAATGCTTGATCAGGTGCAATGGGTAAGTTCATTGGTAAACAAAATGTCACGATGAAGAATGTTGATGATGGGCCAGCAATTTTTAATGCTGTGAATATATAAAATGGCACCACCGTTACAACTAGTAGTAAAATACCAAAAATGAGTGGTTGGGCAGCTGTCAATGTCCCTAATATCATACAAACTGCGAAAGCTAACGAACAAAGTACCACCGTTCTAATCATAGATTGTGGCGATCCTTTAAAAACATAAATATGCGCTAAAGTACCAGTAGCAATAAGTAAACCAAATGAGAAAAATCCAAAATAATAACCTAATAACGCAGGTATAATCATTAGTAAACCTTGTCTGATCCCTTTAAACGTATCAATCTTAGATCGATTAAAATAAAATACTGTCTTTAAGAAACTCTTCAAAACATGCTCTCCTTTCTATTTTTATTATTTGAACATAAATAAGAGAACGGAAAGGTTCTCATTTCAATTTTGAAATCAGCTTTATTCCGCTCTCTATGGCGTTAATTTATCGGATGTATTGCTTGCAATTCATCAAAACACAAAAACTATTATAACATTTCTCTCTTACTTTGATGAATAATTCCCTTTATACCGATATAAATATTTATTTAACTTGCTGAGCCACTTCAATTACTGGAGCTTCAACTACAAAGTTACCAATCTCATTTTTAAACATTTGTAAGTGCTCAGACTCATTATGTGACTTAATAGCCGCTTCATCTACATAGTTCTCAACTACGATAAATATATTTCTATCTTGCACATCTTCATAATGGCTATAGAATAATACGCCTTCCTCTTTTCTTGATTCGGAAACTAAATGTTCCATAAGTTTTAAATATTCATCACGTTTTTCTTCTGATATTTTTATTTTTGCATTAATTATCATCATTCGAATCACACCTTCCTATACTATAATTATGCACTTATTAAAATATAAAAAGCAATAAATGAGTTTGACACAAGGTATTGAAACCTTATTTTTACTCATTTATTGCTTGGATTTAAAACCAACAAACTATTTAACTGATTGATGTTCATCTATGACTAATGGTTGATCTGGTTTAACGAAGAACCACATGATAATCGCTAATATTGCTGGAATAATTAATAATTGGAACGTCATACTCCAACCAAGTTGTTCAACAAATGCACCTGCTAAAAATGGACTTGTTAAAGCACCAATGTTCCCCCATAAATTCATCCAACCTGATACTGTACCAGAGAAGTTACGACCTAAGTCTGTCGCTGCGGCCCAACTCATACCCATAGACATACCGACGCCACCTAAGCCGAGAGATAACCAGAATATAGTGACATATAAGTTTTCAGTATGTACTGCAAAAAAGATTGATATTGAAAAGACTACAAATCCAAGAATCGCAATGACGCCACGCGCGACGAAACGAGATTTACCAGTATTTAAAATCTTATCTGAAATCGCGCCACCAGATAAAATTAAGAAGAACATTAATAACCATGGTAATGAACTAATTGACATATCTTTAAAATCAACATGGTATTGTTCTGTTAAATATGTTGGTAACCAAATTAAGAATAATGTAATGACGAATTGTACTACAAAGTACTGAATCGCAATCGCATAAAAACTAAAGTGAGTTAAGAAACGTTTCCAAGGTGGTAGTGATTTATCAGTATCTACTATGTCTCTATGTTCAGTAATAAATCGTTTTTCGGCTTCATTGACCATTTTGTGTTGTTCAGGTAAGTCTTTAGCAATAATCGCCCAAAGTACTGCCATCACAATGCCGACTGCACCAAAAATATAAAAGACAGCTTGCCAATTAAATGCATTAACAATTGCAATCGTGACAATCGGTGCTAATACAGGACCAAAATATGAACCTGCTAATAACGCACTTGATGCTCTTCCTTTTTCATTTTTAGCAAACCAATAAGAATTGAACACTGCATTAGACGGATACATAGGTGCTTCTCCCACACCAAATAAAAATCTAACAAAATATAATAAACCATGATGCTTAATCATACCTGTGAGAATTGTGAAAGCACTCCACCATACTAAAGCAATCGTAATCATCTTACGAGGTCCAAATTTCTCTGCTAACATCCCTGAAGGTACTTGCATTAACGCATAACCTAATGAGAAAAATGACGCTAATAAACCAAATTGTGTTTTTGTTAAATGTAAATCTTCCATCATTGGTACTGCAATATATGAGATATTAGATCTATCCATATAGGCTATAACGCCAATGAGAAAGAATGCAATCGCAAAAAACCAACGAACGTTACTTCTTTTTTTATCCATTTCTTTTCCTACTTCCCATAATGATATGTTATTTCTATGTGTTGTCGTTAAGTTTCAGAAATTCCAAATGATGACTGTTTAACTTCTAATCACACATCTATTAAATTCTTGTAGCGCTACAATTTTTATTATAATAGCACGAAATGGAAACGGTTACAATATAAAATTAAAAAATATTCATTATTTATTCAATAAAAATTAACAATACTTACATTTAATTTTCACTATTTAAATAAGCGATTCAATTTCATTTACATCTTCATCTAAATTGATTATTTACATGTACTTATTTTTCATTAAAAGCTAATTATAGATGGTTGCCATGTTTGATACCGACACTAAAAAATAGTAAACTGTATGTAAATTGAAAGCGCTATTCCATCCATACAATTAAATATAAATCCACTGGAAGTGCCTTTGTTTAAGGCTGAGAGTAAAGATGTGACTTTATAATTCCTAGAACCTGATCCAGTTTGTACTGGCGTAGGGAAGTGGCATAGCTATGAATTTAAAGTACTCATTAGCAATTTAACGCTATTTCCCTACTATGTGGAAATAGCGTTTTTTTTGTTGAGGTGATGTATATATTTATTGCGATAACTTATTATAAAGAACTGTCATTACAGGATTTAAAGCATTTTATGACTATAGAGCCGGCCATTGATGGCTTACTCTTTAGAACGCCTATGTCTACTTTGGCGTTACAACGATTTATTACACGACTCATTGCAGTAGGATTTCCCAAAGATAAAATAATGATTCACAGTAATCTTAACTTACTCAAAGCTTTAAATTTGCAGTGTATTCATTTTAAAGAAAATGACAAACGCGCATTTTTATTAAAACAACAATATCCTGAGTTAATCGTCGGTATGTCAACGCATAATATTGAAATGGTTAAGCAATGTCATGCGCATCAATTAGATTATGTCTTTTTCGGTCATATATTCTCTACATCGTCGCACCCAGGTGAACCACCACGAACAAATCAAGAGATTCATGACGTATTCAAGATTGATATGCCTATTTATGCTATAGGCGGAATTTCCCCGTCCACCATTTCACAATTACCTACAGGATTTGATGGTCTATGTGCAATTTCATTTTTTATGACCTCTACTGTTAGTGACATTAACTCTTTAAAAAGGAAGTGGCATTCTCATGCATGATGTTCTTATTATTGGTTCCGGTGTTATAGGTATGTCGATAGCTCGACAACTAAGCCAATCACATTTAGATATTGCTATTGTAGACCGAGATATACCCGGTATGCATGCCTCTTATAAAGCTGGTGGCATGTTAGGCGCTCAAAATGAGTTCACAACTGATAGTGAATTATTTCAATTAGCAGTAGCCTCTAGGTCTTTATTCCCAGAATTAAGTGATGCCCTCTACCATGAAACTGGCATCGACATTGAATTTCAACAATCTGGATTAATTAAAATGGCATCTTCAACCAAAGACGTAGAACGGTTAACTCAACAATATGACTTCCTTAGATCCAAAGATCCTAGCGTTGAGCTACTCTCAGATGATGCGTTATTTAACCTTTCAAATGGTCATATTGAACCAACTGACTTAGCTATATATATTCCAAAAGATGGCCAAATCAACGCTAATCACTATACTAAAGCTTTATTACAATCAGTGATTCAACGAGGTGTGCATCGCTATTATCAAACAGAAGTACAACACATTCATCACAATAATGGTTATTACACAGTTACAACTCATCAAAGCGATATTCATGCTAAAAAAGTAATTGTGGCAGGTGGTGCTTGGTCTACTCAGCTATTAAAAGATTACGCTATACCAAGACAAGTGATTGGTGTTAAAGGTGAGGTATTATTAGTTGAACAACCCTCACTTAAATTAAATCATACTGTGTTCATGACAAATGGCTGCTATATCGTTCCAAAGGAAAAACATCGCTACTTAATTGGAGCGACAAGTGAATTCAACAATTATAGTGTCGGTAATAGTGAGGTTGGTATTTCATGGCTACTCAAACATGCTCAACAACGTATACCTGAGCTATCGCATAGTCATATTCTTAAACAATGGTCAGGCATAAGACCTTACACAGAACATGAATTACCTATCATGGATCAAATTGATGACGGTTTATTTATCATCACTGGTCATTATCGAAACGGTATACTGTTATCCCCTATTATCGGTCAAGATATTGCCAATTGGCTATTATCCGGAATTAAACCAGCAGGCTATTCAGCATTTAGTTTATCAAGGAGTGAGCAAAATGAAGTGTATCATTAACGGAGATTTATTTACTTTTGAACATGAAGATTCGATTACACGCATATTAGAATCCTTAGAATTAGACCCTCAACGTGTAGTAGTTGAACATAATCAATCTTTAATTAAGCAAGACGATTTTGACAATCAAATGGTCAGAGAAGATGATCGTTTAGAACTATTAGAATTTGTAGGAGGCGGATAATATGTTAAAAATAGGTCATTTAGAATTAAAATCTCGATTATTATTAGGTACAGGCAAATTCGAGGATGAAGAAACGCAATCCAAAGCAATTAAAGCAGCCGAAACAAACGTATTAACATTTGCAGTTAGACGTATGAATTTATACGATAAAAACCTTCCAAATCCACTAGCTAATGTGAACTTAAAAGATTTCATTACATTTCCAAATACTGCAGGTGCCAAAACCGCTGAAGAAGCCATTCGTATTGCAGAAATTGCAAACCACGCTGGTGTATGCGACATGATTAAAGTCGAGGTCATTGGTGATGATGAAACATTATTACCTGACCCCTTTGAAACGTATGAAGCTTGTAAAGTGCTATTAGATAAGGGGTATATCGTCTGTCCTTATATCTCTAATGATCTTGTGTTAGCTAAAAAGTTAGAAGCATTAGGTGTCCATGCGGTAATGCCATTAGCGTCACCTATTGGTACAGGTAGAGGGATCAATAATCCACTTAATCTAAGTTATATTATTCAAAATGCTAACGTCCCTGTCATTGTAGATGCCGGTATTGGTTCACCCAAAGATGCCTGTCAAGCGATGGAATTGGGTGCAGATGCTATTCTATTAAATACGGCTATATCTGCAGCTAAGGATCCTATTAAAATGGCCGAAGCTATGAAATTAGGAATTCAAGCAGGTAGACTGTCATATGAAGCTGGTCGTATTCCTGTTAAATATACAGCACAAGCATCAAGTCCTACAGAAGGTTTAGGCTTCTTATAATGTCACGCTATGAAAGACAAACACGCTTTCAACCTTTTGGAGAAGCCGGACAGGCTCAATTAGAGCAAACCAAAATCATGATACTTGGTGCTGGTGCATTAGGCAGTCATATGGTAGACCAATTAGCACGCATGGGCGCGCATCAACTAGCAGTCGTTGATATGGATATTGTGGAATTATCCAATTTACACCGCCAAACTTTGTATGATGAGCGAGATGCACAACATATGACATCTAAAGTTGAGGCAATTAAACAGAAAGTCTTTAACATTAATCAACATGTACAATTAAAGGCTTATCACCAAGAATTGTTGTCTACAAATATCGAAGATATCATTAAAGACTTTCAACCAGACATTATTTTAGATGGTATGGATCATTTTAAAATACGTTATTTAATTAATGAAGTGTGCCATAAATTAAATATTCCTTGGATTTATGGTGCAGCTGTCGGTAGCAAAGGCACCGTTTATGGCATTGATTTTACTGGTCCTTGCCTTAAATGTTTATTACAACAAGTACCTCAAACTGGTGAAAGTTGTGCTATCAATGGCGTCTTGCCACCTATCGTTTCGATTGTAGCAAGTTACGAAGTGGCTGAAGCTATACGTTATATTAGTGGATATGGGTTTTCCCAACAATTAATCACATTAGATGCATTTAACATTCAACATCAATCATTAAATATACGTCAATTAAAGGATGATCAATGTCCAGTATGTCATTTTCAAAAATATGACGTATTAAATGATAAACTGAATCATACAATCGAACCATTGTGTGGAGATGCAGTCAGATTTAGATTGCCTGCCCACAGTTTCGATTATGCATCAGATTTCCCAGGACATATGATTAAATCCACACCATTTGCTAAATTAATCCAACACAAGGATTTGGCATTCACACTATTCAAAGATGGCCGTATGAATGTACATGGTATTACAGAAGAGACAGATGTTCATGAACTTTATCATCAACTTTTAAAATCAATAAAATGACAAATTGACTCCCCTTTTACAAGCATTTACGTATTATTTTTATTATAATGGTTTTACCAAACTATATTACTTAAGTCATATGCTTCAATGCATAAAGGAGTCTATTCACATAAATGGAACAAATTATAACGAATTTTATTAGTCAGTGGGGATACACAGCTATCTTTATTCTCATCTTGTTAGAGAATGTATTACCTGTAGTCCCTTCGGAAATTATTTTAACCTTTGCTGGTTTACTATCAGTTAAATCTCATCTATCCATTTGGACGTTATTAATCATTGCGACGATTGCGTCATTTATCGGATTATTAATTCTATATTATATTTGTCGTCTTATTTCAGAAGAAAAGCTATATCACTTTGTCGATCGTCATGGTAAATGGATGAAATTAAAAAGTAGTGATTTAAAACGTGCGAATGACTGGTTTAAACGATACGGTGCCTGGGCAGTATTACTTTGCCGCTTTATACCAGTATTACGTGTATTAATTACTATTCCTGCAGGTATCAACCGTATGAATATTGTGAAGTTCACATCACTTTCACTTCTTGGTACAACGATTTGGAACTTCGCATTAATTTTACTAGGTCGCCTATTAAGTGATAGCTTTGGCGCCCTTATGAATGGTATCCATACGTATTCTAGAATAATGTATGTCATTATCATCATCGCCGTTATTTACTTTGTCATCAGATACTTTGTCAAACGTAAACGCGTAAAATAATTAAATATATCACATGCCAACATTGTGCGCGCACAATGTTGGCTTTTTTGTGTTCTTCTGACTTTTTAATGAACAATGCTTATTCCTTATAGCTTTAATCACATTTTTTAGAAATGGGTACTATTGCTATTTCTAATGTTTGATATTATGACGTTATTTCTAAATTTAAAAATATCTTTTCAATTAAAGCTTTGCTATTGAAAATTGTTATATTTTTATTGATAATCAAATGTAAGCGCATTAATAATTGTAATAACTGGCTTTGAGCGGAATTTATAAATAGGAGTGACAAGACATGACACATATTACAGAAAATGAACTTAAGAAGAAATACTTAGACTTACTATCTCAACGATTTGATAGTGCTGAAAAGTTAGCAACTGAAATTATTAATTTAGAGTCAATCCTAGAGCTTCCAAAAGGTACTGAACACTTTGTAAGTGATTTACACGGTGAATATGAATCATTCCAACATGTTTTAAGAAATGGCTCTGGTAATGTAAGAGCTAAAATCAATGATATATTTGGCGAGTCGCTAAGCGAAAAAGAAATTAATGATTTAGCCGCCCTTGTCTATTATCCAGAAGACAAACTCAAACTCGTTAAAAATCAATTCAATGCCAAAGGGCAACTTAACGTTTGGTATATTACGACCATTGAACGTTTAATTGAGTTAATCAAATATTGTTCTTCAAAATATACACGTTCTAAACTTCGCAAAGCTTTACCAGAACAATTCGTCTATATTATTGAGGAGCTACTATATAAAAATAATGAATATCAAAATAAAAAGACGTATTATGAAACATTAGTCAATCAAGTCATCGAGTTAGAACAATCAGATGATTTAATCATTGGTCTCTCTTACACAGTACAACGCCTCGTTGTGGACCATTTACATGTTGTTGGTGATATTTATGATCGTGGTCCTAAACCCGATAAAATCATGGATACATTGATTAATTACCATTCTGTAGATATTCAATGGGGAAATCATGATGTGCTTTGGATTGGTGCCTATGCAGGTTCTAAAGTATGCCTTGCTAATTTACTTAGAATCTGTGCGCGTTATGACAATCTAGATATTATTGAAGATGCATATGGTATCAACTTAAGACCGTTACTTACTTTAGCTGAGAAATATTACAGTGGTGATAACCCTGCTTTCAAACCTAAAAAGCGTCCAGATAAAGAAGCAAGTTTAACACAACGAGAAGAACATCAAATTACTAAGATTCATCAAGCCATTGCGATGATTCAATTCAAACTTGAAATGCCAATCATTAAGCGTCGCCCATCATTTGAAATGGAAGAACGTTTAGTGCTAGAAAAAATCGATTTCGACAACAATGAAATCACTGTTTACGGTAAGACATATCCATTGAAAGATACATGTTTCCAAACGATTGATCGCCAACATCCTGAAGTCTTACTGGAAGAAGAACAAGAAGTCATCGACAAATTACTATTATCATTCCAACAATCTGAGAAATTACGTCGTCACATGTCATTCTTAATGCGAGAAGGTAAATTATATTTACCATACAATGGCAATTTACTTATACATGGTTGTATCCCTGTAGATGAAAATGGTGAAATGGAATCATTTGAAATTGACGGGGAAATGCATAGTGGACGTGAGCTATTAGATGTCTTTGAATATCATGTAAGAAAAGCTTTCGATGACAAAGACGTCACTGATGATTTATCTACGGATTTAGTATGGTATTTATGGACGGGCAAATATTCTTCATTATTTGGTAAACGCGCTATGACTACATTTGAGCGTTACTTCATTGAAGATAAGGCATCTCACAAAGAAGTGAAAAATCCTTACTACTACCTTCGTGAAGATGTAGATATGATTCGTAAAATGTTAAGTGACTTTGGCTTAAATCCAGACGAAGGTCGTATCATTAATGGACATACGCCAGTAAAAGAAATTGATGGTGAAGACCCAATCAAGGCGGATGGTAAAATGTTAGTTATTGACGGTGGTTTTTCAAAAGCATATCAATCAACCACTGGCATAGCAGGCTATACATTATTATATAATTCCTTTGGTATGCAATTGGTAGCGCACCAAGAATTCAATACAAAAGAAAAAGTACTGTCAGATGGTACTGATGAATTATCAGTCAAACGTGTTGTAGATGAAGAACTCACACGTAAAAAGATCAAAGATACGAATGTTGGCCAAGAATTACAATCACAAATCGATATTCTCAAAATATTAATGCATGACCGTTATTTAAAATAAACAATAAATGACTACACATAAATAATCCCCTCACTACGCGTTTTAGTGAGGGGATTATTGTCATGATACAAAATGTTTCAACTCATTGTTTCATATTACTTATAAAATACATTTTTAGTCATTATACACATTTTTCAAAATACCATAAACTCCGTGGTCTTCTTTTGGTAATGTGCGTTGACTGCGTTTAAATGTCACTTTTTTACTTTCACTAATATAATAAATTAACATATCTTTATGAGTAATGTCATCGTATCTTTCTGCTGGCACTTCAATAATATTATGTTGTGTTATATATTGGTCAAACCATCTTGGTGTATGGTTCTCATCGAATAATATATGATTACGAATTGGGCCATTCATATTATTGCGGGCTTGTTCATCATTGAATGATACTGGCATCATATCAACGTTATTCAAACCAAACTCTGGTACAAGTTCATTAAATGCTAAACTATTAAAAATAAAGGACTTCGTCATTAAGATACATTTGTTATATCTTAATAAATCTGAATATATTCGATCATTACTGGATAATAAGTTGCCTTTAAAGACTTCAAATCCCTCTTGATGTGCTTTTTCAGACGTATTCTCAAATAAGTTAAACATCATCACTGGGATACCGTGTTCTTTAAGCATGCTACCTATGTGGAATGAAAATTCACTTTCACCAACAATAATCACACCAGGTGGTTCATTACTAGCAACACCTAATAATTTACTTAATGGTGTAAAGCTAAATCCATAAATCACAACGGTAATAAATACTAATCCAAATGTTACTGGTGTGATATATTGCGCCATTTTAACGCCATCATCCATAAATAAACTTGAGAAGAATTGCGCTACTGTTAATACTACAATCCCTCTTGGTGCCATTAAGGCTACACTTGCTCGCTCCCGTTTTGATATTTCAGTTCTAAATGTAGAGACAATAACGGATATCGGTCTTACAAGTAAAATCATCACAATACTAAACACCACGAGTTGCCATGAAAGTACATTTAATAAAACATCTTTCGTTAATGATGATGTGATTAATATAAATACAGTCGATACAAGTATAGATGATGCATTCTCAATGAAATGATCTGATTCTTTAAACATTAAGTCATGACGTTTATTACGTGCCATCATCAATCCAAAAATAGTGACAGAAAGTAATCCAGATTCAGCTAAGATTTCATCACAAATACTAAAAATTAATAATATAAATACGAGTTGAATCGGTGGCATTAAACTTTGTGGAATTAAATCGTGTTTTATTAGCCAATTGAATAGGAAAGACGCGCCAAATCCAATAATAATAACGCATACGATTTTCAAGAAAAATTGCACAATCACTAAAAAGCTAATACCATCATCGATAATTTGGAACACATAAAAGGCTGTCAATGCTAACATTGGCCCTATCGGATCTAAAATAATACTTTCCCAACGTAGTATCGAATCCACATTTTTCTTCACTTTAGCTTGTTTTAATAGTGGTTGAATCACAGTTGGACCTGTAATTAAAAACAAACCACCCATCACTAGTGACACTGATAATGGAAAGTCTAAAATGTAATGTAAGGCCACTGCACCTAAAATCCATGCAATTGCTGCTCCTACTGTAATCATTCTAATAACCGCTTTAGAAATACCTCTAAGTTCTCTAAAGTCTAAGTTACTACTTCCTTCAAATAAAATAATCGCTACAGCGAGCGATACGATAGGACTAAAGACATCTGCCCCCATTGCTTCTTTCGGATTTGCAAAGCCTAGCACTGGACCTACTAATAACCCTACGATGGCCATCACAACAATCGATGGCCACTTAATTTTATTTGCTAACCATTGACTAAAAATACCTAACGCTAAAAATACAACAATCATTAACATTAAAGGTAAATCAAATATCATAACTACACCTTCTTCAATAATTACGCTTACTTCACTTAAAAAATTCAATATTGGATAATACTATCAAAGTATTTATGTGAATGCATTACTCTTACTTAAAATTCTATAGTTTCTCATCTGTCTTCGCTACCGCTTCGCTTTTATTTTATTATCTTTGTCACATGATTAGTACACCATGTTCATACAATCGTCCATATAAGATGTACTGAGGTGTTTATTTTTTATGCTAATTCGTCTAAAATAAAAAGATACGCATTTTCATGATAAAAAAATTTAAAATTATAATAAAATCAATTTCGACATGAAGGGATAAGAACGACAATGAAAATTTTTAAAGAATCCATCATCGTGGCGTTTGCATTTGTAGGCGTCGTCGTAGGTGCAGGATTTGCGACTGGTCAAGAAATCTTTCAATTCTTTACGAGTCATGGCATATATAGTCTCGGCGGTATTGCTATCACAGGTGCTATTATCACAGTTGGCGGTATTTTAGTCTTAAAAACAGGCTATCGATTACATTCAGGTAATCATTCTGAATCCGTCCATTACTACCTACATCCAACAATTGCTAAAGTATTTGACTTAATATTAACCGTCTTTTTATTTTCTTTAGCGATCATTATGACAGCAGGTGGTGCATCCACAATACACGAAAGCTTTGGACTACCCTATTGGCTAAGTTCACTGCTACTAGTCATATTAATACTATTAACATTATTGTTAAAATTTGATCGCCTTATTGCAGTCTTAGGTGGTGTCACACCATTTCTAGTTGCGATCGTAACAATGATTGCAATTTATTACTTTGCATCAGGACACCTTAACTTTGAAGCAGCCAATCATTATGCACATCATCATCCATCTATGACACCAGGTTGGTGGTTTGATGGCATCAATTATGCTAGCTTACAAATAGCTGCTGCATTTAGTTTCTTCTCCGTGATGGGTGGTAGATTAAAATATCGTCAATCTGCAACATACGGTGGTTTAATAGGCGGTTTAATCATTACATTTTTACTATTAATGATTAATTTAGGTTTAGTTACAGAATTTGACCAAATTAAGGATGTCGCACTCCCTTCTTTATTATTAGCTAAAAATATTTCACCTTCGATTGGCCTTATCATGTCAGTCATCATGATTTTAGTGATATACAATACCGTTGTTGGCCTTATGTATGCTTTTGCTGCTCGATTTAGTACACCTTTTACAAAGAAATACTTTATATTAATTATTTCGATGGCAATCGTGACTTTCATATGTACCTTTGTCGGTTTCATTTCACTTATTGGTAAAGTCTTCCCTATCATGGGATTATTTGGTTTTATTCTATTGATTCCTATATTTTATAAAGGCTTAAAAAAACATTAATTATTGCAATGACAGGTTGGCATATTTCCGTGCCGACCTTTTTTATATTTAATCATCGATAGTTTAGGGAATATAAGTTGTGGAGGTGTTTGAGATGACGAATCAATTATTTATTAATAACGAATTTATTGAAAGTAACTCGAATGAGACGATGGATGTGATTAATCCAGCTACTGGAGAAAAGATAGATACCATCACATTCGCGACAAAGGATGAAGTCAATCAAGCTATCGAAAAATCGAAACAAGCACAATTAGAATGGGAAAAAATCCCACAACCTACCCGTGCCGAACATGTTAAATTGCTTATTCCTCTATTTGAACAAAATAAAGATGAGCTAGCTCAATTATACGTTAAAGAACAGGGTAAAACATTAGCTGAAGCTCAAGGCGAAATCGATAAATCCATTCAATTTATTGATTATATGACCAGTTTAAGTATGAGTAATAAAGGCGAAGTATTACAAAATAGTGTAGAAAACGAAACAATCCAACTCACTAAAAAACCTATTGGTGTCACAGCTGGCATTGTGCCTTGGAATGCACCTATCTTAGTATTACTACGTAAAGTCATACCTGCTATCGTAACAGGTTGTTCTGTTATTATTAAACCAAGCGAAGAAACAACGTTACTCACATTACGTTTAGCTCAACTATTCAAGGCATCTACCATTCCTGCAGGACTAGTTCAAATTGTACCAGGCACAGGAGAGACAGTAGGGACTCAATTAGCACGACATAAGGATATTCAACTTATCTCACTAACTGGTAGTATGCGTGCTGGTAAAGCTGTATTCGAAAATGCAGCAAGCACAGTTAAAAAAGTCAATTTAGAGCTTGGTGGCAATGCACCAGTGATTGTTACGCCAAACGCTAATATAGATAAAGCTGTAGAATATATTGTCACTGCACGTATTAAAAATGCAGGACAAGTATGTACATGCCCTGAACGAATTTTTGTGCATGAAGATATCCACGATACATTTGTAGATAAAGTCACAGAAAAAATGAAATCTCTTACAGTCGGCGATCCATTAGATGATAAAACTGACTTCGGTGCGATCATCAATGAAACCCAATTAAACAGTATTGATGAAAAAGTACAAGAAGCAGTGCAAAATGGCGCTAAACTTGTATTAGGTGGTCATAAACTAGATCGTCCTGGTTACTTCTATGCACCAACAGTACTTGATCATGTTAAACAAACAGACGCTGTCTTTAAAGAAGAAATATTCGGACCTGTTTTAGCTATCACAACTTATCAAAACTTTGAGCAAGTCATTGATGATGCTAATGACACTAATGCAGGACTATCTTCATATATCTTTTCTAATGATTTATCAGAAGTCATGACAGCTACGGAACGACTCAAATTTGGTGAAGTATATGCCAATTGTGAAGCAGAAGAAGTCGTGAATGGCTATCATGCCGGTTGGAGAGAATCTGGTCTTGGTGGTGCCGATGGTATTCATGGTTTTGAGGAATATTACAACACGACAGTGTCTTATATTAGATATCAATAATAGTTCATGAGCACATCAATATGTGCTCTTTTTATATAACATCATATTCAATTACATATCTTAATTCTTTGCAATTTGCACAGTTCTAATATCTGTAATAAGATTTTTAATAAAGGTATAATGTAATTATATTAATTATCACAACAAACAAATCAAACAAATGATCTATGAATCAAATAACTGAGGTTGAGACATAAAGTTTTTGTGCTTTGGGAAACCGATTAACGGCGTCCCAAAAACAGGATGATCGGCAGAAGGGACCCAACATAGAGAAATTGGCATTCCAATTTCTGCAAATAATGCAAGTTGGGCAAACACTCATGATTCGTCAAAATTTGGAAAACAATTCAAATGAAAAAACTCAACTATTGAGTTTGTAAGAACTACTAACCTATGAATAAGGAAGTAGTTCTTTATCATCGTTCGGTTCTGCTCAAATCCTAAACGATTTTGTCCCGACCTCTTATTTAAAACGTATCTTAACATTTTCAATTCATCTTAAAGGAGGTCCTACATGGAGTTAATACATTTAAAATATTTTACTTACGTTGCCGAGTATTTAAACTATACCGTAGCAGCACAAAAGTTATACATTAGCCAACCTGCACTTAGTATGACCATTAAAAAATTAGAAAATGAATTAAATACACAGTTATTTATTAAAAAAGGACGTAGCATTCAATTAACAGATAGTGGTCAACTTCTACTTGAGTCTGCGCATACTATTTTCAATGAATTAAGCCAAGTCACTGATATCATTCATGAAAATGAATCAATGCGTCTACATACTGTTCGTTTTGCTACATCTAGTAGTCGATTTATGATGACAATATTTGACCAATTTATTGATCAGTATCCAGATAATAACTTTAATATTGATATTATTAGTAACAGTGAAATGATTCAGAAATTATTGTTTCAACACATTCACTTTACATTAAATACGATGGCGCTGACTCATCCTCATATTCATTGTAAACAAATTATTACTGAAGATATTGTACTTACATATCCTAAATATTTAGATGGCCAACACATTGATTTACGTGATCCTGATTTGTATAAATCATTTTTATTTTCTTCTCAAAATACGGAATTTAATCGTATGTTTAAAGAAGTCTTGTCCTATAAACATATATCCGTCGATAATGAAAACTATGTAGACGATCACTTTATATCTTCAGTATTATCAAAACGAAACAACTTTTCCTTTCTTCCTATTTCATCATGTAGAGACCTCAACTTACCTTATATCGAAGATGAAGAGTTTATTTTCAATCAACCTATTTATCTTTCAACTTTAAAGGATATGACCCTCAATCCCGCAAACGAAGCCTTTTTCAAATATATTGAAAACTATTTAATCGAACATGAAAGCTACTTTAAAATATAAAAATAATGGTGAATTAAAACAAATTGCCTCATGTCTGTTTCAATTCACCATTTTTATTATTTATTTTCTTTTACAGTAATATAACCTTCTATGATTATATTCGAGTGTCCCCCGATTTTTAAAGGCTGCTCTTGTTTTATATTAATTTTCCCATTTCTGCCGATACAACAACCTTGAGTATTGGTATATTCATTATCTTTTACTAAATCATATCGTTCAACCATCACTGCGACACAACCATTACCACTGCCACAAACTGGATCTTCATTCACCCCTTTATTAGGCGCAAAAGAACGAACCTCAAATTGAGCGTCGTCTTCAGAGTCATACGAACCAAATACGGTAACACCTGTCGTACCTGGATAAATAAACTGACGCATTAATTCAAATTTAGGCTGTAAATCCTTTACAATTTGTGCATCTTTCAATTGTAATGTTAACCATTCAGCACCTATATTCACCTTTTCAGCTCTTTTGATGTCTTGGTTTGTAATGTCTAAACTTTTAACAATACCGTCTAATTGTTCCACATCTATTTGAGAAACTTTTGGTTCAGGAAGACTAAAGAATGTTTTACCTTGATCTATATCTATTTTCACTAAACCAACGCCACTCTCTTGCATTAAATAATGCTCATGTTTCGGGAGCATACCATTTTGCAATACCGCAAACGATGCCCCTACTGTGGGATGTCCTGCAAACGGCAGTTCATTATTAGGCGTAAAAATACGTAAACGATAATCTGCCAATTCATTGTCTGGCTGGCACACAAATGTCGTTTCAGATAGATTCGTCCATCTTGCAATATCTTGCATTTGTCGATCCGTTAAATAATCCGCTCCAAATACAACCGCTACAGGGTTCCCTTTATAATCATCATTCGCAAAAACATCCATTTGCATATATTTTAACTGTGTCATAACATCTCCACCTTAGACTTTTAATTAAACTCAGATTAGCAATATTATTAAATGATGTAAACGACCAATAATCGTGCTTTATGTTGTATTACGTATGTTAATATGTTTATCCTTTCCATTTAGTGATAAATATATACTATATATTCAAAAAGGAGCGATGCTTCATGGCTGAAGAAATTAAACAAGGCAATCAAAAATTTTATGTAGGTGACGATGAAAATAATGCACAGGCCGTTATTACCTTTAAATCTGTAGATAATAACGAAATTGATATTGATCATACTGGTGTTGCCGACGAACTTGGTGGTCAAGGCTTAGGTAAAAAATTAGTATATAAAGTTGTAGATTACGCACGTGAAAATAATTTAAAAATCATTGCATCTTGCCCATTTGCTAAAGCTGTTCTTGAAAAAGATGAACAAGTACAAGATGTATATTTAGGCTAATACTGAAGAATTCTCAAATAGATGTGGGATAATGACGCTATTTACATTATCCCACATCTTTTTTTGAAAGTTTTACTCTAATATACTTTTTATACTTGTTATAATAAATATATTAAAAAGAAAAGCGGGGATTCAAAAATGGCATTTCATGACACTACTGCAACACAAATCACAAATATCAATTTAAACGTTAAAGACTTAGATACAATGATGACTTATTATACAAATATTCTTGGATTTAAAGTTATATCTCAAACAGAAGATAAAGCGGTTCTAGGTATTGGCAACAGCGGTCATACACTTACGATGAATGTGCTCAAAGATGGCAAACAACCTGCCGCTTCAGAAGCTGGTTTATTCCATATTGCTTATCTATTACCAACAGATACAGATTTAGCAAACTTTCTATACTTCGTAGCAAATAAAGGAATGCGTATCGGAGCAGGCGATCACCTTGTGAGCCAAGCCTTTTATTTCAACGACCCAGAAGGTAATGGTATTGAAGTATATAGCGACCGCCCAAGTGAAGGTTGGACTTGGAATGATGGCTTCGTCAAAATGGATACATTAGAAGTTGATGGTCCTAAATTATTATTAGAAAGAACCGAAGATGGTTGGGACGGCATGCCTGATAATGCTAAAATTGGACATCTTCATTTAAAAACACATCATATTGAAGAAGCTAAAGATTTTTATATTAACCAAATTGGGTTCCAACATATATCTAAATTACCTCAAGCCTTATTTATGTCTACCAATCAATATCATCATCATTTAGCAACTAACACTTGGCAATCAAGTAAAAAACGCGAAGATAATGACAATAGTTATGGCTTAACTGGCTTTGATATTTATAAACCAAATCATAGTGAAGAGACATTAACTTCACCTGAAGGATTAACTGTACACTTGCACTCAGATCAAACTAAAGTACCCCAAGCATAATAAAAAGGTAGGACACATGTCCTACCTTTTTTGTTACGCTTTATTGATTTTGATTAAATTGTTGATTAGTTCCCTCTTCATTTACCCCTTGATTAAAGTGTTGTTGTCCATTTTGTTGTTGAGCTTGATTATATTGACCTTGTTGTGCATATTGGTCTTGATATGGATTATAGTTGTGATTTGAATTGTGATTCATCATTGATACTTCTTCTGTCGCATGGCGTCTAACCTTTTCCTTATTTTCCTCAATCATCCCCGGAATAAGACAAGCATCGATAATGAGCCAGATAATGGTTGGAATACCGAATGTAAACCATGCTGTCACTAATGTTAAAATTAATAACCCTACTGCTGAGCCGGTCTTACCTAGATAAAAACGATGTCCCCCTAATCCACCTAAGAAAAACCATAAAATATACGCTACACTCGTTTGCTTAGACCGATTGGTCACTTGATTCTCGATATAATTCTTTTCTTCTAAATTCATAAATGTAATCTCCCATTAATTAGTATATTGCTTTTTAATTACTTCTAAACGATTAACAAATTGATCGATTAATTGTTGTGGTCCTAACATTCTTGCTAAGGGAGCTAATTGATAGGATATGTAAAATGCATCTAAATCGGTACAATTCACTTCTACGATTAACGTATCTTCACGTTCTTCAATCATGTTTTGAATTGAAAATTGTTGCTTAAATTGTTCCCAAATTTGTTTATTAATTTCAAATGTGATAGGTGTCTTCGTATGAACATGATTAAAATGTGATTCTAATACATTGATATCGCTTATCGAACGTACAGAAATTGTTGATACTTCCTTTTTATATTCGTACGTTAACCAATAGTCATAATGCATGTACATTAGAGATAATGGTTTGATTACAATTTTGTCGTTTTGACCCTCGATTTGAAATCTAACATTGCGTTGTTGTGTAATTGCCCTTTGTAAAGTCATTAATTGATATCCTGGCAATGATTCTTCTCTTACATTAAAATGATTTAACACTGACTTCAACACTTTCTGATTTTCTACATTTTGGCTATTAATTTCCCTCTCGAATAAGTTAAAAATTTCCTTGTGTAGTGTTGGTGTTAAACTTTTAATCTTAATCAATAAACTTATGAGTCGTAAGCTTTTTTGATTATATGCGTCATTAATTAACTGATATCCATTAAGACGTCGATTATAAATCACTTTTGTTTGTTGAAATCTCCAAAAATCACTTTCATAAAAAAATAAATTGATCGTATTTATATCTCTTTGAATGGATTTTGAACTCACATCTGTTAAGTCTGTTAAATCGGACGTAAGCACAACATTTTCATTTATTAATCGAGTAAATAAATTGAGTACACGGGTCGCTTTATCCAAAACAATCAACTCCTAGTAAAATTATAAGAAATTATATGGACATATATTGTCTGTTTAATCTATTTTTCTAAAAAATGATATAAAAATGAGAGGAAAGTCGTGCTACTTGATTCTTTAAGAACAAAGTATGGCGACCATTCCTCTATATCATTCCATTTATTTCAATGATTGAAGTAATAATACTTATGCTTGTTGCTTAAATTTGCGGCTAATCAATAACACGGCACTACCGATGATGCCCAAAATACTACTTAACATAACACCGCTATTTGAAGTTTGTTGTCCAGTTTCTGGTAATGCAGTTGCTTGGCTTGATTGCTCTTGTTGTTGATGAGCATTAGCAACAGTTTGTGTTGTTGTTGACTGATGATTCATGTTTGTATTATTTTGGTCAGATTGTTGTGAACCATTTTCGACATCAGTTTGTGAAATGAAGTATTCTTTACCATCATATTTAGTCATGAAATATAATTTACCTTCACTAGTTAACCTATAAGTATAAGCACCCTCATCAGGTGATGAAATGATATAATCATCCCCCTTTTTTTGAGTTGTATATGATTGGTTATATCCTAAATCACTTGATAATCCAGGTGAAAAGCTAGCTTTTTTTGCTTGATCATTTATTGTAGCTTTATTCGCGATATCCTTTGCATTATTGACATTAAGTTGTTCTGCAGCATGTGCTTGTCCAGTTAACACACCTGTCGCTAAAACTGTTCCTGCTAGTGTTGTTGCAATTAATCCTTTTTTCATCATCCATGACCTCCATTTGTTTAATACGCTTACAGTTTAATCAATTCAGTGGTCATGTAATGTCCTTTTGTTCAAATTTATTTATTTTCTATTTTCTGTCTATATTCTCTCACTTTATCAAAGTCTTTATCATGTGCTTTTTCATAGCCTTCATGTCCATAAATCTCACTAATTACTTTTTTACCTTTATTCGTTTCACTAATATGCATAAACGCTTTACTTATTTTATCCTTCCAAGATGGGCTCATGTCACTTCTAGCTGAAATAGTATCATTCGGAATCTTGTCACTATGGTAAATGACTTTAGTATCTTGATATATTTGAGGATAATCTTTTTTCAAGTCTGCACGTGCATCTTGATATGTAGCAACTGCATCCACATCGTTATTTAATAACGCAATTAAAGCTTGATCGTAACCTTTGATTTGTTTCGTGTGAATGTCATTAAGCGAGACGCCTTTATCTTTTAAGCTTGCCAACGGGTAAATATAGCCCGATGTCGATTCAACATCCTGTAGACCTACCTTTTTATGTTTTAAATCTTTTAAATCCTTCATATAACTATCTTTCTTAACTACAATTTGTGAGCGATAGTAATCAACAAGCTTATTCGTTTTATTACCTTTTTTGTCTACCAAATAGCCCTTAGATTTTAAAAGTACATCGGCAGCACCTTGATCATGTGCAATGGTATATGACACGGGTGATATAAAGGCGACATCAACTTTTTTCGATTTTAATGCTTCAACCATGGTATTGTAGTTCGTTGAAATATGTACTTTTACTGGAATGCCTAATTCTTTAGAGAGTAATTTTTGTAATGGTTTCACTTTTGCATTGAGTGTCTCGCTATGTTGAGATGGAACAAATTCTACGTTTAACACTTCGGGTTTATAATCTTTCTTTTGAGTTTGTTGTTTAGATTGACTACAACCAACCAGTATTAGTATTAACGATATAGACATTAATACTAATATAATCATTTTTTTCATTTTTCACTTTACTCCATAATCCATATTAATATATAAATATATTAATTGTATTATACATTATCATTAATTAAATATGTGCCATTATCAAAAATTTAACATTCGTTATTATTATCATTTTTAAAATATGAATAACCCTTTCATCAAAATAGATGAAAGGGTTATCGAATGATTGATACTATGTCCTATTAATAAAGACCTTTTGTTTCGTTTGAAGTATCAATATAAATATTTTTAACTTGTTGATAGTTTTTAATAGCATCTTTGTATACTTCGCGACCAATACCAGATTTTTTATATCCACCGAATGGTGCACCTGCTGGAATTTGATTGTACGTATTAATCCAAATACGTCCTGTACGAATCGCTTTAGCTACATTTAATGCACGGTTTAAATTCGTTGTGAAGATACCGCCTGCAAGTCCATATTCAGAATCATTGGCAATTTGAATAGCTTCTTGTTCGTCTTCAAATTTCTCAACAACCACGACTGGACCAAAAATTTCTTCTTGAGCTAACTGGTGGCTATTATCATTTAATTCAATAATCGTCGGCTCGAAGAAGAAGCCTTTATCTCGACCATTATCAGTAAGTCTGTGACCACCTGTAAGAATCGTTGCATTTGGATCATCTTCAGCTAATTTCACATAGCTTTGAATTTTTTCCATTTGTTCTCCACCAGTTTGACTTCCCATTTTAATATCATCTGCAAATGGATCGCCAACTTTAATGTTTTCAAATGCTTCTTTTAATTTAGGTAACAATTTGTCATATACTGATGATTGAACGAGCAATCTAGAACCGGCACTACATACCTCACCTTGGTTGAATAAAATACCTAATTGCACACCTTCAATCACTTGATCAATATTTGCATCGTCAAAGATAATATTGGCACTCTTACCACCAAGTTCTAATGTTGTAGGCACAATGCGTTCTGCACCTGCTTTTGCTACACCATAACCTACATCTGTAGAACCAGTGAATGACAATTTATCGACACCTTCATGATTGAAAATCGCGTCTCCTGATTCAGAACCTTTACCAGTTAATACATTAACAACACCTTTAGGTAATACGTCTTGGAAGATTTTAGCTAATTCAATTAATGTTAATGGCGTTGAAGATGATGGTTGAATCACAACAGTATTACCTGCTGCAAGTGCTGGACCTAACTTCCATGAAGCTAATAAAATTGGGAAGTTCCATGCCACAACGGCACCTACAACACCTACAGGTTCATGCACAACTAAACTCATCGTATTATGATCTATTTCATTCACTGAACCTTCGTCAGTTGTTAACACACTTGCAAAGTATTTAAATTGATTTGCTGCCATTGGTACATCAATCGTTGATGTTTCTCTATACGGTTTACCATTTTGTAATGATTCAATTGTCGCGAATCGTTCTGCATTCTCATGAATTTTACGACTAATTTCTAGTAAATAGTCTGCACGTTCTTCTTTTGAAATTTTACTCCAACTATCAAATGCGTTTGTAGCCGCTTCAACTGCTTTATCCACATCTTTTTTACTTGCTTTTGCGACTTCTGCTAAGTCTTCACCATTTGCAGGGTTAGTAACTTTTATTGTTTCTCCTGTTTCACTTTGTTGGAATTCATTGTTAATAAATAATCCGTAACGCTCATCGATATAATCTCTTACGTTAATATTTGCCATAGTATCCCTTCCTTTTTTAATTTGATTTGAAATACTTTCGGAAATGTAAACGTTTACTTTTTCTTATTAACATTGTAACGGCTTCAATTATGAAAATAAAACAAGATGCTCATTGTTTCAAAATTGAATCAAAAAAGACTTCTTACACTATAAAAATCATAGTTTAAGAAGCCATTATCTATTTTTTAATTAATCCATTCAACTACATCATCTTGTGTTTGACGAACTTTACCGTGAGGTGGTTCTCCTGCTCGATAACCAAAGGCTGCCATAACTGAAATGCCGAAGTTTTCAGTATCTAAAATACCTTCATCTGATAAGATTTGAGTCACTGTATCTACATCAAACCCTTCAATTGGACATGAATCTATACCTAATAAAGCTGCACTTGTCATCATATTACCCAAGGCAATATATGTTTGTTTACAAGCCCAGTCATATAATGTACGTTCGTTATCATTGATATGGAATTCTGTTTGGAAGTCATCATACTTTTGATACACTGCAGGGATTGTACTCTCTTCATATCCTTTAACATTTTTCACTAAATTTTGTACGTATGGTGATTGAGATGTCACATTTTTACGTGCAAAAATAAGCATGAAATGGCTAGCGGAATCTAATTGTTTTTGAGCACCCCAACTATGTGGTTTTAACTTATCTCGAAGCGTTTT
Source organism: Staphylococcus sp. 510 (assembly GCF_057219715.1). Classification (NCBI taxonomy): domain Bacteria; kingdom Bacillati; phylum Bacillota; class Bacilli; order Caryophanales; family Staphylococcaceae; genus Staphylococcus; species Staphylococcus sp. 510. The sequence continues at coordinate 73,434 of NZ_JBXVVK010000011.1, read as the reverse complement.
ACTTTGAACAACTACAAATTTCCAAGGTTCTAAACCTAATGAACTTGGAGATAATCTACCTGCTTCTAATATTGTTTCAAAATCTTCATTTGAAATCGTTTTAGATGCATCAAATTGTTTTGTTGCGTGTCTAAAATGAAATGCATCGATGATTGTTTGATTCATATCGTTCACTTATATTGCCTCCTATTTATTTCTTTATACTATAAATTATAGCTTACTTGACCTTTCCAAAAAAATATTTGAACTGAATCGACGTGTCTTAATTATTTATAAATTAAGAAAATGTAACAATCTTAATCCTTAATTTATATTATTTAAAAGAAAAATTAATATTTCTCTTGATTTGTGAAAAGTTTCACAATATAATGTGGTTGTAAGTTACAGTATTACTTATTATTTTATATTATTAGTTATTTTTATTTTTCTTATATTTTAGAAATGGGGTAAACAATGATGACAAAAATTATGTTTTTCGGTACGAGAGAATACGAAAAGGATATGGCGTTAAACTGGGGTAAAAAAAATAATATTGAAGTCACTACGTCACCTGAGTTATTAAGTAAAGAAACGGTTGATCAACTTAAAGATTATGATGGCGTTACTACAATGCAATTCGGTAAACTTGAAGAAGAAGTTTATCCAAAACTAGAAGCATATGGTATTAAGCAAATTGCACAACGTACTGCTGGCTTTGATATGTACGATTTAGAATTGGCTAAAAAGCACGATATCATTATTTCAAACGTGCCTAGCTATTCACCTGAAACGATTGCAGAGTATACTGTATCTATCGCATTACAATTAGTACGTAAATTCCCTGCAATTGAAAAGCGCGTACAAGATCATAATTTCACTTGGGCGGCGCCTATTATGTCACGTCCAGTTAAAAATATGACTGTAGCCATTATTGGTACTGGTCGAATCGGTGCGGCAACGGCTAAAATTTATGCTGGTTTTGGAGCTAAAGTTGTGGGATATGATGCTTATCCAAATGAATCATTAGACTTCATTGAATATCAATCATCTGTTGAAGAAGCTATTAATGGTGCTGATATTATTTCATTACATGTACCAGCTAATAAAGAAAGTTATCACTTGTTCGACAAAGTAATGTTTTCTAAAGTCAAAGAAGGCGCAGTACTTGTAAATGCCGCTCGTGGTGCTGTGATCAACACACCTGATTTGATCGATGCTGTTAATCACGGCCCATTATACGGTGCAGCTATTGATACTTATGAATTTGAAGCGCCTTATTTCACATTTGATTGGACAAATAAAAAAATTGAAGATGACACATTATTAGAACTCATCGACAATGAAAATATTTTAGTTACGCCTCACATTGCATTCTTCTCTGATGAAGCTGTACAAAACCTTGTTGAAGGCGGTTTAAACGCATCACTATCTGTTATTAATACAGGCACTTGTGACACACGATTAAACTAAAATCACATATCAAAGACGCGTTGTAGTGATCCAAACCGATGATCAACACAACGCGTCTTTGATTATTTAAGATTAAGTACTACATTTTCAATTGTAGTTAATACCCCTTGGTCATCATTACTTGGCGCGACATCATAAGCTATATCAAACAACGTTTTATCCTGACTATTTTTCATCACATAACTATATTTAGCCAACTCTAACATATCCTTGTCATTATTCGCATCGCCAAATGCCATCAGTTCTGAGGGTTGCATTTCCCATACATCCAATAGTCTGGCCAATGCTTGCCCCTTTGTCATATTGGGCATAATGATATCGATACTATCATGTCCACTCGATACTAACTTAATTGTATTTGGAAAACGTGCTTTTAGTTCATCATCTAAATGCGGATGTGTTTGCCTATTAATATTTAACGCGATTTTTACAAATTCATCTTCAGGTAAATCTTCTAACTGCGTAATTTCATTTAATTGATGATAGTAGAATCGTGTATCTTCTTTAAATGCTTCTGGTGTATCCTCTAAAATATAAGCACTTTCTAATCCACAGATTACCATTTGATTAATCTGTCTATCTTTATGTAAATAATCAATCACATCTTGATAATCTTGATGATTAAAACTGCGATATTGATATAACGCATCGCCTTTATAAATAACAGCGCCATTTTCTGAGATAAAGAACATATCTCTTTTCCCAAATATCGACTTCAATTTAGCATATTGGTTTCCACTCGCAGCTATAAATTCAATGCCTTGTTCCTTCAACGCTTTAAATACACGTTCGAATCTTTCATGATCATATTGTTTATTTGAGTCTAAAAATGTCCCATCCATATCGACTGCAATTGCCTTAATCACGTGTAATCCCCCTCATCCAATCTTTACGTTCATTATAGACAACTATTCATTAGTGATGAAGAATCACGGTACAACCTGAAACTATATTCAAACTTTGAAATTTCTTTCACAGACAAAAAATAACAAAAAACTGAGACACCATTTGTTGATGTCCCAGTTTATACTAATTGGCTTAATTAATTTGTTTAGCTACAAATATTTTACGTTTCTCCCAAACGCCAGTATCTTTATTATAATCATCACAAGTAATTAATGTTAATTGATTTTTCTCACCTTTATGTTCGTTTAAAACTTTAACATCAGATGGATCGACATTACGAATACTAGTCATTTTATATTTTCGAGTCTCATTGCCTACTTTGAAGTAGACTTTACTTCCTTTTTTAGCAGCTTTTAAATTCGTAAACTGATAATGTGGGCGATCCGTAAATGTATGGCCTGCTATTGAAATGTTTTGATCTGTTAAAGATTCGTTACCTTCAGCAAAACTTACACCACGATTTAATTGTTCTGGTGTTGCAGGTCCAGGGTAAACAGGTTCTTCAATTTCTGCATCTGGCACTTTAATATAGCCTGCCATCTTTGATTTATCTTTAGGGATTTCAGGTGCTTTATCCTTAGATTGATTACTATCCTTACTTTCTTTTTTATCATAATTTTCGATTTTATCGTTATTATCCTTTTCATGTAGATAATTATCGATATGAGGTTTAGCAAATAAGTAAATTGCTACTAATATTAATACAACACCAACTATAGTCAGTAATCTATTGGTCCATTTCTTCATATATGTTACTCCTTTAGTTAAATACAATGAATATCATTTCAGATTTAGCTATTTCTATATTTTGATATCAGTATATCATTAAATATTCATATTACATAATCTTTGAAGAAAGTATTGAATTCATTGAATGATGTAAAATCCATTAAAGATAATGATTAGGTTATCATTATGTATGTCTTGTTTTTAGTTATAAATTAGTATCTAATAATGAGTGAGGTGAAGCACATGATAAGACAAGCACAACAATCAGATTTAACTTCTATTCTAGACATCTATAATGATGCTATTATTAATACGACTGCAGTATATACGTATCAGCCAACTAATATTGAAGAAAGACAAGCATGGTTTAATCATAAACAACAAAATGGTGACCCTATTTTTGTATTTGAAAAAGATGATATCGTTCAGGGATTTGCGACATATGGTCAGTTTAGAGATTGGCCAGCTTATTTATATACCATCGAACATTCAATTTATGTCCATCCTAAATATAGGCATCATGGTATTGCGTCACAATTATTAATTAAACTGATTGAAGAAGCTAAAGATAATAACTTTCGTACATTGATAGCAGGTATAGATGCATCTAATACAGGCAGTATTAAATTGCATGAAAAATTTGGCTTCAGTCACTCTGGCACAATCAAATATGCTGGGTATAAATTTGACCAATGGCTCGATCTTACTTTTTATCAACTCGATTTATACAATATAAAAAGAGATTAAGTAGGAATTGACTTCCATGACTTAATCTCATTGATTACCTCTGTTTTCAATAACAAAACGAATATAGTAAAACATGAACACAATGATCATACTTAGCGATAATGATTTGAATAATAAATTCACCCAAGTTCCCTCTGTCGTCCACAAATACGTTATCGTTGTGTTAATGATGAATGCTATAAAAATTAATGTTAATCTTAGTATTGCATCAGCCCCTTTTAAATTATTTTAGTGATAGGGCTGAACTTTTGCGATGAATTTTTTTAATTTTTAGAAAAATAAATTTATTAATTTCCTGCTCATTAACTCTATTATATGAAAAAAGCACTCAAGAGCTTATACTCTTAAGTGCTTTTAATCATACACAATATTATTTATTTTTCACCATATCTTCGGCTTCACCAAAGATTTTACGTTTAATTTCTTCACCAGTTGGTGTACCTGCTAGACCACCTAAACCAGTTTCACGTAAGGATGCTGGTAAGTTTCTACCGATTTTATCCATAGCACTGATAACTTCATCAACAGGAATTCTACTTTCTACACCCGCTAATGCAAGGTCTGCTGAAATTAATGCATTGCCTGAACCAATTGCATTACGCATCACACATGGAATTTCAACTAAACCTGCAACTGGGTCACATACTAGACCTAATAAGTTACTAATTGCTAAAGCCATAGCGTGACCTGAAGCTTCCGGAGATCCACCGAAGATGGATACTGCTGCAGCTGCTGCCATTGCTGATGCTGAACCAACCTCAGCTTGGCAACCACCTGTTGCACCAGCCACACTTGCATTATTGGCTACGACTCTTCCGAATAATGCTGCTGTGAATAAGAAATCAATCATTTGATCTTCTGTAATGTCATGTGTTTTTTCTAATTTGAATAATACGCCTGGGATAGTACCTGAGGAACCAGCTGTTGGAGTGGCACAAATAATACCCATTGCTGCGTTAACTTCATTTGTAGCAACTGCACCTTTAACCGCTTCAATCATTTCATGTCCCGATAGCGCATGATTATTTTCATTATAGTCACGAAGTTTTGCTGCGTCATGTCCTGTATAGCCAGTTACACTTTCTACACCTTCGCCCGTAGTACCTTTAACAACAGCATCTCTCATAACATCTAAGTTTTGTTTCATGTTGGCACGTACTTCATCACGTGTAAGACCTTTAAGTTCCATTTCTTCTTGGATCATGATATCTGCAAATGCCATATCTTTTTCTACTGCATAATCTATTGTTTCTCTAATTGAATCAAACATCTTGAATCCCCCTTAATTAATATAGGAAACGTTAAAATCACTGTATTTTTCTCTAATTTTGTCTAATGCTGATTCTTTGATTGATTTATTTAATGGTAGAACCACTAAACTTTTATCATCATTAAATTGTGTTAATTCATCTTTATATTCAATTTCCATATCGTTTAAGTCATTAATCAAATGGTTGATTTGTGCTTTATCGGCTGGACCATCGACTTCTAAAATAGGTAAACCATGGTTCATTTCTACTTCCAGTCCATTCACATGGATACCTTTTAGTTTGATTGTTCCGCCACCAATTGAAATACCAATGACTTCGATATGACGTCCATTTGCATCATCAGCTTTAATGTAGGCACAGTTTGGATGTTGTCCAATACTTTCACCTTCATCTTCAATAATTTCAACAGCGATGCCTTCGTCTTTAGCGATGTCTAATGCTGATTTAATTCTGTTATCAAATGTACTGTAGCCCATTGCACCACCAACTACAGCGACGTCTGTTCCGTGTCCTTGATGTGTTTTAGCAAATGATTCATAATAACGAATTTCTAAACTTTTAGGCACATCACCTAAAACAGCTCTTGCTGAGTTACCGATTTTTACTGCTCCAGCTGTATGAGAACTTGACGGTCCCATCATTACTGGACCAATAATATCGAATGCACTTTGATAATCATAGCTTTTAGCCATCATTAAACACTCTCCTTAACTTGGTTCTTTCTGCTCGGTACATTTAAACTTAAGTTCATTAAGTTAAATTTCTTGATAATTGTACTCATGATGAATGCCAATATGATACTTACAATAGCAACAATGACAATTGTAATAATTGCTTTCATTGGTTCATTAAATCCGAATAAGACAATCGCGCCGGCAATTGGTGTGGCCATACCTTTTACGCCGATCACTACGCCCATAAATGTTACGATACAAGCATTTACCATTCCAATTAATGCATTCGTTCCATATAGTTGTACTGGATATTGAGCAATTAAATCAATTTGTGTTAATGGTTCGATACCTACTGCAAATGCTTTAGATTTACCACCAATGTGTAATCGACTAAATAAGACATAATTGACGAATGAACTTCCCATACATGTCATTGCACCGATTGCCATTGGTACTCCTGTTAAACCTAATAAGCTTGTTAATACCATTGAACTTAATGGTGTCATACCTGTTACTGGTATAACTAGTCCTAAGATGATTGCTAGTGCATAAGGGTTATTGTCGCCAACTGAAGTAACCGCACTACCAATTTGTTTAAGTGTCGCCATAACTCCTGGTGTAATCACGCTTGCTAAACCAAATGTAATTGCTGGAGCCAATAAAATAACAACAATTAAATCTAGTCCTTCTGGAACTTTTTTCTCTATTAATTTAATTCCAAAAGCTACAATATACGCTGCAATAAATGCTGGTAATAGTTTAAAATCATGTAGTACTAAACCAACGATAACTGCAAACACTGGAGATACGCCTAAGTTTAAACAAGTAAGTATCCCTACTGCTATACCACTTAAACTACCTGCTAAATCACCGATTTCTTGTAAAAATTTGATGTGGAATACGCCACCAATTGCATAACTTAAAAACGCTTGAGGTAAAAACGTTGCACAAGCAGCCCCCGATAAAGCTTGTAATCCTTGTTTACCGTAAGGTGCAAATTTTAAGAATAGCGTCATGATGATAAGTACTAGTACAAGTGTACCCACTCCTAAGATAATATTCATTTCCCCAAAACCTCACTTTTTTATTTTTAGGCCATAGTTATCGTACACCCTTAAGAAAGCGATTTCAATAATTAAAAAGATTTAAATAAGACTAAATTGTGAAATGTTTCACGAATTAATTGTATTATTCATATTTAAAATGCAAATATACATTTTATAAGTAATTTCCCTTGTTCGTTGCATTCTATATGAAAAATCTCTAAAATGTAAACTTACTCTTTTTAACTATATTCTCTCAAACATTTTGACGACCTATCTATTCTAACGCTTATACACTCATTTTGTAACAAATCGCTCACAATTTTTTAGGGTTTCTTACTATAAATTTGTGTAAGAAACCCATAAATATGAATGTTAATTATTTTAGTGTGTTTTTACATCTATCTGCTTTAATGTTTTTGAGTTTATTCAATTACTGTAATCCCTTAACTATTTCAAGATTGTCATCATATGGAGGTCCTCTTCCCCTATTTATATCATATGTCATATTCGGATGCTCCTCTCTGGCAAATTAAGGATCCTTTTGTAGAAGTTTAAGGATAGTGGTTGTTGGAATGGTATTTAAAAATTTTAGATTTAAATTTAAAGATGTGAATGTTTATTAAATAGCTTGAGCAGAAAGAATAATTTTTTAATGTGGATAGAAAATTGTTACTGAGTTAAAAATTGAGTGGTGTAAAGCAATTATAATACTGAAGTTGTAAGTGATAAAAAGGAGTCTATTTAAGTTGATTGATACGATTTTCGAGGAATAATGTAGTTTTAAAATAAAACGAAGTATTTTTATATGTATATTAAACGATTTTAAATTAATTTTGTCAATATAAAATTTCATATTTTTCTAATAATTAGACAACACGCTCCTTTAGTATAAAAAAATAGTAGATTGGAAGCCTTCTATTTGTTCCAATCTACCTCACATTTATTTAATAAGTTTAGCCGTAATATCTTTAGTATGTGTGTAAATGTCTTTATAAATATTATGATAATATTCGTATTGTTTATGCTTATCCATATTAGGTTTAAATATATTTTCTACTTTAATAAAATCATTAACGCAATCTTCAAATGATTGATACCAACCTAGACCGTATGCAGCAATGATAGCTGCACCCATGCTAGGCCCTTCTTCATGTTTTAGTTTCTTAACTGATGTATTAAAAACATCTGCTTGTAGTTGCAACCAAAAATCACTTTTCGCACCGCCCCCAATAGAAATGACGGTATTAATCTCATTGCCTGCTTGTCGAATCAGTTGTATAGAATCATATAATGAATACGTAATACCTTCAATCACTGCTCTAACGAAATCAGCTTTCGTATGTTGCCCACTTATCCCTATAAAACTACCTCGAATCGATGCATCTCCGTGAGGTGTACGCTCACCTGCTAAGTATGGTGCAAATAGTAAGCCGTTCGCGCCTATCGTAGATTGACTTGCCAACTGTATTAGTTGATCAAAACTTTCTTCTTCAAAAAAGGTATGTTTTAACCAATTTAAGCTATATCCAGCTGCTAAAGTTACACCCATCGCATAGTATGTTTCTGGTATCGCATGATTAAAGAAATGGAGGTTATCATCATATTCTGTCACACTTTGATGTTCGACATTTAATATCACACCTGATGTGCCAATACTACATAAAGTCTCTTTATCATGTATCACACCGGCTCCTATTGCTCCACAAGCATTATCACCACCACCTGCAAATGTGGCTACATCTTCATTTAAACCAAGCTCCTCAGCAATCGAAGGCAAAATGCTTCCTGTAAAAGCATGTGAAGCGACAAGTGACGGATAAATATCCCCCATTTCAAATGTATCTCCCAAATCTTTAGTCCATTGATTTGTCTTTGGACTCAATAATAATGTACTTGCTGCATCACTATATTCCATGTGTATGTTACCTGTAAGACGATAACGCAAATAATCTTTCGGTAACATAAAGTAATCTACATTTTTCCATATGTTAGGCTCATGTTGTTGTACCCAAAGCATTTTAGGTAAAGTAAATCCTTCTAAAACTGGATTTTCATTAACTCTATGACCAAATTTGTCTATGATTTGTCGACATTGTTCAGAGTTTCTAGTGTCATTCCACAGAATTGCATTACGCAAGACATGTCCATCTTTATCAACAATGACTAAACCATGCATTTGTCCTGAAAATGATATACCTTTGACGTCATAATCTTTCATTTTAGACGATGACATTAATGCTATAATTGCTTTTTTAGTGGCTTGGAACCAAGCTTCAGGATCTTGCTCACTATATCCACTTTGCTCTTGGATTAATGATAATGATGCATTTTTAGATTCAATAACGTCCCCTTGTTGATTAACAGCTATTACTTTGATTGAACTTGTTCCTAAATCGATACCTAATACGACTTCTTTCAAATGGCACACTTCCTTTATCTATGATCATTTGTCCATTATGATATTCATCAACATATGTCGGTCTTATTACTACCTTATTTCATTACTCATCACTATCTTAATATACACCTTTCATACTGTCTATTTTATCCTTTTTATGATTATTTCTATATTTACAGGGTAGTGTTGTAAATATTAAATACTTAAAGGAATGAAACATGATGACCAATCAATATAAAGATAATCAATCACAATCTTATTCTCAATTACATCAAATTGCCCAAGGACTTTATGCGACACCAACAACTCAATTACCGTTTGATCCTCGTTTTGAATTCAAATCATTTATTTTAGAACGTGATGGTGAAAATATCATCATCTATCACTCTGGTCATTTAAAAGACGTACAACCAGACATAAAAAAATTGGGAGGCGCTGCTAAAGTTTTAATGAATCATGATCATGAATCTTTAGGTGGTCCTAATCAACTTGATATACCATATGTCATACACCAAGATGATGCTAAGGCCCTCACAAGTTCAATAACAATTCACGAATATTTTAATGAACGCCAAATGTTATATGACGATTTAGAAGTGATTCCTACACCAGGACACACCCCTGGCACGACGATTTTTCTATGGGATAACGGTGAGCATCGTTATTTATTTACTGGCGACTTCCTATGTTTTGAAGGTGACACATGGCGTACTGTTATATTAGGTTCCAGTGATAGAAAAAGATCGATTCAAAGTCTTGAATTGATCAAATCCTTAAACTTTGATGTACTCGTACCATGGGTTTCTATCAAAGAAGGTCCGGTCGCTTATTTTGTAGAAAATGATGATGAAATACAACAACAAATCCAAAATATTATTGACCGTGTTCGTAATGGAGAAAATAGTTAACATTAAAAAGACGTGAGGCCTTTGCCTCACGTCTTTTAATGATATTGCCTTATCTGTTACCAACGTCAGATCCGACATCTACTTTTTTGTTTTTCTTATCATACACAGCGCCTTGCACACTACCAAAGTTTGGATCGTTACGTTTTTCTTTCACTCCATATCCCAAACTCTTGAAGATCTCTAAATCTTTATCGTCTATTGCGTTTTCATAGTAAATCGTACCACCATCATTATAGAAACGTGGTTTATCTACTGCTTCTTGTAACGTACCGTCACCTCTTAAATAATCGACTATGACTTCATTTAACATCGTTGGAATCTTATTACCACCTGGTGTACCGATACCCATATAGAAGTCTGTACCAACGATGATAGATGGTGAAATAAATGAGCGTGGTGCTTTATGTTTGTCACCATAGTTTGGACTCGATGGTGATTTAGAGAAGTCGCCTAATGAGTTATTCATATAAAAGCCTTCTTTCATAAAGTCACCTGAACCAAAGTAACTTGATAACGTATTTGTTGTACTTGCAACTTTACCTTGTTTATCAATCACAACAAAGTGTGTTGTACTTGTGTTATCTGTTTGAATAGGGTTGAAATCACTACCACCTTCAGCTGCAGTACCTACATTGACTTTATTGAGTTCGCCAAGTAAGTATTCATCAGATAAATGTTCTTCACTACTTGGTTCTGTACCATTGACAATATCGCGGTTACTATACATAACATCACGTGATTCCAAGATACCTTTAATATAGCTATTTCGATCAGCAGTATCTTGATTTTCTTTTTCGTCAATTTTCAGACCTTGTAATGTTAATGTTCCACCTAGTGGATTTGATGCCGAATAAACTTTGTTACCTAAATAATCTGTACTTACAGGTTCTTTCTTTTCAGTCTTAAATGTCGTAAAGTCCTTTTCAGTTAGTTTATTATCTAATTGTTTAGATACGCTTTTACCTACATCTTTATAGAAATAATCAGGACCTTTATCGCGTATTTTTTTCAATGTATTAGCAAGTTTTTCTTGTTTCACTACATCGCCTTCACGCAATGTTTGTTTACCTTTAAAGAATGGAGAATTACGATCAATTTTAGAACCATATATTTTCAAGCTACGCTCTAACTCTGAATCGACTTCAAATCCATCTTCGGCAAGTGGAATAACGTAATCAAAAAGTTTCTTCTCATCCATCTTACCTTCTTTTTCATGCATATCATGCATCCCTCTTACAAAACCAGGGGTACCGATTTTATCACCTTGTTTAAAGTTATAAGAAGAATAGGTTTTATATTCGTATAAGTTTGGTACTTGGCCATCTTTACCATCGTAAGTTAGTGTTGCGCCACCGCCACCCAATCCAGATGAGTGTGGCTCTGTCACTGCTAATGCATATGACACTGCAAATGCTGCGTCTGTAGCATTACCGCCATCTTCTATTACCTTTTCACCTATTTTAGTAGCAATTGCATTATTGGATGCAACCCCATAATTTTTAGTTCCTGGCTTTTTATGATTAGCTATTTTATTTTCATATAGCTTATCTTTATCTACCTTTTCATCTGAGGTGAAATAGTAAAAGACGAACGAAATAATAATGGTAATAATTAAAATGACAGTCAAGGTTGCTTTATTGTATATGTTCATTCCTAACTGGCCCCTTTTGAAAGATATTGCTGTTCTCCATTTTTCAGTTCTTGTTGTTCATAACTATCTAAACCTTCATTCGCTCTTGCAAATATGACGAGTAGGAAAATGATGACGACTATAATAATGACAGTAATGGGTAGCCAATGCTTTTTAATATTCAAATGTATAACCTCCATCGTCAGCTTTTTTAAGATTGATTGACTGATCTTTAATATTATTATGGAAACGTTTATGGTCCATCTTATTCATATCATCTTGTGAGATTTTACCGTCTTTAGATTGTATTGGTGTAAGATGGAACTTATGTTTTTTACCTTTCCAATCATCTTGAACAACCATACCTTTTTGGTTTTTGGATAGGAAATCGTCTGATGTTGTATTTCCTAGGCTATAAAAAATGGGTGTATTGTTATATTTTTCAACTTTTTGAATGACTGAATTGTGACCGATAATTACATCAGCACCTGCTTTTGATAACGCATGTGCATATTCTCTTTGACGGTCAGTAACATTTCTTTCATTAGGGATACCCCAGTCTACATTAACAACGACATAATCATTGTTCTCTTTTAACTTTTTGATTAACGGATAAAAAATATCTGGATCTAAACTAATAGACGTCGTATTTTTAAGTGGCTCTGCATAATTAGATTCAACATCTGTAAAGGATACATTCGCAATTTTCTTACCTTTAATATTTTGTTGAATTGTTTTACTGTTTATAGGATTTGAACCATTACCAGTTAAAAAGTTGTATCCCGCTTGTGATTCTACTTTCTCCATTAAGTCTCTAGCAGTAATGTTGTCGGTAGTTTGGTTAATTAAATTGACACTTTTAATATTCTGCTTCTTTAAGAACATGATATTTTCTAAATTCTTTTCAATTTCTTTCTTAGGATCATTTGAAAAGTCATTAACTAAAAGCGATGCTGTTGAGAAATCACTATTTTTTAACGGATCTTGTAAACCAGCAAAGACACTATTGAGATTATTTTGTCGAATATGTTTATTTAATGTAATATTGCCTAAATATGTCATTCGGATACTACTTGGATCTTTCGCATCACTCTTAACTGGTACTACTTTGACCGCGCGAATAGCGAAGACTATTAATACTAAAGCGATAAGTAGGACGATGGCTGTATACAATGTATTTCTACGCTTATGCCGTTTAGATTGTTTGAGCAACCATTCGCTTGGCGTTAATCGTTTTTTCTTTTTCATTGTTATTACGCGCTCCTTGTTCTTGATTAATTAATAAAACTGTATAAGAACAAGATGACATATGTAATACATGTTAATAACATTGTAGATGATAATGTTATTACAACACCTTGTTTTTGAATTGTGTTAGCGATGATACCAGGAATTACTACCCCAATACCGGAAACTTCGACCATTTCAAATGGGGTCAATGGATAAATCAAATCAAATATAAACTTCAATACCATACCTGTTAGAATCATGGCTGCGAACTTTCTTCTACCATATAAAATAACCCATTTACTAATACCGTTATTTACAATGAAGAATGTTAAACAACTAATTATAAGTACTGATAAAAGCATGATGGGTTGATCAAAAATTAAAGCTAAATAACCTGGTACAACCAGTCCTGCAGGGTTAATACCAAATTTCTCAGCAAAAATAAGACTGAGAACGACACCTACAAATAAGGAGAAATATAATTCTGAACCTATCATTTTATTCTATCCCTTCTATGAATTCCGCTATTCTTCCACCTGGGCCGTGGATATTACCTACACAAAAGACAAGTGCATTGTCAGATTCTTTCATAATAGCTTTTTCAATTTCTGTAAAATCTTGTCCTTCAAAGTTCAAATATCTCTTGTCTGGTAAACGATGCATTAAATCTGACACCATCTGAGTACTTTTTCCGGTACAAATCAACGTATCGTAATCAATATCTTCTAAGAAATTATCAACAAATAGTTGTGTTCTATCGATTCTGTCAGAACGACAATTTAAAATGACCACTTTTTTCGTATATGGATAATTGTATGATTCCACTTTATTTAAAATGGCCTTAGTGGATTGTGGTTCGTTGGCAGCAAATGCATTAACAAATACATTTTTAGTATTATTAGCATGGAAGTATTTAATCCTCACTGCTCCTGGATCTGCTGGCGCATTTAACATACCTTCTAAGGCTGTCTCACTATCAATGCCTACTGCTTGAGCAATGCCTAACACAATGGCTACATTATCTGGAAAGACTAAATAATCAAACTTTCTTAAGTAAGACTCTGGTATTTGCTCTTTGTCCACCACGATTAATTCAGTTTTACGCTTTTTAGCTTCTTTAGCGAAAAATTCTGTAAATTCATCTTTCATTACAACTAATTTACCTTTATATGGAATCGTTGCTGTAAATGATTGGGCAACATCTTGTAATGTTGGACCTAGCACATCCATGTGGTCTTCCATAACATTGACAATAACGCCAATATTCGCTTTAACTAAGTCCTTTTGGAAAGTAATTTGATAATCTGGATTAACAGCCATACATTCGTTAACAAGTGCATTCGCTTTTTGTTTAACAACTTTACGGATGATATCACGTTGCTCACCAATGTTGGCGCCTTGAGGTTTTCTAATCACTGGGTACTCTTTTTGGGTAAACCAGTACATCATTCTTGCGTCAGTTCCTGTTGTCTTCCCTATGACTCTATAGTGGTCTTCTCTAAGCACACTATATGCCATTCGAGTTATGGTTGATTTACCTCGAATACCATTAATGTTGATTCGTATAGGGATTTTCTTAAGTCGATTCGCATGGCGATTTTTCTCCTTAATGCCTAGCCATAGAATCAACACGACACATACTATTATGAGAATCACGCTATAATCCCTCTCTTTTCTATGTATATTGAATTGTGAATGGAACAATACATGTATAATTACATTTATATAAAATTTAGATAAATACAAATTATTCAAACGTTTCCATCACTATAAAGTCTATAAAAACCATTAATTAAAAGTCAATATGTTTTAAATATTAGCTTAAAATTCTTAGTCAAAAATGCTTAATCTACTACTTACTAGTAGTAGCCTATCATTTGGTTGTTGATTCAGTTTTAATTCTTTTAACCAAAGATTAAAAATTTGTAAAGGAATGTAAAGATGCGATTCCTGATTTAACAGATAAGCTTACATTATTAGTAATATCCATAGTTAGACGTATTTGTGCCAACGTCTAATTAAGTCATATATTTTTTACTAGGAATTTACACTATCTTAAAAATTAAATGTTACATTAAGAGTGTAGTTACTCAGACCTTAGGAGGAGAAGAATGGAAAAGTCAGTTAAATTCGCTATCGGTATTTATTTGGCGATTATCTTAATTGTGACAACTTTATACTTATCATTCATTCTAATTGGGAGTTTACAAGGGAAAGACATGACTAATTCTGTATTAGATACAGATCATACGAAGATCAACAATAAAACTCGTAATAGCGATGAAGCCGTCAATACTTCTCTAAAAAATGAAGAAGCTTCATCAAAATCTCATTCATATACAACAACAAATTATAAAAATGTAGATACAAATGACAAGAGTAAGCATCAAAATGAACATATAGATAACAAAACAGCGAATTCAAATTATCAAACATATTGATAAATGAATTCGCTGTTATATTCCAAACAAACCCTAGCGAAAATAATTTAGCATAGGGTTATTTTTTTATGATGTTTTGAAGTTGCTTTAAGAAACGCTCGCGTTCTGGTAACGGAAAAATAGGATAAACATGAAACAGATTATAGCCTTGTATAAAGTCATGTGCAATGCCTTTTTCGTTGAGCATATGAGAGAGTTTGAGTGCATCTGGATACAATGTTTCTTTGGTACCAATCACAATCGTAATGTGACCTAGACCTTCTATATCCCCATTCATAGGTGAGATTCTATAATCCTCTAAAGGCGTATCGCCTGCCCATAATGTAGCTAAATATTTACTACCTTCTATACCTAACATAGGGTCTTCTTGCTCATACTTCTTGGCTTCTGGATTACTAAATGTAGCATCTAATACAGGTGATAAAAGTACAATATGTCCTGGTTGTGTTAATTGCTTTTCTTTTAACGATTGTGCAAATGATAAAGCAATTTGACCACCAGCAGAATCACCCATTATCACAATTTGTTTAGCATCATCAACTTTATTAAGTAAATGTTGGTATAAATGATGTAACAATATATCTGTTGTCACATAATCTCTATGTGGTACTTTCGGATAGATTGGCATTACAACTTTTGCATTTAACGATTCTGCAAGTAAATCGATAAATTCGAAGTGATACGGTAATGGATCTTGAAACCAAGCACCACCGTGTATATATAATACCGTTTTTTGTTTACGGTCACTTTGATCATTAACAATATAAACTAGTGAGCCATAATAATCTTTTTTCTTCACATGATGTTTAAATTCATACGATGTACCGCCATATTTACCTGCCGTCTCATCTTTAGTTCGTTCAAGTGCTTTTTTCGCACCTTCAACATTATCAAATGACTTTTTCATACCGTTCAATCGCATCATTTTCTCCTGTACAAAACTACGGTAACTTCTTTTTTCTTTTACTTTAGCAAAAAATATACTTCCTAATACAGTTGAGCTAATTACAGCAAGTGCTTTTTTAAACAATGACTTGCACCTCCTATATTCTTTACTTCTATCATATAACACTTTCTCGTGATTGGTCTTATAAACGCTCATCACATTGTATTATTTGATATTCATAAAGCCATTGCCTAAGACGTCTCTTACGTCATGGATAACTAAAAAGGCTTGGTCATCATAACGATTGACAATCTTTTTAACTGTAGCAATTTGTGTCTGAGATACTACAGCATATAATATATCGGTATTATCAAGTTGATACGCACCTTTACCATCTAATAATGTCGAACCTCTGCCAGTCGCTTGGTATATTTCCGAACTGATCTCTTTATTGTGATCAGAAATAACGGTTACCGCTTTTTTAGGATTGAAACCTTCAACGACAAATGCCATTGCTTTTTCAACAATAAACAACATCACAATCGTATACAACACATTAGTCACGGGTAATACGATTAAGAATGATAATACGACAAGTGCATCTAGAATAAACAACGCTTGAGACGTTTTTACTTCGGAATATTTACTAATAATACGGGCAATAACCGATGTACCACCTAGCGTACTTCTAGAAACAATGACTAGACCTGAACCTACGCCAATAAATACACCTGCAAATACCGCATTAATAAAGTTTTCATCGATCCCCAAACTTAAAGACTTTGTTAAATCCAAGAAAATAGAACTTGCAGTAATTGTAATGACTGTATAAATGGCTGTTGTTTTACTTAAATACTTCCAACCGATAACTATTAAAAAGGCATTGATAACGAAAGACGTTAGTGCCGGTGATAAACCAAGTGTATACTTCAGTACTAAAGACATACCGATAGCGCCACCTTCACCTAAGTTTCCAGGAATAACAAAACAGTTAACTCCAAGTGCAATTAACAATGTACCTAACAAACAAAAAATAGTATTTTTAATATGATAACTACGAGAATGTTTTTCCATTTGAGCCTCCTTATTACATAAAAAATATTTAAAACTAATGCCTTTACATGTTGATAGGTGATGAAAAGTTTACATGGTGTCATCAATCTATTTAAATCACGCCTGTCCTACTTGTATGAAACGTCCTCTTTTAACAAGTTAAATATTAATGATTAACGCCATATCATACTATAATCTAAAATTTTCACACGTTTTTTATCATAACATTTATCATATCTATGCCCCAACAACTCGGGTTAAATTGATATTGATTTTTCCATAAAAAACACCCCAAATTGAATCATCAATTTGAGGTGCCTTCATCATTTCTTATTTAATCATCTATTTGGTCATACATGATAGCTAATTGTTTTTCGAATGACTGCATATCAATAAATCTACCTTGTCTATGCATTTCTTTACCATTCATAAATATTAAATCAACAGGTACTGTAAAAATAGTTAACTCTCCTGCAATTTCGGGTACTTCATTTTGATTAATAGTCGCCAATGTCACTTTTGGATACGACGTATCTAATATATCTTTCAATTGTGGTAAAACAGCATGACAAACACCACATTGTTCCCTCATTACATGTACCACTACTAAGGGTTGTGTATTAATTATTGTTTTAAATTGGGATACATCACGAATTGACTCAACCATACCATACACCCTCTTGTCTTGAAATTGGTATATATCATAAGGTATGCAGTTCTATTTCGTCAATCAACTTCCACTCTAATTTAAAATATCTTGGAAAACTTGTGGCAATTTTGTTATCTTTTGCTTTTCTAAGTCATAAAAGCCACCCGTTTGATAGCCAATACAGTGAACGTTATCCTTAGTCGCGATTTCAAATTTGAAAATCCATTTCATTTTACTTGCTTTTATCATCCAACAACGCGCTCTTGGACGATCATGTATCGTCACAGGTACTTTATAATCCACTTCTGTTTTCATTAATATAGGCGAAATACCTTGTGTTATCATTTCAGAATAATTCATATATTGATTGATAAAAATAGTACGCAAGTCTTCAAACCATTTAATAAAGACGATATTGCTCACAATCCCCATTGCATCAATATCGTAGCCATTGACTTCTATTTCAGTATCTACTACTAATTTCCCTTCAGTCGTATGCATTACTGATAACTCCTTTATATCTATACTCAATTCTATTTTACGCCATATAATCAATATTTTCATCTTTTCAAAATATTTCTTTCTATAATTAATTGTGCATTTATAGGTAAGTGTTTTTATAATTTTTCTACTATATTTTTTTGATATTAAATTATCACTCGTCATTTTGTGGTATAATAATTGTGAAATAATTCACAATATCATTGGAGGGATTTATATGAAAGCCTATAACTATGCAAAGCCTGGTGTGGCACAATTAATCGATAAGGAAAAACCTGTTATTACAGAAAGTACTGACGCCATTATTCGTATGGTCAAAACGACAATTTGCGGTACTGACTTACACATTATTAAAGGAGATACACCTGAAGTACCTGAAAATACAACACTAGGTCATGAAGGTATTGGTATTGTAGAATCAGTAGGATCTAATGTAAACAATTTTAAAGTTGGCGACAAAGTTATTGTCTCTGCCGTTTCTTCTTGTGGTAAATGCTACTATTGTAAAAAAGGAATTTATGCACATTGCGAAAACGATGGTGGATGGATTTTAGGTCATTTAATTGATGGTACACAAGCTGAATACGTTAAAGTACCATTTGCCGATAATTCTTTATATCATGCACCTCAATCATTACCTGATGAAGCACTTGTAATGCTTTCAGATATTTTACCTACTGGATATGAAATTGGTGTGTTAAAAGGAAAAGTAAAGCCTGGTAGTACAGTAGCCATTGTGGGTGCTGGACCAGTCGGATTAGCGACATTATTAACTGCTCAATTCTATTCACCTTCTAAAATTATTATGATTGACTTGGATGACAACCGTTTAGAAACTGCTAAATCATTAGGTGCTACACATACGATTAATTCAAGTAATGTTGAACAAGCGATTCAAGAAGTATACAAACTTAACCATCGTGGTGTAGATGTAGCAATCGAAGCTGTGGGTATTCCACAAACATTTGATTTATGTCAAAAACTTATTGGCGTAGATGGTACAATCGCTAATGTAGGTGTTCATGGTTTACCTGTTCAATTTGATATCGACAAATTATGGATTAAAAACATTAACGTTTCAACTGGATTAGTTTCTGGTAATACTACAGAAGAACTTTTAGAAGCACTTAAAAGTAAAATCATTCAACCAGAACAATTAGTGACACATTACAGTAAATTAAGCGATATTGAAAATGCATATGATTTATTTAGAAATGCTACAGATCATAAAGCGATTAAATTATTAATTGAAAATGATATCATAGAAGCTTAATTATTCTTATTATTTTAGATATTGAAAAATAAAGGGTCATATTATTGATTACACATTTAATCGATAATATGATCCTTTTAAATTAAAGTAAAATACTTTTTAATTTATTAAAAGAGATGATTTGCTATTATTTAAAGTAAATATATAAGTATACTAAAAACAAAGGAATTGTCGTAATAGAATTGTTTAACATATGTACCATCATGCTATCTTTAATATTTCGTCTTCTATCATAAGCGACATAAAGCACACATCCCATTAAGAAATATAATCCAAATGAGAATATATTTGTTGATAAATGTTGTGAGCTAAACACTACAGACGAAATGATTAAAGGTAACCAAAATCGGCTTTTCATAAATAAGGTTTCTTTAAAAATCCCTCGAAAAACGAGTTCTTCAAGGTAAGGGCCTATGAAACACAGACATAATATTGTTACTAATACAATAGAAAGATGAGGTAAATGACTTTTATCCATTAATGAATCGAGACTCTCATCAATCATTTTTTCATTTTTGGTTCCTGAATCACCAATAAAAATGAACATTAAAGCATTACTAGTTATGCTACAAATAATAGCTAGAATAAAGAAGGCAATATTTTTCAAGACATCTTTCATAGTCATTTTAAGATATTGGTTTTCATATGTACGAAATAAGTAATACGACCTTATTGCCCAGACAATAAATAACGCTAAACCAAGAATAAGCATACTTAAAGCGATAGTATACCAATCATTGAGTTTTAATGAAAAAGGCAGTGCAATAATAGACATGGCTGCAGGAATTTGTATCACGATTGTCAAAACAATGATAATGAATATATTCATCATTTTATTCCCATTATGTCTTACATTATCTTTCTTATTCATTTTGGAATCAATCATACTTTGAACCTCCAACAGTATTAAACATATTATGTGCTATACAATTTTATACTGCTAGTTATTAATATACATGTCAACCCTATTAAAAAAGTGCACATTTTAAAAATTTAAAATGTGCACTTATATATAGCTATTTAACTTTCATAATGCGTTGGCTTGGTTCAACACTGCTTGTCTTTTCAACTGTTAATGTTTGATCACCTAGATTAGTAATTACTAACGGTGTTACAACACTTGGTGCATGTTCTTTAAGATAAGCTAAGTTCACTTTCATTAACGGTTGTCCTTGCGTTACTTTATCATCTGCTTTAACTAAACTTTCGAAACCTTCTCCATCTAGTTTAACTGTATCAATACCGATATGAATCAATAATTCAATACCTGTATCTGATTCTAAACCAATGGCATGTTTTGTAGGGAAAATGGTTTTAACTGTACCATCGAATGGTGCTACAATTTCACCTTTTTCAGGAATAAATCCAACACCGTCGCCCATCATTTTTTCTGAAAATACTTTATCAGGTACGTCAGATAATGGAACAATTTGACCAACACCTGGTGCGTAAATTTCAGTTTCTTTAATATCTTCTACATGAACTGGTTCTTCAGAGTCTTCCTCTGTCACAGTCGTTTCACTTGGTTTAGTAATTTCACCATTCATGATTTTCGCCATATCATGTTTAATTTGGTCTGATTTTGGACCAAAAATCGCTTGCATGTTATTACCAACTTCAAGTACACCAGAAGCACCTAATGCTTTTAATCCTGGAACATCTACTTTAGCTTTATCATTTACTTCAACTCTTAAACGTGTAATACATGCGTCTAAGTGTTTGATATTATCTTTACCACCCATTGCATCTAAAACATCAAATGGTAATTTAGCGACACTTGAATCTCTGACCTCTTGCTCTTTATCTTCTCTACCTGGTGTTTTTAAGTTGAATTTACGGATTGCAAAGTCGAATAAGAAGTAATACACAACTGCGTATACGATACCAACTGGAATCACTAGTAATGCATGTGTTTTATCCCAGTTTAATAAACCGAATAATACATAGTCGATAAATCCACCTGAGAATGTCATACCAATTTTTACATCTAATAAATGCATGATTAAGAATGAAGATCCTGCTAATACGACGTGAATCGCATATAATAATGGTGCTACAAATAAGAATGAGAACTCAAGTGGTTCTGTAATCCCTGTTAAGAATGCTGTTAAACCTGCTGATAGCATTAAACCACCAACGATTTTTTTACGTTCTGGACGTGCATTTTTATAAATTGCAAATGCTGCAGCTGGTAAACCAAACATCATGAATGGATATTTACCAGTTGTAAATGTTCCTGCAGTAAATGGTACGCCATCTTTTAATTGCGCCATCCAAATACGTTGGTCACCACGTACGAGTTCTCCAGCATGATTTGTATAATGTCCAAATTCGAACCAGAATGGTGCATAGAAAATATGATGCAATCCAAATGGAATTAAAGAACGTTCTATAACCCCGAAAATAAATGTTGTTAATACTAAGTTCTTCGTTAGTAAGAAGTTAGATAAGTCATTTAATCCCGTTTGAATAGGTGGCCATATCCAACTTAATACAATACCTACAATAATTGCAGCTACTGATGTCGCAATTGGTACGAAACGTTTACCTGCGAAGAATCCTAAAAATGCTGGCAAAGTAATATTATAATACTTGTTGTAACACCATGCGGCTACAGCCCCCATGATAATACCGCCAAACACACCCGTTTGTAGGGTTGGAATACCTAATACAAGTGCATATTCAGGTTGTTTTGCTGCTTGGCTTAATTCTTTTGCGCCTTTTGCATAAGTGAAGATATCATCAATTGTAATATTTAAATATTTACCCATTGTCGCGTTCATAATTAAATATCCAACTAACGCTGCTAATGCTGCTACGCCATCTCCTCCTGCTAATCCAAGTGCTGTTCCGACTGCAAATAATAATGGTAAATTATCAAAGATAACTTGCCCTGCTGCTTCCATGATTGAAGAAATCATGACAAATACATGGTTTGTTAACCATGGTGCAATTTTGACTAACTGTTCATTATGCATTGCATTCCCAAATGCAAGTAAAATCCCAGCTGCCGGTAAAATTGCGACAGGTAGCATTAATGCTTTACCTATACGTTGCAATTGCCCAAAGAGCTTTTTAAACATGTAAAAACATTCCTCTCATATTGAAATCACTCGCATGCACATAAAAAATGGCATGAACAAACAAGACCATATTAAATGATCATCTGTTTGCTCATGCCTGCTTAACCAGTAACACGCAAATGTTATATTTAATTTAAATATAGTATACACATTTGTTTAAGCGTTTACAATAGTAATTTCAAAAAACTCAGCCAAACTATTTTGGCTGAGTTTAAGCACTTTGCTTCTATATTATAAGAAACGTTTAGTTGCTACTGAGATTGGTGGGATTTGATCTAAGTCTAAGTGTTTATCTTCAGTGATAGATCTGTATGCCCATTTACCATAACCAAGTGCTTCTGCGTTAACAATTTTACCTGGTAGTGGTGCAGCGTTAGGGTCAACATGTACGTCAACGATAGTTGGTACGTCTTGTGACATTGCTTCTTCAACAATATCATCTAAACGACTAACGTCTCTAACTGTGTAACCTTTACCGCCAGCAGCTTCAGCGAATTTAGCATGATCCATATCAGAGAAATCAATGGCATATTCTAATTCACCTGCAGCTTGTTGTTCATATTTAATGAATGCTAATTGTTTATTATTTAATACGAAAATTGTTAATGGTAAATCGTATTGAACTGCAGTTGCAAAGTCTTGCATAACCATTTGGAATGCACCGTCACCAGCGATAGCTACAGCTTGACGATTTGGGTATGCAATTTTAGATGCCATAGCACCAGGAAGTGCACAACCCATTGTACCTAACCAACTTGAGATGATGAATTTATTATTAACACCTAAGTTTAAGTAACGTGTTGACCATACAGTTGATGTACCAACATCTGCAGATACAATTGCATCTTCTTTTAAGTTGTCATTGATTGCTTTCATTAAACGTTCTGGACGTAATGGTGAATTATTGTTATTTAAGTCTTGTTCCATCCATTTATCCCAAACCGCTTTACGGTCTAATGCTTTGTCTAAGAATGGACGTTTAGCAACATGTTTAATGTTTTCAGTTAATTGTTGTAACGCAATTTTACTGTCGCCTAAGATACCAACATTGATGTCGAAACGGTGACTGATATTTTCTTCTTTAGTATCAATTTGAATCGCTTTAATATTTTTCTTAGGTAAATATTTGACGAATGGGAAGTTAGTACCAATCATGATTAATAAGTCTGCATCTTGAATTGTTTGATAAGATGCTTTAGTACCGATTTGGCCTAAGTTACCTAAATTATATGGATGATCATCAGCAATAATTGCTTTTGCTGGTAATGTGTGAATAACTGGGATTTTAGCCATTTCTACGAATTCACGTAATTCATCTTTCGCATGTTGTGCACCAACACCGAAAAGTACAACTGGTTTTTTACTTTTATTGATTAATTTAGCAGCTTTTTTGATGTTTTTGAATTTAGGTGCAATTGCTTTTGGTTTAGTTGTGTTAACTGGTTTATCAGTTGTGTCTTTAATTGGTTGAGTTAAAAGATCGTTAGGGCAGATAACAACAGCTACACCTTTTTTCTCATAAGCAGTACGGATTGCTTCGTTAACAACCTCAAATACATTGTCGCCTTTTTGAATTTGGTGATTGTAAACCGCTACATCTTCACATAACTTAGATAAGTTAGTTTCTTGGAAAGCACCTGTACCTAAAAGACTATCGTTTGTTTGACCAGAAATAATCAATTGAGGAACGCTATCCATTTTAGCGTCGTACATACCGTTTAATAAGTGAACTAAACCAGGACCACCAATACTTAATGCAACCCCAATTTTACCTGTGATTTTTGTATAACTACCAGCAGCTAAACTTGCTACTTCTTCGTGACGTACGTGGTAGAATTTGAATTGATCTCTAACTGTACGTAGAGAGTCTACTACTGCGTCGATTGAATCTCCTGGGATTCCGTATAAGTGATCGATGTCCCATGCTTGTAATGCTTTAACTAATGCTTCATTTGCTTTGATTTTTGCCATTTTTTCAAATAGCCTCCCTTTCTATTTATATGAGTTTCTTCCCTTTAATAGAACAATAAAATAAGAATTGGTATTAAAATCGAACTGATTACTGCAGTTAATATCATACCAATCGAACTAAATGCGCCTGATTCTATATCTAATTCTAGTGCTTTTGCCGTACCGAAAGCATGAGAAGCGTTACCATAGGTTAAGCCTCTCGCGATAGATGACTGAAAGCCTCCCATACGCAATAGCATTGAACCTAGAATGCTGCCTATTAACCCTGTAGCTATTATAAAGAGCACTGTAATGGTGTCTGTACCACCAAGTTCATTGGATACTTCTATCCCTACGGCTGCCGTAATAGACCTTGGTAGCATCGTTACAATGGTTTCTTTTGAATAGCCAAAGATTTTCAACGTTACGTATACTAACATAAAATTAAGTACTACACCAGTTAACACGCTCGTGAAAATCACAAATAGATATTTCTTTATCTTATGTCTATTTTGATAGAGTGGATAAGCCAAACAAACGACGGTTGCGTTTAAAATATGATTTATCCATTCCCCACCTTTCATGTAATCTTTATAGCTAACGCCAAACATAAGCAGAATAGCTATAATGAGTATCGATGAAATTAATGCAGGGTTCAAAAAAGGATTGTTGTATCGATCTTGTAGTCTTCTAGCTATGATATATACCACAATCGTAAGCAGAATCATGATAGTAGCTTGCAATATATTTGTCATAACTTATCCGTTCCTTTTCCACCATCATCTCTTTTCACTAGCGTTTCAGCAATATAACCAGAAGATAAAGCCACTAAACATGTCCCTAAAATGATAATTAAAAAGAACAGTATGTAGTTTAGTGTAATATCTGATGCTACATTCATAACGCCAACTACAGACGGGATAAAGAAAAATACCATTGTTTTTAATAGGAAGTTTGCACCTTCGTCTACCCATGATACAGGGATAATTTTAAACTGTAACAATAGATAAAACATGAGTAGACCCACAATACTACCTGCTAAAGGAATGTGTAATAAGCGCTGCACTTCGGTACCGATGTATGAAATAAGTAATATAAGAATGATTTGTACAAAAAGTTGTAGTAAATCTCTCACCTTATGCATGCGATCTATCCCTTCTAAAAAATTTGTCCAAATTGTTACAACAATTTTTTAGTGATACATGTAATTATAGTCTCCCTTGTTCTATTATTAAAATACATTTTTCGAATATTAAACATTCCTCAAATCTATGGAAGCGCTATCTTGAGCAAAATACGAAAAAAGCCCCCAATTTGACGGGGAGCTCTACTTTATATTTATCATTCGTCTTACATTCATACTAAATAATTGATAATTCATTATTCACTTATACTAAGCGTTCTCTTAAATAATCAATCCATTTATTCGCTGCATAGCTTAAACGTTTCCCTTGCTTCCAAACAATACCTAACTCCCAGTCTACATGTGCATCTTCGATTTTTAGAACACGTACATTTTCATTCATGAGTTGTGTAATAGAATAAGGTAATATAGCGATACCAAGTTGATTACTGATTAAATTTTCGATGACGTTCCACTGTGAAATTTGAGACACCATATTAGGTATAAAACCAGCGTTTTTAGCAATTTCTATAATTTTATCATTTAAATAGAAATCATCATTAAATAAAATGAAGTCCTCTTGAATTAACTCTTTCATTTTTACAGATTGGAACCGTGCTAAAGGATGCTCATGGTGGATAACTACACATAACGATTCTTTATTTAAGGAAATGGCTTCAAATCGTTGTTGATCAACAGGTAATGTTGTAATACCAAAATCCAATTCATCATTTAATAGTTGCTGTTCGATATATTTTCCGCCATTCTCCACAAAGTTGAAGGTTACATTGGGGAAATGTTGGTGGAAATCACCAATCATATTAATTAAGGATTGCATATTCATCACTGCTGAAAGCCCTATATCCATATGACCTGTTTCTAATCCATATAAACTATTGATTTCAGATGGCAAGTTTTCATAAAGTGCAATGATTTCTTTACATTTATTAAAGAAGATTTGGCCTGCATCTGTTAATATAAGTTGCCTCTTCTCCCTATCAAACAATGGTACTGCCATCTCACCTTCAATATCTTTGATTGCTTTACTAATAGTAGGTTGAGCTATGAATAAAGACTTCGATGCATTAGTCATACCGCCTTGCCTCACAACTTCAACAAAATATTTCATATGTTTAATATCCACGCAACTCACCCATTCAAAAATGTATTTCTTTTATTATACATTATCACTTTGTTTTATATGTATGAAACATCAGTATACGATTGATTGTAGTTTTGTATATTTTTATTTACACATTATGCATTGTCACTTTGCTAACTGTGTTATAATTTAGTCTGGCTCAAATTGATTATTCGAGGTGAGGTATTGAGCTTTTACGAATTTATGCAAAATTTTCTTGGTGATGACACACCATTAGGCGAATTGGTTGATTGGATTAATCAAGATAACAATTTTCCTAGACAAGTGAAGAGCCAAAGTGAAATATTGTCATATTTTCGAACTAATCCGTGTCCCGAAGACTTATCAATGACGATTGTTAAAAGAGCATTGTCAGTCTTCAACCAATTCACTAATGTATGATCTATGTTAATTGTTATTTAGCATTCATCTAACATAATGAATACATGGAGTCTATCATCTCGAAAACGTCTTAAATGACGTCGAACGCTGCTAATAAAGTTTCGTACTTTATTGGCAGTTTTTTATTTTTTAACCTAATGTAAAATAATGCAAATTGCATGCAAATATAAATATTATTACAAATAACCTATTTTTATTTCAGTAGCGTTACAGTTACTTGTATAATTCGTTTCTAATGTTGTATTCTATCTTTTTTACATCTATTATGAATACGGTTACTAAATAAAAAAAACGATTTTTGGGAGAAAAAAATGAAACTAAAACAATTACTATCTCGTGTCATAATCGCTACTGGAATCTTGTTAACTGGGACTATTGCTTATCAAACAGCTGAACAGACACACGTGTCAGAAGCAGCTTCATATAAAAATTATTACAATAAAGGTCAATGTACATGGTGGGCCTATCAACGACGTGCTCAATTAGGTAAACCTGTTTCTAATCGATGGGGAAATGCGAAAAATTGGTATTACAACGCAAGACGTTCTGGATATGCTACTGGTCATACACCTAGACGATATGCTGTTATGCAATCAACAGCAGGTTATTACGGACATGTTGCCGTAGTAGAAAGAATATATAATAACGGCAATATCAAAATATCAGAATACAATTATAATCGTCCATATGGATATGGGACGCGAATTATAAGTAAAGCATCTGCTCGTAATTATAACTACATTTATTAAAGACATTAAAAAGGACATTGTTACTGCAATTGTGATTGCAAACAATGTCCTTTTTTATACTTATTTATCTTGTCTTATTTGTTCTAAAATAGCTTTTGCCTTTGCTGAATTGGCTTTGTCTTCTTGTTTAAGCGCATCTGCTACTTGTGCAATTTCATCACCTTTTGCACCTACGATAATAGCTAATGATTTATACTGCAAACTCATATGACCTTGTTGTATCCCTTCTGATACAAGAGCTCTACATGCTGAGAAGTTTTGTGCTAAACCAACTGCTGCCACAACATGCCCTAATTCTTGTGCAGATTTAACATTCAATAAATCAAGTGATGCTTTAGCAATTGGTAATACTTTCGTACCTCCACCCACTATTGCAAGTGTCATTGGTACTTCAATTGTGCCGATAAGACGTTGACGTTCTTGATCATATGTCCAAGTCGCAATGCCTCTATATTGTCCGTCTCGACTTGCATATGCGTGTGCACTCGCCTCTGCGCCACGTGTATCATTACCAGTCGCTAAAACGACAGCATGAATACCGTTCATCACACCCTTATTATGTGTTGCTGCTCTGTGGATATCTACTTGTGCTAATACTGAAGCACGTTCCATTCTACGTGCGACCGCTTCACCATCACGTCCACCTTTATTAAGATCTTTGATGTCTATTTCTCCTTGTATCTTAACTACTGAGGCAGTTGCATGATTTGATAATATACTCATTAATACATCTTCATCTGGGAATTCATTTTTCAGATGTGCTGTAATGGCTTCTAAAATGGTATTTAACATATTAGCACCCATCGCATCTTTAGTATCGACATAAACTTTAAGCGATAACAATTGCTGATCTGGGAATGAATCTATTTCAATCTTTTGATAACCGCCACCTCTTGCTTTAATAGATGGATAAGCTTCATCAGCTATTTGATGGATTTGATCTTCTTTATCTTGAATCGCTTGTGATAGACTTTCCGTATCAGTCACGCCATCAAATACAATTTGTCCGATCATTAATCGTTGACTAGAAACTGTTTTAAATCCACCGGTATTGTTTACTAATTTAGCCCCATAACTTGCAGCAGCTACTACGGATGGTTCTTCTACCATCATTGGTACCACATAAGATTGATCATCAACTATAATTTCAGGTAATAATCCCACCGGTAAAGTACCTTGTCCAATTACATTTTCTATTAAACTATTTGCAACATCTTCATCTATCAGTGGATGATTTAAAAGAATGTCATGATTATCACTAGATAACCAACCATATGATTCTAATTGCTCTAATTTATCTTCTCGTGAAAGATGACGGAACCCTTTGTCTAATTTTTTCATTTATGTTTCTCCTTTATTTAACATTTTTTAGTTATCATCGTTATTCGCAATCAAACGTGTATGCTTTAATCTAAAATTTAAAATATTTCCATAAAAGCGTAATCGTCTTGTAGATGATACTACCTATATGTCTCCTCAATCTTATAAAACATTCTAAAATTTTTAAATTATAACAACATTGCTCGCTATGTTTTTTAAATTCAACTTGATTCAAAAAGCTATTTAAAGCAATTATTAAAACGCTTACATAACTGTTATACATTAAGAGTAAAATCTGTTATATTCATTGTATATCACTAAATGATTTTGGTATGATACTAATGCTACTTTTAAAACTGAAAGGATGTACGCCTTATGAACATAGGTATAGATAAAATTAACTTTTATGTACCCAAATTTTATGTAGACATGGCAAAGCTTGCAGAAGCACGCCAAGTTGACCCAAATAAATTTTTAATTGGTATTGGCCAAACTGAAATGGCTGTAAGTCCAGTCAATCAAGACATCGTATCAATGGGAGCAAATGCTGCTAAAGATATTATAACAGACGAAGATAAAAAGAAAATCGGTATGGTTATTGTTGCAACTGAATCTGCAATTGATTCTGCTAAAGCCGCAGCCGTTCAATTGCATCGTTTACTAGGAATTCAACCTTTTGCACGTTGCTTTGAGATGAAAGAAGCATGTTATGCTGCAACACCTGCCATTCAATTAGCTAAAGATTACCTTGCTAATCGTCCAGAAGAAAAGGTATTAGTTATTGCAAGTGATACTGCACGTTACGGCTTACAATCTGGTGGAGAGCCTACACAAGGTGCTGGTGCCGTAGCAATGATGATTTCACACAATCCTAGCATCTTACAACTTAATGATGATGCTGTCGCTTACACAGAAGATGTATATGATTTCTGGAGACCAACAGGCCATGCTTATCCATTAGTTGATGGTGCATTATCTAAAGATGCCTATATACGCTCATTCCAACATAGTTGGAACGAATATGCTAAACGTGAAAATAAATCATTAGCTGATTTCGAATCATTATGTTTCCATGTGCCATTTACAAAAATGGGTAAAAAAGCATTAGAATCAATTATTGATGACGCTGATGAAACAACGCAAGAACGTCTAAGAGCAGGTTATGAAGATGCGGTTTATTACAATCGTTATGTAGGTAATATTTACACTGGTTCATTATATTTAAGTCTTATTTCATTATTAGAAAATCATGAACTATCAAGTGGACAAACAATCGGACTATTTAGTTACGGTTCAGGTTCTGTCGGCGAATTCTTTAGTGCTAATGTTGTTGATGGTTATCAAAATCACTTAGATATCGAAAGTCATCAATCTGCGTTAAAACAACGTCAAGAAGTGTCAGTTGAAGACTACGAAACATTCTTTAAACGTTTTGACGAATTAGA
This sequence comes from Staphylococcus sp. 510, assembly GCF_057219715.1. Lineage (NCBI taxonomy): Bacteria > Bacillati > Bacillota > Bacilli > Caryophanales > Staphylococcaceae > Staphylococcus > Staphylococcus sp. 510. The sequence goes on along the minus strand of NZ_JBXVVK010000011.1, from coordinate 42,430 downwards.
ATTTGATGAACAACAAGATAAAGTTGAAAATGATCAATCCATCTTCTATTTAAAAGCAATTAATGACAATATTCGTGAATACCACGTTCCAAAATAAACTTTATCAGAAATTGCATTTCTCAGTATGAATATAAACAAGCCTAGATGTATCGGACCATCATCATTGATGTCCACATCTAGGCTTTTTATTATGGCTTTGTTGTGTGTTTCGGTGTAAATAAATGCGTCATGTCTATATTTTCTATTTCTAATAATTTGATTTTATTAGGCAATGTCCCACCATACCCTGTCAAGCTACCATTTTTTCCAACTACCCGATGACATGGGATAATAATTGATATCGGATTACTACCTACCGCACCACCTACTGCTTGTGCTGACATCTTATCTTTATTCATTTTCTGAGCAATACATTGAGCTATATCACCATAAGTCGTTAATTTACCGTATTCTATTTGGTTCAACTCTTCCCACACATATTGTTGAAATGTTGTTCCTGATGGTTGAATAGGAATAGTTTCTTGTGGACGTTCTCCTTTAAAATACGTATCTAGCCAGGATCTTGTTTGTTTAAATATTGGTAACGATGCTTTGTTTTCTCTTTCAGTTGGTTGTTGTTGATTACTAAATAATAATTGAGTTAAATATTGACCATCACTGACCAATTCTAATTGGCCAACTGGTGATTGATAAAAGCAATTATATTCCATTATGATCACTCCAAATTCGTCTATTTCTATTTCAAGTTGTTTGAAAATGACTACCATTATATAATCAATTGGGGGTGATGATTGTGAAAAAGCATCCTAATGATGTCGATTTACATTTCAATACAAATAACCAACTTAATAGCAAAGCCACAGAAGCACATGCGAATCAAATCACTAACTTTTATAAAGCAATTTATCAAGTTAATGATATCGTATTAGGACTTGTCTTTTTAGTTGGTAGTTTCTTATTTTTTAGCGATAAAACCGTAACAATTGGAACAGTTCTCTTTGTTATCGGTAGTATACAAATGACGATAAGACCTGTCATCTCTTTCGTCCATGATTTGAAACTCGCCAACTTTTATCATAAACAATATTTAAAAGACTTGAATCAAAATACTAACAATAAAGACTAAAGGCTCTGTCACCTTTAGTCTTTATTCATTCAATCGCTTGATATTCTGAATACTACTAATTATTGAAAATTGTATAACTTCATATTTTCTTGTTTCGCATATTCTAATGCTAAAATTTCTAAAATATTAATAAATGCCGGTTCATCTTTGACCTTGATATATTGAAATGTTAACCCGTATTCTTCTGCAGTTACACCTTTTAAATCTGATGTATCTTTTTTCTTACTTTTAGCAAGCTCTCGTCTAAATTTAGTTGTACCACTATCAGATTTAGAATTATATTGAGCTAATTTGCTATTTAAATCCTTTTGAATCGGCTTATACCCAGTTGAATAACCACCCGTTTGGCCGACAAAGACAGGTTTTTTATTATCAAATATCACATATACACCAAACTGATTCTCGACTTTTTCTCTATCTTCTTTCGTGAATGACAATGCCTCTTTCTTATCATATTTAAATAATTTCTTTAACTTCTTCTCATTGTCTTCTAATAACTGATTTAATTTCTTACTACCTTTCATGATTAAAATCCCCCAATAGTTTTTTATTTTTCTGCTTATTGACTATATATCACTATTTAAAAGTTTTAATCATTTTTCTAGTAAATTAATATTTCATCAATCATTTCTTAATATATTAAAAATCAGATATCGAACTTTTTTCATTTAAAAATTTTACTGTGGGTACTTTTAATTTGATCATCGCAATGACATTTAGAACTACATGAGCCGCATTGTCCAGACTTGGATTGTTTAAAATATTTGATTAATACATAAGCTGTATAGCCAAATATTGCTAAAAATATCAAAATATTAATAATTATTGACATCATGCCACTTCCTTAAACGATTAATCTAGCAATTTGATAAAATGCTAGTGCTAAAATATAAGCTGTTGCTAATGGGTAAATCATTGAAAATAAAGTCCATTTGATTGAATATGTTTCTTTACGAATCGTTGCTACTGTTGATAGGCATGGAATATATAATAATATAAAAATCATAAATGCATATGCTGATAAAGGTGTGAATTGTTGTTGTAAAACATGTACAAGACCACCTTCACTTGATGAATAAATGATTGCCATTGAACTAACAATGACTTCTTTAGCTAAAAATCCTGGAACGAGAGTTGCACCTGCTTGCCAAGTACCAAATCCTAATGGATGCAGTACAGTTGCTACAATTGAGCCAACGATGTGCAAGAAACTTTGGTCGATACTCACATTAAACCCACCCGGTCCTGCATAACTTAGAAGCCAAATTACGACCGATCCGCCAAATATAAAGGTACCTGCTTTTTTAACAAAGCCTTTTGCTTTTTCCCATGTACTTCTCCATAATGTTTTGATTGATGGAATTCGATACGTAGGTAACTCTATGATAAATAACGAATGCTTATTTTTAAGCACAGTCTTAGTTAAAATAGTACTTGCAATGAGTGCAATGACAATGCCCAAGACATATAGACTGAGCACCACTAAAGATTGGTGTTCTTTAAAGAAGACACCTACAAACAAAGCATAGACGGGTAATCTTGCTGAACACGACATAAATGGTGCAATTAATATTGTCGATAGTCTTTCTTTCTCATTCTCAATGCTACGTGCAGCCATAATACTAGGCACATTACATCCAAACCCAATGATCATCGGTATAAACGCTTTACCACTTAATCCAAAATGTTCCATTAACTTATCCATTAACACAGCGATTCTAGCCATATACCCTGAATCTTCAAGCAGTGAAATAAAGAAGAATAATACGATAATTTGTGGTACAAAGACAAGTACTGACCCCACACCTGCAATGATTCCATCTGTAATTAAATCTTGTAAAAATGGTACAACACCAATTTGATGCATGCCTGATTTAACCCAATCAGTTAAGGTGCCTCCAATAAAACCATCTAATTGATCAGATAATGGCGTTCCAATCCAAGTAAAAGTAATTTGAAATATCAACCACATAATCCCCAGAAAAATAGGCATTCCGATATATTTGTTGATTAATATTTTATCTAATTTTGATGAAAAGAATTGCTTTTCTTCATCTGGATATGTCACGACGTCTGTTAATATTTGTTCTATATAATGATTACGTTTTTGTTCTATATCATCACGGATGGATAAAGTGAGTTGTTGTGAAAGTTCTGATTTAATAGGTTCTAATTGTTGAATCAATGTCTGATTTAACGTTTGACAAATTTGTGCATTGTCTAACAAATATTGAATCGCGATAAAACGCATTTGCTGCGACGTATAATGAGTACTGTGTTTTAAACACGTACAAATCGCTTTGATAGCTTTTTCTACTTCTGTTCCATAGTTCAATTTGAAGTGTGGCACATGAGCTTGATCTAAATATTGTAACTCTTCAAGCATATGCGCTGTGCCCTTACCATTACGTGCAATCACGGGTAATACCGGCACTCTTAGGCGACGCATTAGTTTGTCATGATCAATCATAATACCTCGTTTAGCAGATACATCGATCATATTTAAACCAATCATCATTGGCACATTCAGTTCTAATAATTGAATGGTTAGCTGCAAGTTTCTCTTAAGTTGGCTCGCATCTATAATGTTAATCATTCCTGTATAATCATGTTGTAATAAATACTTTGTCACAACTGTTTCATCTTTAGAAATTGGAGATAAATCATATGTCCCAGGTAGATCAACGAGAGTTCCTAATTCTTGCTTTAATTGTCCAACTTTCTTTTCAACAGTGACACCGCTCCAGTTACCTACATATTCATAAGATCCTGTTAAATTATTAAAGAGAGATGTTTTGCCGACATTGGGATTACCTAAAATACAATAGCTTTGACTCATAAATTATTCCTCCAAAGCTATTTGACAAGCATCGCAGTGCCTAATGCTCACTTGTTGGCCGCTAATCTCAATTACACATGGCCCATTAAACATGCAACGCTGTTTCACTTTAATGTCAGATCCTACTCGAATACCAAATGCATTCAATCTATAAATCATGTCTTTATTATCGATATCAATTTGTTTAATTCTATATTTTTTATTTTTTAATGCTGATTTTATATTTGTCATTTCCCTCACACTCCGCAAATAATATTGATAATCATTATTAATTAAAGTAAGCGTATACTTTTATCCATTGATATTCAATATCATTTACCCCGATATTATTAACAATTTATGACAACTTATTTTTTTACTCTATTCTTATGAAACACAAAAACGTTGTTTAAGTCATAATGCAACTTAAACAACGTTTTTATAGCTTTTAATTACTATGTGATTTAGAACATTTCAGATACGACTTTTTGTTCTAAGAAGTTTAATAAGTAATCTGGACTACCTGTTTTGGCATCCGTACCTGACATTTTGAATCCACCAAATGGGTGATAACCAACAACTGCAGCTGTACAACCACGATTTAAATATAAGTTACCAACATCGTATTCATTAACGGCTTTAATCCAATGTTCCCGATTATTTGTAATCACTGCACCTGTTAGACCATATTCAGTATCATTAGCAACATCAATAGCTTCATCAAAGTCTTTAACTTTAACAAATCCAACTACTGGTCCGAAGATTTCTTCTTGCATGATACGATCTGAAGATTTTAACCCAGAGAAAATAGTAGGTTCAATGAAGTAGCCAGTAGAATCATCCGTGCCGCCACCTTGTTCTAATTTACCTTCTTCTTTACCAATTTCAATGTAATTTTTAATTTTATCAAATTGTTTTTGGTTAATCACTGGACCCATGAACGTGTTGCCAGTCGTATCACCTAGTGATAATGCTTTCGTTAATTTAATTGCTTTTTCTAAAACTTCATCATAAACATCTTTATGAACAATGGCTCTAGAACAAGCTGAACATTTTTGTCCTGAGAAACCAAATGCTGATGTAACAATGGCTTCTGCTGCTAAATCTGTATCGATATTTTCATCGACAACAATCGCATCTTTACCACCCATTTCAGCAATGACACGTTTTAAGAATGTTTGTCCTTCTTGAACTACTGCACTTCTTTCATAGATACGTGTACCTGTCGCTCTTGATCCAGTAAATGTAACAAAATGCGTATCTTTATGATCAACTAAGTAGTCACCAATTTCTTTTGGATCGCCCGGTACAAAGTTAACTACCCCTTTAGGTAAGCCTGCTTCTTCTAAGATTTCCATTAATTTGTATGCAGTTAATGGTGTATCTTCTGCTGGCTTTAATAATACTGTGTTCCCTGCTACTACTGGTGCTAATGTTGTACCAGCCATAATTGCGAATGGGAAGTTCCAAGGTGGAATCGTAACACCTGTACCAATCGATTTATAGAAGTATTTGTTATGCTCTCCTTCTCTATCTAATACCGGTTTACCATCAGCTAAATCCATCATTGAACGGGCATAGTATTCGATAAAATCAATACCTTCAGCTGCATCGCCTACTGCTTCATCCCATGGTTTCCCCGCTTCGTAAACCATTACTGCAGAAATCTCTTCTTTACGACGACGAATAATTGCAGCAACACGTAACATTAATTCAGCACGATCTTTATGAGACCATTTTTTCCATGTTTGGTATGCTTCGTTAGCAGATTGAAATGCTTTCTCTACATCTTCTTTTGTTGCTTTTGAGACTTTAGCAATGGTTTGAGATGTTTTGGCTGGATTGATAGATTCAAATTGATCTTTTTTGCTGATTTTTTTACCATCAATCACTAATGGAATATCTTGACCAAGTTCTCCTTCAACCTTTTTGAGCGTCTCTTTAAATTTATCTACATTCTCTTGAACCGTAAAATCAATACCTGGTTCATTCTTAAAATCTACTACCATTATTGCGTACCCCCTATGAAATATTAAAGTGAGTTCTTCAAACCCTTTGTTTTATGATATTGAGGTCTAGATAAATGCCTCTTGATGTTACTGCCTTTCAGTGCAATTTTATCTTAACCTTTCTTACATTCTACTATGTACTGTTACACTTTTGCAATCGCTTTCATTTAAAAATCTTAATATTTCAAAAATTTAATATGCAAATGAATCAATCCATAAAACTTTTTGATTCTAGCAGTTAAGTTAGCGACTAAAATTCAATAAAAAATAAGTCCACAAGAAGCAAACGTATTGAACAATACATACCTCTTATGGACGACTATATGATTAATTATCAATTTGACGTATGACTTTACATGGATTTCCTACTGCTAAACTATTGGGAGGGATATCTTTCGTTACAACACTTCCTGCTCCGATTACACTACCTTCGCCGATTGTAACACCAGGTAATACTGCCACATTACCACCAAACCACGTATTACTTCCGACATCAATTGGTTCAGCTAATTCTAACCCTTTATTTCTATCATTATATTTCAATGGATGTGTCGCTGTATAAAAGCCACAATTGGGACCCACAAACACATTATCTCCAAATGTAATACCACCACCATCCATTAAATAACAATTCGTATTAAGAAATACATTTTTACCAAAGGACACATTCCACCCGTAATCAGTATCGAATGGAATTGCAATGTCTATATTTTCGGGATTGGTTTGGAACAATGCCTTTAATATTTCATTTCTTTTGTCTTCATGGCTTGGCTTTGTATGGTTATAGTCAAAGCATAAATCTTTAGCTTTTTTTCTATCATTGATTAATTCCGAATCGAAATTCGCATCATACCATTGATGTGCTAACATTTTTTCTTTTTCTGTCATTGATTACGTCATCCTATCATTTAATCTGTTTATCTATCTTTTATGTGGTCATAAAGTCTCCACCATTAACATGAATCACTTGTCCAGTGATATATGAGCTATCTGCAGGTGTTGCTAAAAATACATATGATGGTGCTAGTTCAGCCGGTTGACCACGACGCCCCATTGGTGTACCGCCACCTTGATTTTCAACTTTCTCTTCATCAAATGTTGCAGGAATCAATGGTGTGTAGATTGGCCCTGGTGCTACTGCATTCACACGAATATTTTTCTCCATTAAAGTCGTCGCTAATGAACGTGTAAATGACACAATAGCACCTTTAGTCGCAGAATAATCAATCAAGTGTCCTGACCCTCTATACGCTGTCACACTTGTGGTGTTAATAATTGAATCTCCGTCATTTAAATAAGGTACTGCTGCTTGAGATAAGAATATCATTCCAAAGATATTCGTCTGGAATGTCTCTTTAACTTGTTCCGGTGTAATCTCTTCAAAATGATCTCTAGGAAATTGCACGCCACCATTATTAACTAGAATATTAAGACCACCAAAGTCATCAACGACATCTTTCACAAGTTGCTGCGATTGTGTCTCGTCTTTTAAATCATGTGCATATGCTTTAGCTTTAACACCTAATTCTTCTAAACGACGAACTGTATCTTTAGCGTCTTGATGTTCATTATAGTATCCAATGGCTACATTAGCGCCTTCTTTAGCAAATAGTATCGCAACCGCACGTCCAATGCCTGAATCACCGCCAGTTATTAGCGCTACTTTATCTTTTAATTTTCCTGCTGCTTGATATGTGTTTAACTCAGCTATTGGCTTAGGTGTCATATCCGCTTCAATACCTGGTTGATTACTTTGCGTATAACCTTTAATTTGTTGATGAAATTCTAATAAATTCATAACTTTTCTCCTTTCCTAATCAATATTCAAGTTCCCTATAAATATTCTTTCAAAACTATTTAAACACTTTCACTAGGCATCTTTTTAAACATCCTACCGAAGTACGAGATGATATCAATACCATAGCCCCATGTATTCGCGCGCTTTATTTCCTATAATATATAGTATCAATACAAAAAGGAGCCGATCATAATGAAACGGATATTAAAAACTGTTATTGCAGTCCTTGTCCTCTTAGGTGTCATCAAAACAGTACAAACACATGATGTCATTACCGAAGCTGACGAATACTATCAACAAATGAAAAGCGGACAACTTTTAGAGAATATTTCCAACTATGATATAAACCAAGTTAAAGATATTGATTTAAAACAATTCTCCCCATCAGATTTCTTCTAAATCATTACTTAATCACCGACTCGCTTGAATGACAATACCAGCGAATCCGCTGTTAATATAGATGATTAAAGTACAATTCTCATGTCATACACATGCTAGAATTGTACTTTTTTGCGTTTTATATCACCTATTTACTGACAAAATTGTAATTCATACAATTGACTTAAATACCTATATGGGGTATATTAAATATGAATAGAAACGGAGGCTTTCGCATGGATAAAAACAAAAGAACAACTCTAGATATCACAGGCATGACATGCGCTGCGTGTTCCAATAGAATTGAAAAGAAATTAAACAAATTGGATAATGTTAAAGCTCAGGTTAACGTTACAACTGAGCAAGCCACTATTGAAGATTTAAAAGGACAATATCGTACTAATGACTATGTTAATGAAATCCAATATTTGGGATACGATGTAGTTAAAGACAGTGTTGAATTAACTATTTCTGGTATGACATGTGCAGCATGTTCAAATCGTATTGAGAAAGTCCTTAATAAAATGGATGGTGTCGATCAAGCGACGGTTAACTTGACTACAGAACAAGCAACTGTGAAATATTATCGAGGTGTCGTTAATAGTGATGATTTTATTTCTAAAATACAGAATTTAGGTTATGACGCTGAAGTCAAAGAAGGACAACAACAATATTCAAATAAAGATAAACAATTGAAGAAACAGTTCTATAAATTAATCTTTTCTATCGTATTATCAGTACCGCTACTGATGACGATGTTGGTTCATTTATTCCATTTACCTTTGCCCTCCATGTTGATGAATCCCTGGTTCCAATTCACATTGGCTACACCAGTACAATTTATCATCGGTTGGCAATTTTATAAAGGTGCTTATAAAAATCTAAAAAATGGCTCTGCAAACATGGATGTATTAGTCGCTTTAGGTACAAGTGCAGCTTATTTTTATAGTATCTATGAAATGTTTAAATGGCTCAATCATTCAAAGCATATGCCACACCTTTATTTTGAAACGAGTGCTGTATTAATTACACTTATTTTATTTGGTAAATATTTGGAAGCAAAAGCTAAGACACAAACGACCAATGCCCTAGGTGAATTATTAAGTTTACAAGCTAAGGAAGCGCGCATTGTTAAAGATGGTATTGAAAAGATGGTTCCCATTAAAGATGTTCAAGTTGGTGACCATATTGTTATTAAACCTGGTGAAAAAATCCCAGTTGATGGTGTTATTATAAAAGGGATGACGTCTATAGACGAATCTATGTTAACTGGCGAATCTCTCCCAGTAGATAAAAATATCAATGACAAAGTTATTGGGGCAACCATTAATCAAAATGGATCAATTATTATGGAAGCAACACAAGTGGGTAATGATACAGCACTAGCTAATATCATTAAGGTCGTCGAACAAGCCCAAGGTTCTAAAGCGCCTATACAACGCTTAGCTGACCAAATATCTGGTTATTTTGTGCCAACCGTTGTCGGTATAGCACTACTGACGTTTATCATATGGATCACTGTGGTCCATACCGGACAATTTGAACCTGCACTTATGGCAGCTATTTCAGTCCTTGTTATCGCTTGTCCATGTTCATTAGGCTTAGCTACACCTACATCTATCATGGTGGGAACAGGACGCGCTGCTGAAAAAGGCATTTTATTTAAGGGTGGTCAGTACGTTGAACAAGCGCAACACATTGATACCATCGTACTAGATAAAACGGGTACCATTACTTATGGTAAGCCTGTAGTTACTGATTTTGATGGTGACACACATACGCTACAATTACTTGCTAGTGCAGAGTATGCTTCTGAACATCCATTGGCTAAAGCCATTGTAGACTATGCTGAAGGAAAAAATCTTGAATTAGTGGATACTGATGAATTTAACGCTATGCCAGGCCACGGTATTTCCGCAACGATTGACCATTCAACAATTTTAGTTGGTAATCGTCAATTAATGACAAAACATCACATCAATTTGAATTCCCATATAGACGAAAAAATGACCCACTGGGAACGCAATGGTAAAACTGTCATGCTGATTGCCATTGATGGTATATATCAAGGTATGATTGCGGTAGCAGACACTATTAAAGACAATGCTATAGAATCAATACAAAAACTACACAAACTGAATATAGATGTCGTGATGTTGACTGGTGACAATAACAATACCGCCCGAGCAATAGCACAACAAGTCGGTATTGATCATGTCATTGCCAATGTTCTTCCAGACGAAAAGTCTGACAACATCACACGTCTACAAAATGAAGGTCGACAAGTAGCTATGGTTGGTGATGGTGTTAACGATGCACCTGCTCTGGTTACTGCAGATATCGGTATTGCCATGGGTACAGGTACCGAAGTTGCGATTGAAGCAGCCGATATTACAATATTAGGTGGTGATTTATCATTACTACCTCAAACATTAAATATTAGCCAACTAACAATGCGCAACATCCGTCAAAATCTCATTTGGGCATTTGGATATAACATCGCAGGTATCCCTATTGCTGCTTTAGGTTTACTTGCACCATGGATTGCAGGAGCTGCGATGGCATTAAGTTCTGTTAGCGTTGTAACCAATGCATTAAGATTGAAACGAATCATTAAATAAGACAACCCAATTAAGTTATGTCAATTACTTTTAAGTCATACAACTTAGTTATAAAATGAAGATAAGTCATTAAATAAAATGAGGTGAATTAAAATGGGACAAGAAATTATTAATGTAGAAGGTATGAGTTGTGATCATTGTAAAAATGCTGTTGAATCTGCTTTAGCTAAAATGAATGGTGTTTCAGCTGCAGAAGTTGATTTAGAAAAAGGACAAGTACGTGTTGATTATAATGAAGAAAAAGTTCAACTTTCTGACATGAAAGATGCTATTGAAGATCAAGGCTACGATGTTAAATAAAGATTAAAATGGGAGCGACCTTAATTGGTATCGCTCCCGTTTTTTTAATTTACCCGCAAATGAGTGGTGCCTGTTTGAATAACTTCCATCGTTGCATCTAACGCATCAACGATTAAGTTTTTCACTGCTGCTTCTGTATAAAACGCAATATGTGGTGTTATGATGATATCTTCTCTATCAATTAATTGTTGAAGTAATGTATCATCCATATTTTTATCTCGTTGATCACTAGGGAATAAACCACGTTCAAATTCATACGTGTCTAGAGCAGCACCTTTAATTTGCCCACTATCTAAACATGATAGTAACGCATGTGTATCAACTAAAGATCCTCGTGCACAATTGACAAACACTGAACCTTTTTTAAAATGATTAAATGTATATCGGTCAAATAAGTGATGATTATATTTAGTAGCCGGTACATGTAAAGTAACAATATCTGCCCCTTCAATGGCTTCTTGAAAAGTGGTTTGGTATGAGACTATATCTTTAATATGCTCATTAGGAAAAGGATCATATGCTACTACCTCAGAACCATAACCATTAGCAAAAATTTTAGCTACAATACTTCCAATTCTTCCGGTACCTATAACTGCTACTTTCAAATCACTGATTGATTGTGATAATATTGACGGCTCCCATCTAAAATCGTGTGATTTCATTTTAGTTTGAATAGCATTAAAATGTCTGACAACATTAATAGCTTGTGTCACTGCGAATTCTGCAATTGAACTTGGTGAATACGAAGGTACATTAGAGACGATAATGTCATATTTTGATGCTAACTCTAAGTCGTAGGTATCAAATCCCGCACTTCTTTGTGCTATTTGTTTGATACCGAATGATTTTAATTTAGCAAACACCGCTTCTGAAATGGGTAGTTGTTGTGATAACGATAAGCCATCAAATCCTTGAACATCATCGACATTATCTTCTGTTAACGGTGACTGAGTTAACTCATATTCCACGTTATTTTCCTTTGCCCATGATTCAATATATACAATATCCTCGTCACGCACACTCATTATTTTAATTTTTGTCATAATAACGTCATCCCCTATGCACTATTTTTCATATAAATTTGCTAAAGTTGCTAATCGTTCTGCTGCTGTTTCAAGTTGTTCTTCTGATAGTGCTAAAGATAGCCTTACATAGTTTCTACCATTTTCACCGAACGGGACACCAGGTGCCACTAAAATGGAATATTCTTTTAATAAGAACTGTTCAAATGATTCACTCTCATATCCAGGTGGCGTCTTTAACCAACAATAAATACCACCTTTTGAGTGTACAAATGGCAATCCTGCTTCGCTTAATTTATGTTCAAACATATCTCTTCTTCGTTTGAATATGTCATTTTGTTGTTCTAAAAATTCGTCATAATGATTTAACGCATAGGTTGCTGCGTCTTGTAAGGCACCAAACATACCTGCATTCGTATGTGTTTGGTACTTTTTCAAGGCCTGAATCATGTCACGGTTTCCTACTGCAAAGCCTACTCTAAATCCTGACATATTATATCCCTTTGATAAGGAGAAAATTTCGACTGCTACATCTTTGCCATTTTCACAAGATAAAATACTTGGATTTTTAGCATCAAAACCGAATGCACTATAAGCAAAATCATGAATAATTTTAGTATTGGTATCTTTAAATCTTTGAATTGCTTCATCAAACACTGATTTAGTAGCAGTAGAGCCTGTTGGATTATTTGGATATGTTAAATAGATGAGCTTTGTATTATTTAATATATTTTTATCTATTTTATCCCAATCTGGCAGATAATGCGGTGGTTCTAAATTTAATGGGACAGGTTGCGCATCTGCAAGCATGACACCCGCTAAATAATCTGTATACCCTGGATCTGGTAATAATACGTTTTCCCCAGGATTAACGAGACAAGTTGGCAGTGCAACAAGTCCATTTTTCGTACCATATAGAATACAAACTTCCTCTTCCGCATCTAATTCAACATCATAATGTCTTTGGTAAAAATCAATGATGGCTTGCTTAAATGATGCTTTACCATGAAAGGCACCATATTTTTGGTTCTCAGGTACGTTCAATCTTTTAGCAAAATGATTAATGATACCCTGTGGTGTTTCACCATCCGGAATACCAACAGCCATATTAATTAATGGAAGAGGCCCATATTCGATTTTTCGTCCCATGGTTTTGCCAAAATAACTTTCAGGAATTGCCGCCAATCTCTCAGACATTTTCACGTCTCATGCCTCCTTCATCTCCTATTTTCTACGCTATGTTTAGATATTATCATTCTATCAAGCAGATTAACATTGTCAATATTAGCAATATTCTGATTTTTTATTACTAGTAAATTTCTTTTCTAATATAAATAGAGAGCGGGAAGTCGAAATGATATGAATGTCATATGATTTCTATCCCACTCTCTACGCTAATAAATTATATATGATTGTTAATATCTTTAATGATTTCATCAACGGTGATTTTGGCACTTGTTAAAACAATAGGTACACCGGCACCTGGATGTGTACTCGCACCAGCAAAGTATAAATCTTTATAATCTCTAGATACGTTCGGAGGTCTATAATAATTACTTTGTGCTAGCGTGGGCATTAAACCAAACGCTGTTCCAAATTTAGCATTATACTGTTGTTCAAAATCTTTAGGTGTAAAAATCGTTTCGGAAATAACATGATCTTGAACATGTTCAAGTGCAGTTATAGTAGCTAATTTACGATAAATATGTTCTTTAACACTTTTTATAAACTGTGGATTTTCTCATTCTAGAGGGCCTGTTTTAAGCTCTGGTGTTGGCATTAAAACATATAATCCTGTCTGTCCCTCAGGCGCTAACGTGGCATCTCCTACTTTAGGTACATATAAATACAGAGATGGATCTTCGGAAATATCCCCATTAAATATTTCATCTATATTTTGTCTGAAATGATTTGAAAATATGACATTATGCAACAATACATCTTCTGTAATATCTTTATCAATGCCTATATACATCATAAAAGCTGAACATGAATAATCTAATTGGTCTATTTTTTGAGGAGGATATTTTTTAACGGGTGCATGTTGTGGCATTAATTGTTGCGCAGCATATGGAAAGTCTGCCGTACAAAGTACCTTATCAAATCGTTTAACTAGGCCATTCACTCTTACGCCGTCTGCTTGCTTATACTTAGGATCAATAATAATTTCTTCTATATTAGCATTACATTGTATATCCACACCTAGCTTAAGGTTTAGTTGTTCTAAACCTTTCACCATGCCATACATACCACCTTTAATAAAATGAACACCAAACATCATTTCAATCATAGGAATAATCGAATATAGTGAAGGACCTTGTTTAGGATCTATACCAATATATAGCATTTGAAATGCTAACAATTTTTGAACTTTTTCATTTTTGACATATTGCCCAATCAAGTTATCCGCATGATTTAATGTTTTTAATTTATATCCTTGAATCAGTGATGTTAAATTATAAAAATCAGACGGTTTCCTATATGTTCGTTCTAAAAAATATTTTCTAGCAATTTCATACCTTCCATATACATCTGCTAAAAATTTCATAAATCCATGCGTAGTACCAGGTTCAATTTGTTCTAAAGTGTCATGTAACTCAGCTAAATCGATAGGTACTCTCACTTTATCTTCTTTATCAAAATAGACATCATAAATATAAGGTAATTGTTCCATATCTATGTAATCTTCAAAACGTTCACCACACGCTTCAAACACAGCTTTATAAACTTCAGGCACCATGACTATTGTAGGTCCCATATCAAAGGTAAAACCGTCTTTCTTAAATTGGTTCATACGTCCACCAATTTGGTCGTTCTTTTCATATAATGTTACTTGATGACCGTGTGCAGCAAGCCTAGCTGCAGAAGCTAAGCCCGTTACACCCGCACCTATTACAGCAATATTCAATTGACATTCCACCTATTTATTATATTTATCTTTAACTTGTCTGTAGATGTGTAACTTATCCAACCTTGAGACATATACTCTTCGATGTAATGGATAACCATATTCACGAACTTCATCTATAATACCTTTGTATATACGTGCCGCTAATTCGATAATTGATCTAGCTTCAGGCTTAAAAACATGTAAATGATCTAATGCAAATTGATAATCCTTTTCTGCAATTTGAGCATAATGTTCCCATAAATTAATATAATTATCAGTTGGCTGATGTTGATAAACGTCTTCAATATTTACATCATATTGATTTAACATCTCTTGACTAAAATAAATACGACCCTTTTCAAAATCTTCCCCTACATCTCGTAAGATATTAGTTAATTGCAATGCCTCTCCTAATTCACGTACTACTTCATATGTTTCATCACTCGGTTGTTCAGTCAGAATAGGTGATAGTACCTCTCCAACTGTCCCAGCTACACCATAGCAATATCTCATTAATTCCTCGTCTTTAACGAACATTTCAAAATGTTCATCTTCAAATACAGATTCTATTAAATTATAGAAAGATTGATACTCCATTTTGTAATTTTGAGATGTATCGTAAAAAGCTAACATAATACGTTGATTACTCTTGAATTGATCCGGTGAATCAACTTGTTGTGACTGAATCAGTTGAATATCTTCTTTAATAGCTTGTAATTTTTGAGGATTTTGTTCTTCATCAATACTATCATCTATAATTCTACAAACCGCGTATACTGCCCAGACAGCACGCCTCTCACTTTCTGGTAATAAGTCAAACGCATAAGAAAAACTTTTAGAATATTTTTTCATTATTTGATGACAATATTTATAACTCTCATTAACCGTTGTCATTGATTGACCTCCTGTTACACTTAACCTTTTATACGTTACTATCATTTCTAGTCGTAGAAAATGATATTTATGGAATGAATATATAGAAATTTCTTTCATATTTAGCCTATATCTATATCTATCAAATTCAATGTTTCGTCATCAATTCAATTGATAAAAAAACGGAATGCTGTGCCATATATAGTTTTTCTTAAATTCCCGTATTTAATGGTAATCAAACACCTTACACTAAATATAAAAATATTCTAATCTTTCATTTTTACGCATAAAAAAAGAGGATGACATAGTCATCCTCTCAATCATTTATAACTCGAAGGGCTTTCCAGTTATAAATTAAATCCTACCACCAACCGTGGCTTTGACGGAAAGCAATTGCATTGCTTAATGAACCGTAACGGCTATTAGCATAGTTAATCATACCTTTAGTTTGGCTAGCTACTGAACCAGTTCCCCATGATTCCATAGTTTGTCCTAAACCTCTGTAACCAGCTGGGTTTACTGCGTTAGGGTTACCGCCTGATTCTGGCATAACGATAGCGTTCCATGCTTCTTCAGTACCACCATTAGCTAAGAATTGCGCTTTAGTTGAACCACCAGTTGAAGCACTTGAAGTTGATGGAGCTGAGTATGAAGTTGTTTTAGTGCTATAGTTGTGGCTTGAACCATTGTTTGATGTAGTTGGAGCTGAAACAGCTTCTACATTAGTGTTGCTTGATTGTTGGTTAGAGCTTACTGATTGAGTACCAGCTTCTTGATTGTAAGAAGTTGTGTAGTCAGCTGATTGAACAGCAGTGTTTGATGTTTGAGCTGAAGTAGAACCAGCTTCTTGGTAGTTCCAAGAGAAGTTAGTACCATCTGAAGTGAAGTTATATTCGAATCCACCACTTACAAAGTGAATGTCATAAGCGCCTTCTTGAACTGGTGCAGCGTTTAATTGTTCTGGGTGGTTATGAGCTAAGTCTACTAAGTGTGCTTGATCTACGTTAGTAGTTTCTGAAGCGTGTGCTTCGTGTCCTGATACTGCGTAACCTGCTGCGCCTAATGTTAATGCTAAAGTTGATGCGATAAATGTCTTCTTCATAATTGAAAAATCCTCCAAAAAGTTTTTGTTTTTTTATATGTTTTAATGTATTTAATTTCGTTGTGCAATATTGAAAATGTTTTTGTTTAACTTTCGACGGTATTCACTATACCATAAAAAATCGATTTGTATATTACACGTTCCTTACAAAACATTACAAACAAAATCAAGTTTTGTAACTTTGAAATATTACTGAAGTCCTTGTAATATAAATTTTTACGTAATTTAGTTTAATTTTTCATCATAAAGCCTTATATTACATGAGATTTCTTTAAGTTTTTCTCAACTTTTACATTATTCGTAATATTACAGATTGCAATGTAGTTACATAATTGTAATAGTTCTAAAAATTTTAAAAAGATCTAACTTCCCAAAAAAAGATGGATATATTCAAATTTTTGACATTAATTTGATATATCCACCTAATATTTTCACTATTTAAAATGTGATCATGAAGTTAATAATCTTTAACACCCCATAATACGTTTTCACACTGTCTAATAATATATTTTAAAACTTCAATCCTTGCCGTCTTTTTATGATCAGCTGGAACTATAAGCCAAGGCGCATGTATTGTATCTGTTTTCTCTATCATATCGTGACTTGCTTCTAAGTATAAATCCCATTTTTCACGATTGCGCCAATCTTCATCTGTGATTTTCCATTGCTTATTTACATCTTGTTCTCTATCTTTAAATCGTTTCAGTTGCTCGTCTTTATCTAAACATAAGAAGAATTTTAATAATATTGCCCCTTCATCTGTCCACATTTTTTCAAAATGATTAATTTCCTCATAAGCACGTTGCCACTCATCTTTATTGGCAAATCCTTCTACTCTTTCTACTAATACTCTGCCGTACCAACTACGATCAAATATTTCAATATGTCCGCTCTTTGGCATTTCTTTCGCAAAGCGCCAAAGATAGTGATGCGCCAGTTCAACGTCTGTAGGCGCACTTATACCATTCACTTCATATCCCGTCGGATCTAATTTCTCACGAATACGTTTGATATTACCACCTTTACCTGCTGCATCCATGCCTTCAAATGTTAAGATAAGAGGAATTTTTCTTTCATATAATGCAAATTGAATTTCTCTCATACGTTTTTGTAATGGTTCTATCAATTCTTTATATTCTTTTTTAGATACTTCATCCAATGTGACATCAAATTTAGTCGTTGAAAAATCTTTAGTAAACGCACCGTCTTTATTATCTTTTGATTGATTTGCTTTTTGAATCGCTTGTTCTAATCTTTCTATAATATGTTTATACATCTTTTCAAATGCAACTTCTCGTTGTGTATAGTCAATAACTTCCCATTGTTTATCCGAATGCGTAAACTTTCTCATTTCTTTCAAATAGATATCTTTAGGTATGATTTGTTCATACTCTTGTACTTTCCAACTCATTAATGGATTATCTTTCGTTTGTTGAATATGCTCCTGTCGTTTTTCTTCACTAACTTCAATATAAAATTTAATTAGCTCATAATGATCATTCTGAAGCATCTCTTCAAAATGTTTGATTTGATTCACGAGTTTATTATCGTTTTTGTAATAATTTTGCTTAATATTATTTTGTTTATAATCTAAAAAGTGAGAATACCAGCTTCTAAAATAGATATTGATATTTCCTTTTTGAGGCAGTGTATTCCAATATTTTTGTAAAAATTGATATCTTAAGTCTTCAACATCTGGTGTTTTTGTTGATATAAACTGTGTGTATTTAGCATCAAACGTAAGTAATAGTTCATTGGATAAACGCGTCTTTCCTGAGGCAGGTACACCTTCAAACACAATCATGACTGGGATACCTAAGTCATGTGTTTGTCGTGTTAAACTTGCTGCTTTTAATTTTAATTGTTCTATCTTTTTATTCATTTTACCCATCCTTTATAGATAGCGATTTTAATAAAGTATAGCATAATAAAATATAGACGCCTCACTTATCAAAGTAAGACGTCTATATTCTATCTAGCTTTACGCTAAAAATTTAAAAATGTCGTTCGTATATATTTTGAATACCTTTCTTAGAAGAATATCTAAAATCCATGCAACGAAGAAAGGCACAATGAAGAATGCGATGATAATCAATAATAAACTCAACCAAGCTGAGTCAATACCCATAAATTTAAATGCATTAATCGGTCCAACCATTCCTATAAAACCAAATCCTGCAGATTCTTTTGTACCTGCGATACCGACAATGCCGGATGCGATTCCTGAAACTGCAGCTGTAATCAATATAGGTAACATGATAACAGGATAGCGTACCATATTAGGCATCATCATTTTGACTCCACCAAAGAAGATAGAAATCGGCACACCTGCTCTATTAACTTGGCTCGTACCAATTAACAATACCGCTTCTGTAGCTGCTATACCGATTGAAGCCGAACCTGCTGCAATACCTGAAATGCCAATTGCAATCGCTATGGCAACAGTAGAAAGTGGCGATATAATAATAAAACTAAATACCATCGAAATCAGCATACTCATTAAAACAGGTTGTAACTCTGTAAAACTATTAATCATATTACCAATACCAGTAGTAATCATATGTACATATGGAAGTATCAACACACCTATAGTTGCTGAAATACCACCTACAATTGTTGGATATACGATTAACGCCATACTCCCTACACGATGCTCTATTAATAAAATCAATAACACCGCAATAGATGCAGTAATCATTGTATTAATTAAATCCCCAATTCCAGCTATAACCCATGTGCCATTTTTAAATTGTGCAGCACCACTACCAACATACGAAGCACTTGCAACAACTGCCATCGCTAAAGGTGTCAGATTAAATTTCAATGCTATCAAAGCACCAACAAGTGCCGGCACCGTAAATTGAATTGCTTGAACAACACCTAGTAATGTTTTAAAATGGGATGAAACTGCATTAAATACTTAAATATCTCCCCTAATATCGCATTGGGTACTAATCCTGCGACAATACCAACTGCTACACCAGATAGCACTCTAAAAATAAATTCTTTCGGTCCAATTTTACTCAATGTTGTCATTTCTAGCGCCTCCAATATCTAAATACGATAAATCAAACATAAATAAATAGCCTTAATTGAACTAACTATACACATGATGAAATCTAAGGTGTGTTGGTAATTCGTTGATGCAATCATATGTTGTGTAAAGTTGGGCCAATTAAGACTATGGAGAATAGTATATCACATTATTAGAATTTTCAGATAAATATATTTGTAAAGTCATTAATTTTACAAATTTTCTTTTAACACGACTGCTATTTAAAAAGCACCGCCAACAAAGCTTTCTTGTTGGCGATGCAAATGGATCTATTCATCTGGAATCTCTGCTTTTCTAGATTCTTTTTTATATCTTAAATACATCAGTCCTAAGATTCCCATCCAGAAGGGTGCAATGATTACTGCAAGTCTCGTACTCGGATTAATCAGTAATACCACAAAGATAAATATAAAGAATAGTACAATAGCATATGCCATCCATTTGCCACCTGGCATTTTATATTGACTCGCTTTATGAAGTTCTGGATTATGTTTTAAATATCCTAAATAAGCAATCATGATGATTGACCAAATCACTATATTTAAAACTGTTGATACTGTTGTAATATATACAAACACTTGCGTTGCATCTTTAAAGATGGCATTCAGTATCACAGAAATACTTAATAATGCACATGTCACTAATATCGCGTAATATGGTACGCCATTGCGATTTGTTTTACCAAGAATAGGCGGTGCTTGTTTACGTTGAGATAAACCAAACATCGTTCTACTATTGGCAAACACACCGCTGTTACAAGCGGATGCCGCAGCAGTTAACACTACAAAGTTGATTAAACCTGCTGCAAATGGAATGCCGATTAAACCAAACAATTTCACATAAGGACTATCTGAAGGATTTAATTGATTCCAAGGCACTGCTGCCATGATGACTGCAAGTGATCCAATGTAAAATATCAAAATGCGATATGGTACATTATTAATCGCTTGAGGTATCGTTTTATGAGGATTTTTAGTTTCTCCTGCTGTAATACCAATTAGTTCAATTCCTATAAATGAAAAAATGGCCATTTGGAAGGACATGAAAAATCCTGAAGCACCATGCGGGAATATACCACCATGGCTCCATATTTGAGATACGCTAGCAGTACCATAAGGTGTCTTCATTGCAAAGACAATCATAATAATACCCACAATAATTAAAGCTAATATTGTTAATACCTTTATAATCGCAAACCAAAATTCTAATTCTCCAAATAACTTTGCACTAAATAAATTGAGCGTCATTAGTACTAACAATGTAAATAAAGCTGTTAACCAATTAGGCATTGCTGGATACCAATATTCTATGTATTTAGCAACTGCTGTAATTTCTGCCATTCCTGAAATAATCCATGTTAACCAATAAGTCCAACCAACTACAAAGCCTGCTAATGGTCCTATATGTTTATGTGCAATATCAGCAAATGATTTGAAGCCAAGGTTAGATAACAACATTTCCCCCATTGCTCTCATAAACATAAATAATACAAAACCTACTATAATATAAGTCAACAATATCGATGGCCCTGCCAGATGAATTGATTCACCTGCACCTAAAAACAATCCGGTACCAATCGCACCACCGATAGCAATCAATTGTATGTGTCGATTGCTTAATTCACGTTGCAGTTTATCTGCCATATCCGTCTCCCCGTTCTGTTTCTTTAACAGTTTCTCCCCTAAAAAGATTACAAACTTTGTTTGAAAGTAAATTCACTTTCTATAAAACTATATTTACCCATAATTTAAATTTACAATCACTATTAAATTAGTTCATAGACACTATTTTTGACATATAAGACATTTAGCAAGATAATTTGAATTAAGATAAACAACACTTGTTAGGTAGGTGCAAACATATTGACTGACAAAATCGATCCCCGTATCACACGAACAAAACAACTACTTGTAGATGCATTTCAAAAAGTATCAAAAGAAAAGAAGTTAAGCCAATTAACAGTCAAGAATATTACTGATGAAGCAACTGTTAATAGAGCTACGTTCTATGCACATTTCACAGATAAATACGATATACTCGATTATTCTTTAGATGTCACTATTCTTAAAGACTTGAATGACACGCTTAACATTTCAAATATCATAGATGAAGTGGTCTTAAAAAATATATTCATCACAATGACTCAATATATGGAACAAGTACAAGCATCTTGTGAAATGAACCAAGATGTATTTTGTGAACAAGCGCATAAGAGAATTAATAACGAATTAGAAGATATCTTTTCTATCATGTTAGAAAATAGTTATTCAGATATTGATAGAGACATATTGGTTAGTAGCGCTAGTTTTCTAGCGGCAGGCATGAGTGGTCTGTGTAATCATTGGCTATCTACAAGCCGTGATACAGCTGAAAACTTTATAGACAAAAATCTTCCATTCTTAATTCATCACATCGCACACTTATAAAGATTCCACCATTTTACATAATATTTTTATCTAAAACAAATGATGCCCCTATGTACATTAATAAAATAATGATGCATAGGGTCATATTTTTTAATTTATACAACAAACTGATCAATATGTTGCATAGACAACATATAAATTGAGCATGTATATTGCTATATCGTGCATGTGCGCGTATATTATATTTATACAACAAGTGTTGCTTAAAAAATATTTGTTGTAAATATCGATTGGAGGTTTCATTTATGCAAATTTTAGACAGAATTAACGAATTAGCAAATAAAGAAAAAGTACAAACATTGAGTGTAGCAGAAAAACAAGAACAACAAGCACTCAGACAAGATTATTTAAAAATGATACGCGGACAAGTACTTCATACATTTTCTACTATGAAAGTTGTTGATCCACTTGGCCAAGATGTTACACCAGATAAAGTTTATGATTTGAGAAAAGAATATGGAAATATTTAAGTTAATCTTACGTCCAAATTAAAAGGCACTCAGCATCCAAACACGAGAACTGAGTGCCTTATTGTATTTAACAAACTAAAAAATTAAATTTATGTCCATCTGGATCAGTAAACATAGCACCATAATAGCCTTGTTTAACTGTCGGTTGTTCTAAAATACGACCGCCTGACGCTTCAACTTGCTTAACAAGTTGATCAACTTCTGCATTCGTCTTTACACCTAGAGAAATAATCGTTTCATTAACATTAGCATGAACTTTATCCTGAGTGACCGCTTCAAAATGTTTATTTTCAATTAAGATGACAATGGTCGATCCAATTTTAATGCCTACCATTTTATCAAGCATGTCAGGGTTATGTTTAATTTCAAATCCTAAAGATTGGTAAAACTGCTCACTTCTTTTTAAATCTTTAACATGTAAATTGAACCACATCGACTGAATCATAACCATTTCTCCTTATTAACATAATCAATTACTAAAATTGTACTTCTTCAATCCATTGGGCTAATGATAGTTTATCTGGATTAATTTGATTCATTAAATCAAAATCGACAACATAACCTTTTTCTTCTAGCCAACTTCTTTCTGCTGTACCACTAACAAATTCACCTTTAATTTCAGTTGGCATACCTGTGACAGTTGCAAATGTTTTAACAACTTCATTAAGTGTTAACTCATCTGAAGCAATCTCAATCGCTTGATGATTATATTGAGCAGGGTCTTTAAATAAATTTGCAGCAATTCTAGCAATATCAATTGAAGAAATCATCGCAAATTTAACATCTGGACTAATAAATTCTGGTATTACAATTTGTTGATTTTCTTTTTTAGCTATTCTAAGGAAGTTATCCATAAAGAATGAAGGTTTGATAATTGCAAAATTCAATGATGACGCTTTTAGTGTATTTTCAATATCTGCTAAGGCTTCAAAGTGTGGTCCCTTTCTATCTCTATTCACACCACCAGCTGTACTATAAACCACGAATTCAATGTTTTGTTTTTCGGCAAGTTGAATAATCATTTTACCTTGTCTTAATTCTTCAGCAATATCATCTTTAACTATAGGTTGAACACTGTATACTCCATATTGTCCTTGCATTGCTTGTTCTAAACTTTGTTGATCGCTTAAGTCACCTTCTACAATTTCAAGTTTGTCACTGTCAATTGACGTTAACTTTTCATTATTCTTATTACGTGTTAGCGCACGTACATGCCATCCGTCTGATAACAGTTGCTTAACTACGGCATTACCTTGTTTACCTGTAGAACCAATTACTAAAATACTTTTCATTAATATTCTCTCCTTCATTACTGTTGTAAAAACCAATAATCTTCCTTTTCGCCTTTTAAATAAGTATATTCTTTTGGTGATTTACCCGTATGCCAGATATTTTCATTCATTATATCTCGAACGTCCCAAACTAAATGTATAAATTGTTGCAAATGATTTCCGAATAATTTATTTGGCGCTTTCATTTGTAATACATGTGACACATCATTGATTGAAATATTCAATTCGTCTGCTATATTTTTTAAACTTAACGTTGTTTCGTCAAAATGCTCTTGTAGTTCTTTAGCTGTGATTTGTCTTTGCTCTTTATTTAATGACACTTATATCACTCATCCTTCTTATTTAAACATCTATATCACTTTATTTGTCTTTTTATATGATAGGCTTTATAATAAACGGATAGTTATCCGTTTGTCAACAAACTTATTTTAAGAAGGTGATGTATTTGCGACGAGACGCTCTCGAGAACCGGCAGCGCATAGAGAATAAAGCGATTGAACTCTTTAACCAACTTGGTGTTCAACAAGTGAGTATGAATCGCATCGCAAAAGAGTTAAATATTGGAATGGGAACTTTGTATCGCCATTTTAAGGATAAGAGCGCATTGTGTACGACGATTATCGAACATGACTTTACTGACATTATCAACCAAATGTACGAAGTGAAAGAAAAACATCACGATTCTAAAGCAGTCATGGCAAAGTCACTTGATATCTTTTTAAATTTCAAAACAATCAACAGTGATTTACTTCATTGTATTGAAGATACAACAGATAAAAATGACTTTTACCATAGTGATATTTATTTACAGTTATTTAAGTTTTATAGTGAAATTCTTGGCAATAATAAAAGTACAACATGGACAACTTTCAAAGTAGATATGTTATTGAAATCATTATCTACTAAATCTTTCGAATTACAAAAAGACGAACGCGGACTATCAAATGAAACAATCAGAGATTATATAATCAAACTATATTTTGATAAAGAGGAGTAATATCATGACTAAAATTACATTAATTACAGGTGGCAATAAAGGCTTAGGTTTCGAAACAGCTAAAGCATTGATCAATGAAGGTCATAAAGTCTACATTGGTTTTAGAAATGAATCACGTGGTCAAGTTGCAGCAAAAGAAATTGGTGCACAAAGTGTTCAATTAGATGTTACTGATGAGACATCTGTACAAAATGCTTTCGACTTTATTAAAGATCAAGAGGGTCGCTTAGATGTACTTGTTAACAATGCTGGTATCTCAGGACAATTTGCCAAACCTGCAGATATTACTGTTGATGATATAGATAAAGTCTATCAAACCAACGTATACGGCATTGTTAGAATGATGAACACATTCATTCCTTTACTAGAACAATCAGAACAACCTGTCGTTGTTAATGTAACAAGTGGTTTAGGTTCATTTGGTATGGTAACCAATCCTGAATCAGAAGAATTCCATGTTAATTCATTAGCTTATTGTTCTTCTAAATCAGCTGTCACTATGCTAACAGTTCAATACGCTAAAGGTTTACCTCAAATGCAAATTAATGCTGCAGATCCAGGTTCTACAAATACAGACTTAGTTGGTGATTTTAGCAATAATGCTAAACCAGCAACTGAAGGCATTAAACCTATTGTAGAATTAGCCACAATTGATGCAAATGGACCAACTGGTACATTTATTAATGGCGACGGCAAAATGCCTTGGTAATTTCAAATCATTAATCAGTAGTATTCCCACTATATAAATAGAAACGCACGATTATGGAGGATTTAAAATGAAAAGTATTACTTTCGAAGAACATTATGTGATAGACGACATTCAAAAAGAAACAATGAGTCAAGCTTCTGCTGACCCAAATGGTGTACCCATGAAAGTCATGCTAGAAGGACTAGAGAAAAAAATCAGGTTTTACTGACGCTGATGAGATTTCTCATCATGATAAACGTATTAAATTCATGGATGAACAAAATGTACAAATGCAAGTATTATCATATGGTAATGGTGCACCTTCTAATCTTGAAGGTCAAAAAGCCATCGATTTATGTAAAAAAGCTAATGATCAATTAGCTGAGTATATCAAACAATATCCAGACCGTTTTGTAGGATTTGCGACATTACCGATTAATGAACCTGAAGCAGCTGTGGAAGAATTCAAGCGTTGTGTCAATGAGTTAGGCTTTAAAGGTGCACTCATTATGGGTCGTACAAAAGATGGTTTCTCAGATCAAGATCAATTTGACGGTATTTTTGCAACTGCTGAAGAATTAAATGTACCTATTTATTTACATCCCGCACCCGTAAATAGTGATGTATACCAAGCTTACTATAAAGGAAATTATCCAGAAATCACTGCTGCTACATTCGCTTGTTTCGGTTATGGTTGGCACATTGATGTTGGTATTCATGCGATCCATCTAGTTCTATCAGGTATCTTTGACCGTTACCCTAATCTAAATATGATTATCGGACACTGGGGTGAATTCATTCCATTCTTCTTAGAACGTATGGATGAAACTTTATTTGCTGATCATTTAAAACACCCTGTTAGTTATTACTTTAAAAATAATTTCTATATGACGCCAAGTGGTATGTTGACTAAACCACAATTTGATTTAGTTAAAAAGGAAATGGGGATTGACCGAATTTTATATGCGGCAGACTACCCTTATATCGAACCAGAACGTTTAGGCGTATTTTTAGATGAACTTGGTTTAACTGATGAAGAAAAAGAGAAAGTAAGTTATAGAAATGGCGCTAAATTACTTGGCTTAGAATAATATGACTGATAAATCATGCTTTAACTCAATGGAGGTATTTCATATGAATACAATAGAATTAAAAGGTGCTAAATTACGCTACCATCAAATTGGACAAGGTCCGGTATTAATATTCATCCCAGGTACCAATGGAACTGGCGACATCTTTATGCCATTAGCACAACAATTAAAAGATCACTTCACTGTAGTTGCAGTAGATCGTCGTGACTATGGTGAAAGTGAGTTAACAGAACCACTACCAGAATCAGCAGCAAATCCAGACGACAATTATCGTGTAAAACGCGACGCAAAAGATATTGCAGAATTAGCACAATCACTTAGCGATGAACCCGTCTATGTTTTAGGCTCAAGTTCTGGTTCAATCGTTGCTATGCATGTACTTAAAGAACATCCAGAAGTAGTTAAACAAATTGCTTTCCACGAACCACCAATCAATACATTCTTACCAGATAGTAAATACTGGAAAGATAAAAATGATGAAATTGTAAACCAAATCCTTACAGAAGGATTAGAAAAAGGTATGAAAACATTTGCTGAAACACTTAATATTGCACCTATCGATGCTAAAATGATGTCTCAACCTGCAGAAACAGAAGAAGCTCAAAAAGAACAATATCAACGTGTGATGTTCTGGTCTGAATACGAAATTCGCCAATATACACACTCAGATATTACTTTAGATGACTTTAAAAAACATGAAGATCAAATCACATTACTAAATGGTACTGACTCTAGAGAATCATTCCCACAAAATGTTAACTTCTATATCAATGAACAAATTGGTTTACCAATCGTTGATATTCCTGGCGGTCATTTAGGTTATGTACAAAAACCTGAAGGCTTTGCCGAAGTATTATTAAACATGTGGCATAAATAAGCTGATTAAAAAAGCACGCGTTGAAAAATAATTCAACGCGTGCTTTTCTTTACTCTAATATTGTTTCCATTGAGCGATTAACACTGCTTGCATACATTCCACCGAATTTTAATAAATGTATCATCAATAAATATAATCTATAGAATTCTAATCGTTCATACGCACCCTTAGCTAACGGATAATGCTTTTCATATTCATCATAAAACTCTTGAGTAAAACCACCAAATACGGTTGTAATACCTAAATCAAATTCACGATCACCGTACAATGGTGCTGGATCAAATAAAGCTGGACGACCATCTGATAAAAACATATAATTACCACCCCATAAGTCACCATGTAATAACGATGGCTTACTTTGGTGTTGGTCTAATGCATCCAGCATCACCGCTCTCACCTGTT
The DNA here is from genome assembly GCF_057219715.1 of Staphylococcus sp. 510. NCBI lineage: Bacteria > Bacillati > Bacillota > Bacilli > Caryophanales > Staphylococcaceae > Staphylococcus > Staphylococcus sp. 510. The sequence goes on along the minus strand of NZ_JBXVVK010000011.1, from coordinate 14,195 downwards.
CATATACTTTATTATCTTCCTCATTCCATAGTTGTTTACGTAATAATTCATCTCGAATATGATCCATACGGCGATAAATAAAAATGTCTTTCCAGTTGTCCGTCCATGAATTATCAAATGAAATATCGCCCCCTTCATGTGGTAACCGGAATCCAAATTGGCCATCTTCTTGTTGTTGACTATGCATTTTAGCAACTAATTGTCCCAAATCTTTTTGACTGCCGGATGACCCTTCCTCAAGATAACTTAAAATTAAATACGCATCCCCATTTATCTCTCCACTTGCTATGACTTTGGGTGCAGTAATACCTGCATTTTCGAATTCATTCAGACCTGCAATTTCTGCAGCATAAAATGATTCATCTCGGTTACGTTGTACTAATAAGAAGAACGTATCATCTTGTTGTGTTATTACTTTAAATGCTTCATTCACATCTCCACCACTGACTGGTGTAATCTCTTTAATATAATCTAATGGTAAATGCTCTTTCCAATCTATAGCCATGATGTCACCTTCCCTATACTACTGAATACTAATTATATTACCTCATTTCCAATCGCTTAATCGTTAAAGCCACCCTCAATGTGTATGACCACATTATAAAAGTTCGTCTATTTTTTTAATTTTTATAATTTAACTAGGAAATTGTAAATGAAAATGCTAGTCTATTAAAAGGAAAAGTTTCACATATATTAAGTTGAGGATAGTAAGCCTCAAATATAATGAACTAGGAGCGTTAACATGTATAAATTAATTAAACCCCTTTTATTTAAAATTGAACCTGAAAAAGCACACGGATTAACTATCGACGCCTTAAAAATTGCACAAAAACAATCCTATGTATTACCGATTATGAAAAAATTATTCGATTATCAAAATCCTATGTTATCTCAAGATATCCGCGGTATTACATTTGAAAATCCAATCGGTCTTGCAGCTGGTTATGACAAATCTTGCGAAGTACCTAAAGCTTTAGAAAATCTTGGTTTCGGTGCATTAGAACTTGGTGGTATCACACCAAAGCCACAACCAGGTAATCCACAACCTCGTATGTATCGTTTATTAGAGGATGATGCCTTAATTAATCGTATGGGCTTTAATAATATGGGTATGAACAAAGCACTTAGTCATCTACGCCGTTATGCTTACCATACACCTATTGGTCTAAACGTTGGGGTCAACAAAATGACCTCTTACGACGAACGTTATCAAGACTATATTAAAGTTATTGATACATTCAAAAATGATGTTAATTTCTTTACTGTCAATATTAGCTCACCTAATACTGAAAACTTACAAAATTTTCACGATAAAGATGAATTTTCAATGTTATGCAATGCGTTAGAAACGTTTAAAGCAAACAATGAAATCAATGTACCTATTTTCTTAAAATTAACGTCTGATATGGACGAAGAAGGTTTGAAATCTCTATTACCAACCATTCAAACACATTTCGATGGTGTCATTCTTGCAAATACGACACGTAAACGTGATGGTTTAAAATCAGCTAACCGTGTTGAAGAGGGTGGTTTAAGCGGACGTCCTTTATTTGAACGTAATTTAAAACTTGTTAAATTAGCATATCAAGAAACTAAAGGAGAACTCTTAATTATTGGTACAGGCGGTATCTTTAATGCTGAAGATGCTATCCAAATGTTACGCAATGGTGCCTCTTTATTACAAATATATTCTTCATTAGTTATTGAAGGTCCAGGATTAACTAAGAAAATAAATAAAGACATTGTACAATATTTAAACCAAAATGGTTATCATCATATTAGCGATATTATCGGATTAGATGTAAAATAATTAAAAAGCAGTTAACGATGAATCAATGACTTTACATCAAATGAATCATTAAAAGTATGTGTCATGATTATAGGAGGCATTATACAATGCGAGAAGATATCAAAGATAAAGAAATGAATCAGTCCACACAACAAGACACAACCGAGAATAAAAAATCACATTCTTCAAATGACGAAGATGAAAGAAAAGGCCTTAATGGTTATCGAAAAACAGATCTTGATTTAGAAATCGAACGTGAATTACAAGAAATGATGCAAAATGAAGACAAAGAAATTAAAAAAAAAATAAACGATTTAAACTCTTTTCTTTTGCAGCAATGCTCGTCATAGCTATTATGGCTATCGTCCGTTTCATTCATAGAATGATTTAATCAATATTAAGACCCAGAGTCAAGGATATACCACCTTTGCTCTGGGTCTTTTTTAAAATTGCTGTAAAAATGCATTGGCTTCTTTATTAATTGCTTTAAAATCAATACCTTGTTTCATTGCAGCAAACACACACCCACAGTAACACTGTCTAAAAATATGATAATCTTTACACATTTCAATAGATCGTTCATAGCCCTTATTTTTCTTGAAATCACTGGGTAAATAATTAATATTATAAATTTGTTGAACATCCATACCAAGTTGATTAATTAATTGCGCATTCTTCTTAGGTGACAATGTGATTGCACTACCAAAGTAATCATAACCATACTTAATCGCTGCTTCAGCAACCATCTCAAGTCTCATTTCAAAACAAGTTGTACATCGTAGACCACCTTCTTTTTCTTCAGTAAGTCCTTTTGATTTAGCCATTTTCATAAATTCATGTGGTTGATAAACTGCTTCAATATATTTTACATTTGCCCCCGTCTTTTCATTAAAGTCATTTACAAACATTTCTTGAACTTTAGCACGTCTTAAATATTCACTCTTAGGATGAATATTGGGATTAGCAAAATATATCGCGATATCCGCATATTGTGTCAAAAATTCTAAGGTATAGGTACTACAAGGTGCACAACAACTATGTAATAATATTTTAGGTCGTTCCCCGTTTTCCTCCCATTGTTGAATCATTTTTCTTAAAACTTTGTCATAATTGACCTTTTGGTTCTTCATTTTCTTTAAAATTTCGCCCGCTTCAATCAAAAGAAACACCTTCTTTTTATGTCATAATATAATTTATGAATATTATACAATAAATGATACATAAAAAGTCATTTCTAGTTCACTACTATATCGATATAAATAAGATAATTAAAAACTGTGACTAACTTCCATTATTTATAAACCAATCATACATAATTCTATTCTTTTCACCTAAAACATTGTATGATGTGATTAGCAATAAAATAAAAAATAACAAGGGGTATCATATGACTCAATTATCACCATATTTAGCTTTTCCAAATACGAAAGAAGCGCTTAAATATTACGAAGAAGTTTTTGGTGCAACAAATATTAAACGTTTAGAGGTTGGCGAAGACCAAGCTGAACATTTTGGTATGACTAAAGAGCAAGCCAAAGAAGCGACAATGCACTCTGAATTTGAAATTATTGGTGTAAAAATCTTAGGCGCGGATTCATTTAGCCGAATCCAACCTATCAATAACGGCATTTCATTATTAATTGATTTTGATATTAATGATCAAGCTGATGTAGAAAGAGTAGAAACTTTCTATGATAAAATTAAAGACCATGATTCTATCGACGTTGAATTACCATTATCAGAGCAATTCTGGGGCGGTAAGATGGGCGTATTTACAGATAAATACGGCGTAAGATGGATGTTACACGGTCAAGATTACAACGCTATTCCACAATCATAATTAATACAATAAGGTTGAGACACATAAAGTTTGTGTCCCAACCTTTTATTTTTATTCTGTTCTTCTAATTATCGTAGCCGGCCCATTATTAACAATATCGTAAAAATACTGTATTAATTCATCTTTAGCAATGCGATTAGGATCCTCTACCCAATGTCGTATAAATGATAATCCAGCACCTGATACATAACTCATAAAATAAGAAAATGGGATATCTCCTATTTTATTATTTTCATTTTTAAAATGATTTAGATGACCTGTGATTAATTCATATAACTTTTCATGTAAATTTGAATCTTTCCCCATCGTAAACATTAATTGATAAAATTCCATATTCTTTTCTATATTACCTATTAAAAATTCCATAATCGTACGGATACTTTCAGTAGAGAATGTTTGATTCTTATATACATCTCCCTCTTCAATAAACGTTCTAATAATTTCTACCTGTTCATCTTCCAATTTTTCTAATAAATCATATTTATCTATGTAATGAGTATAAAAAGTACTTCGATTCACATCTGCCAAATCTGATATTTGTTGAACCGTGATTTGTTCTAATTCATATTTATGAAGCAAATCGATAAATGCATGTCTAATTGCTGCTTGTGATTTTCTAACACGTCGGTCTTGTGGCATTATGTCACTTCCTTAATAGCTTACTTTCCAACAATTATAAGGGGTTTGTTGGTTAACATACAAATCATCTACATTGATGATTGGAATTATCTACTTAACCCTTTACGATAAAAGTGTAAAGAAAATTAACTAAAAAGGGTGATTCATATGACAAGAAATTTATTAGGTAATCCTCAATTAACTGTTACAGATGTTAACGATGTTAAAGAAGGTCTTAATCATATCGTTGTAGATAGTGTACAATTCGGTAATCAAGAAATGATTATGGAAAAAGATGTGGCTGTAGAAATGAAAGATGGCGAAAAATTATACGTCAATATTTTCCGTCCGAATAAAGAAGGACAATTCCCCGTTGTCATGTCAGCCGACACTTATGGTAAAGATAATAAACCTAAAATTACTAATATGGGGGCGCAATGGCCTACTTTAGGTCCTATTCCAACTTCTAGTTTTACACCTGAAGAATCACCAGATCCAGGTTTCTGGGTACCTCAAGATTATGTAGTAGTTAAACTTGCTTTAAGAGGTAGCTCTAAATCAAATGGTGTGCTATCACCTTGGTCAAAACGTGAAGCTGAAGACTACTACGAAGTCATCGAATGGGCTGCACAACAAGAATGGAGTAATGGTAATGTAGGTACCAATGGTGTCTCTTACCTAGCTGTTACACAATGGTGGGTTGCTTCATTAAATCCCCCTCATTTAAAAGCAATGATTCCTTGGGAAGGACTCAATGATATGTACCGTGAAGTAGCCTTCCATGGTGGTATTCCTGATACAGGTTTCTTCCGTTTCTGGATTCAAGGTATTTTTGCGAGATGGACTGATAATCCAAACATTGAAGATTTAATTCAAGCTCAAAAAGACCATCCATTATTCGATGATTATTGGAAACAACGTCAAGCACCATTACATCAAATTAAAACACCATTATTAGCTTGTGCAAGTTGGTCAACACAAGGTTTACACAATCGTGGTTCATTTGAAGGGTTTAAACAAGCAAGTTCAGAAGACAAATGGTTATATATCCATGGTCGTAAAGAATGGGAAAGTTATTATGCTCGTGAAAACCTTGAACGCCAAAAAGCATTCTTCGATTATTACCTTAAATAAGAAGATAATGATTGGAAAGAAACACCAACTGTCACTTATGAAGTAAGAGATCAATTCTATAAAGGTGAATTCAAAACAGCAACAGCATTCCCACTACCAAATACGAACTACACACCTTTATATCTAAATGCTAAAGACTTAACTTTAAATCAAAATGCTGTCAATGAAGAAAGTTCAACTCAATACGATTCTGAAAATGAACAAGATGATGTACGCTTTAGCTATACATTCGATCATGACACAGAATTAGTAGGAAATATGAACTTAAAACTTTGGGTAAGTACAGATGATGCAGACGATATGGACTTATTCGCAGGTATTAAAAAACTAGATCGTCGTGGTAACGAAGTGCACTTCCCAGACTTCAACCATATTGAACAAGGTCAAGTAGCTACAGGTTGGTTACGTGCATCTCATCGTGAGTTAGACCAAGACAAATCAACTATCGCTCAACCTTGGCATAAACATGAACAAGAGCTCAAACTTAATAAAGGAGACATTGTTCCTGTTGAAATCGAATTATTACCATCTGGCACACGTTTCAAACAAGGTGAAACACTAGTCGTTGTTGTCAAAGGTAGTGAAATTGTTAAAGGTAATAGTACACCTGGTATGAAAACACGCTATGAACATGAAGAACGCGTTAATAAAGGACTTCATCACATTCATACAGGTGGCCAATATGATTCTCAACTGATCATTCCAGTTACAAAATAATGGTATATTTAAGAAGGACCACTCTGATGAGTGGCCCTTCTTATTTTTAGTTTGAGTAATCAATTTAAAATGATCTATAAAGTATGGTTATCTTAGTAGCCTGAACCTACTTTTTCGCCGTCTTCATCATATTCTGTTACGTAACCATCATCTGTGTCTACTGTATATGACCCAGCTAAGTCTCCATCTTTATCTTCAAATGAGAATCCCCATTTACCGTCATCCGTTTTTTCTGGTTCTTTATACGTATACGTATCTGTATCTAATTTATGACCTTCATATGATTCTACTTTATCGATAACATTACTTCTTGTAACTTCACCTGAATCGCTACTGTCACTATCATCGTCTTCATCCATTTTCTTATCATATGCGTCATCAATCGCGTCTTCATCAAATTTCAATGTGACTTCCGATACGCCATCATCTTCATTACTTGCACTTGAAACATTCACTGAACTTGATTTAAATGATTGACCATCTAATGTACCTTGGGCATAAACAATTACCTCTTCATCAGGATCATAAGGACCATATGTTTTTGATTCATCTCCTGAATTTTTATCGTTCACATAGATTTTAATATCATCTAACATCGAACCGCCTTCAGTTGTTACAGTGAAACGTTTTTGTTTAAATGATTCCTTGGCAGTAGCTTCATCTTCACTCATAGTAATATCAAGCGCACCATTAAACGTTTTGCCACCCATTTTCTTAGATGCTTTTAGATTATAATCACCAACTGGGAATGCACCTAACGTTTTTTCTTCTTCTTTTTCAACAGAAATATGATGTTTCTCACCATTAAATGTATAAGTGATATCACCACTATCATTAGGATAAATAGATACCGTATGTTGCGGAATATTAAAGTTGTACTTATCGAAGAATAAATATTTTTTACCATTCTTCTCAATATTCAACACATTATTATCATTCGCATTGACTGATAAACTATTATACTTACCTTGCTTGATTTCTTTAGTATTATTTTTAATTTGATTCGCAACGTTAGTTAAGTCGTCTTCAGCTTTAATGTAATTTAAATATGCTCTTGCTTCTTCTTCACTCAATTTATGATTATCTGATGTTACTTGTTTTGCTAAACCTTTAGCATCATCTTTTTTCACTGCATGTGCGATATTATCTGCTTGACTTTCAGGTGAAAATTGATGTTTCAGGATTGCAAAAATGGCAATTAACATCGCCAATACAACCGCAATAATTAAAACAATAAAAATAACCTTTTTCTTACTTTTTTTGGGTTGTGGTTGATACTGTTGATGCATATTCGCATTATTATAACTTTGTTGTCGTTGTGCGTTTCCTTGACTTTGAGTTGATTGTGTTGCATTTGATGATCCATTAACTGGTGCACCACAATTCGTACATATCTTTACATCTGGGCGTAAAGGATTACCACAATTACTACAATATTTCATTAATACGTACTACCCCCACCAAATAAGCTATTAAATAATGAATCTTTCGTTTCATTGAATGTTTCTAAGATACTTGAGAATGTTACCTCACCAAATATTCTCATTAAAATGAAAATAACAATTAAATAAATAATCATACCGTAAAAGCTTGAAAATCTTGTATGATTAATGCCACTATATTTGGCAATTAAATAAACACCTGAAGTGACAAGTATAACGAATGATAAGATAAGAATAACCGTACCAAACGTATATGCTTCCATGATTAATAAAATGATTGATAATAATAATGTTGCCACTGTTACACTATTTATAAATACAAAATCTGAAAGCACTTTTTTAAATGGTATTGCTTGGACTACAACTAATCTAGTAATACCAAACGTTGCACCTACAATTGCAGCTAATAAAATAATTAAGCTAAAAATGATAGAAAAAACAATTTTAGCTTCTGAAGTAAATAAAGATACTTCTTCAGGAATAGCTAAGAATAAAATAATTGCTATTAAAATTAATCCAATTGCTAATAGTGATCCTAATAATTTGAAACTAAATGTATGTATACTTTTAATTTCTCTGTCTGGATCTACAAAAGCACTTTTGAAAAAGCCTTTACTTTCAGCTGTAACCTCTTTAGCTTGTTCACTAAATTGATTAGGTTGTTTTTGATAACCATGCGGTTGTTGTTGAAATTGTTGATTTTGGAATTGTTGATTTTGTTGCTGATACTGTTGGTTTTGGAATTGCTGTTGATTAGTATTGTTTTGTGCTTGTTGATGCTGACTGTGATTGAAGTTTGAATTTGAACTATTTTCGGTAGATGCATTTTGTTGATTCATTGAATTAGATGGCGCACCTTGGTTCATAGATTGTGATTGCGCGTATGAGGCATTGCTATTTGAGTTGATTGCGTGGTGACTAGATGCGTGTGTTGAATGATGAGACTGTGAATTAGAATCTGCTTTTTGAATATCATTTTCAGCAGCTGTGACTGATTTTGATTGACGTTCTAATTTAGTACCACATTCCCCACAAAAAACGTCATCTTGTTCGACTTGATGACCACAATTTGGACATTTCATAATGTTACCCCCAATTTCTATTTTTAATCTTTGCAAAGTATAACATTATATTTATGTTGTTTTCTATCGATTTTTGAAATATTTATAAAATTCTTTATTAAAGTTAGTTATATTTTTAGATAGGTCAATTACCTTTAAACTTATATTTACTAAATTTTTTTATTTTAATATCTAATAAAATAACTATCATCAATATTAAACCAACAAAAAAAGAGAAGTACTGTACGCCTTCTCCTTAAGATAAATATCATTTATTTTTTGTCATACCATGATTATCTTTAGTTCGAGTCTGACTAAAGATTTCCGACTCATTAAATTTAAGTACGACATTAACAGGACTTTCATCGCTATTAATGGATGGTACATTTACTTCATTTGATTTGAATGATTGATTTCCTATATACCCTACTCCATATACAAGTAAATCTTCTTCTCCGCTATAAGGGCCATAGGTGATATAATCTTTGACTCTTCCTACATGTTTATCGTTTAATACTAACTCTACTTTCTTAAACATATAACTATTTTTAGTCGTCACTTTAAATCACTTTTCACTAAAGTCTTCTTTAGCCATCGTGCCGTACTGCTTTAAACTTAATACGACATGACCGTCGTAAGTACGGTTACCCACTTTTTTAGTCGCTTTTAATTTGTATTCTCCTAATGGTACTGCTTCAAGACTCACAATATGACCTTTTACTAAACGTATTTCATGCTTTTTATCATTTAATTGATATGTTAATTCACCATTATCTTTAGCATCTAATATAAAACGAAATTGGGGTATTTCAAATTGAAATTCTTTGATATAACCATATAATTGCGTTTTCTTATTGATCGTTAAAATCGTCACACCATCAATGTTGATATCTTTTGATGTAGCTTCATTCTGATCTAACTGATGGATGGCTGATTTGATTTGTTTCATATATCTATCGGATCCACCCATTGTTTGTATTAAAGCAAAATATGCCACCGCTTCCTCATCTGTCAATGGTTGATGATTTGAGGTCACTAATGATGTTAATTGCTCTTTATCCTTATATCTCATTGCCTCTGAAAATGCTTGAATTCTTTTGTCTGCTGAATTTTCATATCTAAAATAGTATACCCAACTTACTAATATAATGACCATAATCATCAGTAAAACCACAATCAAAAACAATGGTTTACGTGGTTTACGAAATCGGTATCTATGCGACGTATGTGCTTCATGTATTTGATGCAAATGATTTTTGTCATGTTTTTTATTAATGCCTTTTGAATAATAAGATGGACAATATTGAGTGAGATAGTAATGTTTAGGCATACCACATCTGTTACAATAAACCACTAAAACCACTACCAAACAGTTTCATCAAGTAATCATTAATTAATTGTTGTATAATCATATGCCCTAATAAATAAACGATGACCATCAAGACAAATTGGTAAATGATAATACCATAAATACTCGCAAATTTTGTAGGATAGATACCACTATATTTCACTAACATGTACGTTGGTGAGATGATATATAATAGTACAAATGCTAATAGCATGATAATCAATGCTAATTTAAAGATAGATAAAATGGCTAATACTAATCCAATTAATAATGCTAAAACTGAGAAAGTGTTAATAACAACATAATCTGAAAAAACCTTATGAAATTCTATCGTCGTTGTTAAAGTATATTTCACGATGCAATATAAAATAGTAACTGATAAAGCTAAACTACCTAGGATGATCATTAACATATAAAAAATAGCTTTAAATGGTGAACTTTCTGGAAATAATAAAAATATATCAGATGCTAGAATGATGATTAATAATGTACTTAAAAGTAATCCAGCACATATTAACGTCACTAATAATCGATAACTATATATCACATCGCTTTGGTCTGATGATTTAAACACATGGTTAAAAAACTGTTTACTTTCGTCTGTTAAATCTTTCATTTTATGTTCAAAAGACGCCGTTTTATCTTTCATTATTTCTTCAAAATGCGCATCGTTTTCACCTAGTGTAGATAACTTTCTCTTTGTTTGGTGTGATGTTGTACCTTGTTTAAAGTTTTCGTTATCTCTTCTACTTTTCACATTGTCATCGTTAGTTTTAGTAGAATGTTGTTGTGTCTCTTTTATTGTAGATGCTGTTGTACTAGTTGTTGTATGATCATTTTGACGCGTTAATTTGTATCCGCAATGACCACAACATTGATCTTCTTGTTGATAATTCTGACCACAATTTGGACATTTCATGTCTATTCAATTCCTCCGCTATATTTACTTAGATAAATTATATCCCATTTAACCGCCCTATTCTATATTATTTTTATTTTATTTAATAAAAATTAAAAGTCCTAATCAACCACTTCTCGTGATGAATTAGGACTTCATTTTATATCGAATGATACAACTTATAACACAATCGTATTCTCTTTTTCATGTATCATCTCAATGATTTCATTATGTTCATTCAATACTGCTACTTTAGGTGCATGATACTTCAATTCTTCTTCATTTAATTGTGCATAAGTCATAATTATAACTATATCTTCTACTTCAACTAATCTTGCAGCGGCACCATTTAAACAAATTTTGCCACTACCTCTTTCACCAGCGATGACATATGTTTCAAAACGTGCACCATTATTATTGTTGACGATGGCTACTTTCTCATTTGGCAGTATATCAACGGCATCTAAAATGTCAGAATCAATCGTGATACTTCCAACATAATTCAAGTTGGATTCTGTCACTCTTGCTCTATGAATTTTAGAATTCATCATTGTTCTAATCAACTTATTCAGCTCCAATTATTATATTATCTATCAAACGTGCTTTAGAAAATTTAACAGCTAATGAAATAAAGATTTGGCCTTGAATTTTAGATTGCTCTTCTAATTCTGGGTAACTATAAATGGCAACTTCATCAACTTGACCACTTGTATAATCTAATAAGTACTGTGTAATTTCATCTATAATAACAGAACTATTGCGTTCACCATTATTATATAAATCACGTGCTAATTTCAAACTTTTACTTAAATGAACGGCTTCCTGACGTTCTTCTTCTGTTAAATATACATTTCGTGAGCTTTTAGCTAATCCATCTTTTTCACGAACGATGTCAACGCCAATGATTTCAATTGGGTGATTGAAGTCTTTAACCATTTTTTCAACGATAGCCAATTGTTGTGCATCCTTTTTACCAAAGTAAGCATAGTCTGGACTAATAATATTAAATAATTTATTTACTACTGTTACGACACCTTCAAAATGTCCTGGTCGTTGTGCACCTTCTAATACATGAGCTAATTTACCCACCTTCAATGTTACACCTAGTTCATCAGGGTACATTTCTTCTACACTTGGATAAAATACATAATCTACATCAATTTCTTCCATCATTTCAACATCTTTATTAATTTGACGTGGATATGCATCGAAGTCTTCATTTGGACCGAATTGTAAAGGATTAACAAATATACTAACTACAGTGATATCGTTAAATTCTGATGATAATTCCATCATTTTTAAATGCCCTTCATGTAATGCACCCATCGTTGGTACAAAACCAATCGTTTGACCATGTCTCTTGTATTCTTTAGCAATACTTTGCATTTCACTTACCGTTGTAATCACTTTAGTCATTTTTATTTACCTCGCTCATAATTTTTTTCTTATACGTGTGTGCTTCGGATGGAAATGCGCCTGATTTTACTTCTTCATTATATTGTTTTAAACCATTAATACCTATTGAAAAATCACTATATTGCTTAACAAATTTGGCATGTCGATCGACACCATAATTTAACATGTCATGATAAACCAATACTTGTCCGTCAGTATCTTTACCTGCACCAATGCCTATAACTGGAATTGATAATTGTTGGCTAATTTCTTGTGCCAGATCACTAGGAATTGCTTCGAGCACAAGCGCAATTGCACCAGCTTCTTCTACATGATGCGCGTCCTCAATTAATTGTAATGCCGCTTCTTTGGTACTACCTTGCAATTTGTATCCCATAACACCAACACTTTGCGGTGTTAATCCTAAATGTGCCATAACAGGAATACCTATTTGAGTAGCTTTTCGAATAAATGCAGTTAAATGTGCACCTTCTGCTTTAATCGCGTTTGCTTCTGTTTGTTGATACAACATTAATGCATTTTTCAAATCTAATTCATCACTAATCCCCACCGCACCAATAGGCATATCTACGACTACAAATGTATCAGATGCACCACGTCGAACCGCTTTACCATGATGAATCATATCGTCTATTGTAACTTGAACTGTACTTTCATAACCTAACACAGTCATTCCTAAGGAATCTCCTACTAAAATCATATCTATATCTGCTTGTTGTGCTTGCTTTGCACTAGGAAAATCATAAGCAGTAACCATTGAAATTTTATTGCTTTGTTCTTTCATTTCTACTAACTGAGCTATAGTTTTCAATTCAATTCATCCTCAATTTCCTATATTATTAAGCAATAGTATAATGAATCTATCCCAGAAAGGAAAGAATAATATTATGACAATTGGTGTTATTGGCCCAGGTGCCGTTGGAACAACGATTGCTATTGAATTACAGCAAGCATATCCTGACACTTTACTCATTGGAAAACAAAAAGATACTCTAAATTATTTCCCAGAAAATGGGCATCAATCTAAAACAATTTCTGTAACGCCTTATCAAGATATAACGCAACCACTTGATATTGTATTTATTGCAGTTAAAACATATCAATTAGAAACAGTCATTACTCAATTATCACCTATTATCCATGAAGAGACGATCATCATTCTCGCTCAAAATGGCTATGGACAATTAGAGCGCATACCTTTTCCAAATTCATATCAGGCCGTTGTGTATATCAGTGGTCAAAAAAATAACAATGACGTCACTCATTTTAGAGACTATCGCCTTCACTTGAAAGATACACCAAGAACTCGAAAATTACAAAAGTTAACCAACCAAACGAATATTGAAATCATACTCGAAGAGAATATAGAAGAAAAGATATGGTATAAACTATTAGTTAATTTGGGGATCAATTCAATTACTGCATTGGGCCGAGATACTGCTAAATTATTACGATCATCACATATTCGGAATATTTGTCGTGGCATCATTTCAGAGGGGATTTCCGTAGCTCGTGCTGAGGGACTCAATTTTGATGTAAACACACGCGACTCTATTATGACAATATATGAGGGGTATCCTGATCAGATGGGAACAAGTATGTACTATGATATCACATCTGGAAGACCTTTAGAAATGGAGTCTATACAAGGATACATTTATAAGAAGGCTCAAGAATATCATATAACGACACCTTACCTTGATACGGTATATGCATTTTTATCGGCTTATCAATCTCAATTTTAATGATATTTCTAATAACGTAACAAAGCCTGAGGCAAGACATGACTTACCTCAGGCTTCATTTATAGTTATTCGGCTTCTCTTATTTCTTCAGCAATATCTTTGTAATCGATATTAGCATTTGTAAATGTTTCATCATGAGCTGGAAAATGTTGTTCGAATGTTTCAAAGTTCTGAATCTCAACTTTAA